>CAZZBA010000007.1:0-35667 GCA_964652765.1 uncultured Victivallales bacterium | reverse complement strand
GCATCCCCGCATCGGATCTGGCGTTGAAAAACCAGCCGCTGCTGGAAAAGCTCAAGCTGATCAAAGATGGGTATCTGAAAAACGCCGCGCTCCTGTTGTTTCATCCCGATCCCGAAAGTGCGGTTACCGGGGCTTTCATCAAGATCGGCTATTTCCGGAGCGAAACCGATCTGCGCTTTCAGGACGAAGTCCATGGCGACCTCTTTACCCAGGTTAACAAAACGATGGATTTTCTGCTGACCAAATATACCGAGGCCTCTATATCGTATCGGGGCGTACAACGTGTGGAGCGTTACCCCGTACCGGAAGAGGCCCTGCGCGAAGCCTTGCATAACGCCGTTGTGCATAGGGAATACACCGTTCCTGTTCCGATTCAGATCCGGGTTTACGCCGATAAAATCCGCATCTGGAATCCAGGGCATTTACCGGAAGACTGGACCATTGAAAACCTGGTGGGGCCGCACGCCTCGCATCCCGGCAACCCCGACATCGCCAACGCATTCTTTCGTGCCGGGTTTATCGAAGCCTGGGGCCGGGGTATGGAGCAGATCTTCGAAGCCTGCACCGCTGCGGAAAACCCGAAGCCCCGGATCATGACCGAACCGGGTGGCCTCTGGCTTGAATTCCCCTTTGCCCGCGAGCAGGCAGCAGGTGGTCAAATCAGTGGTGCAATCGGTGGTGCAATCGGTGGTGCAATCGAGCTGAGCGGGCGCCAGAAAGACATCCTAGCATTGATTCGCACCGATTCAAAGATTACATATCGGCATATCGCGCAAATGCTGGAAATAAATGATTCTGCCGTAATCAAGCACATAAAGAATTTAAGAGATGCTGGCGTTCTGAAGCGGATCGGCGGAACCCGCGGTCACTGGGAAATCATTACCTGAGCCGGAGTCGCCGAAAAGCCGGCCGAGTGTATCGCTCCTATCATGCCCAAGCTCTAGGCAAGCAAAGGCACGAAGGTGATGATGGGGACATATTGGCGGTGGAGATGAATCGGTATGAGGATGAGGCCAGCTCGACGAGGCATCTCAGTTGCAACGCGCCATCGGGGCACCATGATGATTGAGTGATTGCGCTGGCGCTGGCGAAGCAGGCGCGGCAGGCCGGGAATGCGGGGATGATGGCGAGGCGGGCGGGGAGGCTGCAAGCGGCAAGAGGAAAGCGTCGGGGTAGTTACAATCCGATGTGGGGACTTTCAATACTTCGCCTGGTTATGCAGGATGCGGTTGATTTGTCGAAGGCCGGGCTGAAGGTGGATGCGGCGGAGGTGGCGGAGAAGACGGGGTATAAGTTGGAAAAAGCTGAAATGGGGACGGGGGCTGGAGGACTTACGTTGAACTGAACCTTTTCAAGGAGTCGTATTCAACCTCTGAAATAAGTTTTGCTGGCCAAACCTCACGGAGAGTAAGGTATGACTTTGCAGATTAGTTCCAAAATACGGTGCTGAATCTTGAGGCTACTCCTTTGCGATGACAAGCTCTCTTACGTCTTTTCCAGCAACAAGGGCTTCCCATGTTGACATTAAGTGTTTCTGTTTGTCCTGAGCCCAGTTGAGGATAGGTTTCTCGTACTTCTGCGGCATTCTGCCAGCTAAACACTCAAGTGTGTCAACGGCGTAAGATGCAGCATATTCCTTCTTGAATTCTATATGAAAATGGGCACGCCCGTGATTCTGTTCGGGTCTGATTGTTAATTTTGTATGATTCAGCTTAAGTATGATGAGTTCAGCGAAACCGCTAGACTCCGTACGGCGGATACACTGATCAACAGTAGCCAATGAATGCTGAAGCTCCTCTATATCTGAATCAGTGATCCACGCGATATTTTCACATATTTGCATTCAATATTTCTATCTCAATACCCCAACCCTAGGCTGCGACGAGCAATCCAACAGTGGATGGTGGGCGAGTTACGCATCGGTTTACATTCTCAGCCTTTCGAATCAAGTTGCTTTGCCAAGAAACTCATTTTCGTAGGCACCATCAAGCGTTCTCGGAAATGGGTCAAATCGACCTCTAGGCCATTTCTGTTGCCACGGAGTCGGAAGATCTTTCAATCTGCATGGATTGTTGAGCACCTTGATTGTAGAGGAATCAAAAAGATAGACGCAGCGAGCATCTGGGTGCTCCTTTGGATCGTCGTTCGGTCGCCACCAATCTGATTGCAACCTTGCAGTCACAATGATACGGCCATCAAGGTGAAACAGAACCAGTGTCCCTGCGGCAGTCTGCCTGCCGATGTATGGGCGGCCAATAACGTAGAACTTACCGGGAGGGTTGCGCCCTATAATAGTTTTGGTGAAGAACACACTGAAGGTCTGGTTGTCGAGCATTATGGTATTAAGCGGCATCGTTTTAACTACCATTATTGCACTCCTTATCTGTAGCCGATCATTCAACGCAGAGTTGCAGAGGCGTCATGCACATATTTCCACCTCTCAATCGAACGTGCTCTGCGCTTCCTTTGCAGTTGCTGTTTTCTCAATGGTCACTTCTTTCTTGTCATCGATGGTCACCTTGTAACCATCAGGACTGGTGTAGTACCATCCGCTCCTGTCATCTTTGGGTTTGAATTCGGGAATCTTGTAGCCCTTGGCAAATGTCTTGACGAAGCCTGATGCCTCCATTTCTTCCGCCTTGAAAAGTTCGTTGACAAGTGCCGTTGAGAACTGGATGAACGTAACCTCCTTATATTCGTTTGCGAAAATGAGTCCCGCGGGCAACATGCCCCCAATCCAGTAGTAGTACTGACCTTTGTCAGAGTAGGCATACGCGCCCGGACCTGCGGTGACGTTGAAGGGTCCTTGCTTCCCATATTCCTCTGGGAAGCTGGCCTTTACCGTTACATCCACGTTGGAGATTTCCATCCCGGTTTACAACCCCTTGGCCACGAGCGTCTGCCCCTTTAGTTTCTCGGCTTTGGCTCTTCTGATTTCATCGGCTGGCAATTGCTCTTGGGATGGCATTTCCTGCAATGCCTTTGCAGCCGGAGCAAATCCCTGATCGGCTGCCAGTGTGAACCATTTGATTGCTTCGTCGCGATTTTGGTCGACGTATCCATCCCCGTGCTTATATAGAATACCCATCGAGTACTGTGCTGGGGCATATCCTTGCTCTGCTGCAAGGCGAAACCATTTGACTGCAGCGGCCCCGTCCTTAGATAATCCCTTACCTCTCATGTAGGCAACACCAACAACAGACTGCGCTCTGGCATATCCCTGTTCGGCAGACATAAGGGAAAGATCAAGGGATGTTTTTAAGTTCATCTTAGTGCCGTA
This sequence comes from uncultured Victivallales bacterium, assembly GCA_964652765.1. Classification (GTDB taxonomy): domain Bacteria; phylum Verrucomicrobiota; class Kiritimatiellia; order UBA8416; family UBA8416; genus UBA8416. The sequence continues at coordinate 32,387 of CAZZBA010000007.1, read as the reverse complement.
CCCGTAAAGATACAAAGTAGAAAGATTTTGAAGCAAACGCGGGTCGGCAGTATCTTTTCTATCGTTTAGTCCCCGAAAAGACGACATAAAATATTTCCCTGCTATTACTAAGTCTTGATCAACGCCATAACCTTCAGAATACATAAAACCGAGGCAATTTAACGCAACGGGGTTATTTTGTTCTGCCGCTGGTCTAAGATATTTGAGCGCTTGTTCATAATCCTTTTCTACACCCCACTCGCCGCGTGCGTATGACTCCCCAAGCATAGCTTGCGCATCGGCATCGCCAGCGTCCGCTTTTAGCTGAAGCTCTTGCGGGCTAGGCGGGGTGTAAGCGAGGAGTTGGCAGGCCACGGAGATGAAGAGAGTAATCGTCGCGAAAAAGAGTTTTGTCATATTGGTTGCTCCTTTTGTCAGAATTTGAGTTCTTTAATTCGGGTCAGTTGCTCTGCGATATGTTCTGGTCCGGCACCGGCTGTCCCGAGTAAACGAGTGGCTTCGGCAGTAATCTCAACCATTGTTGCCTTTTCATCTATCGCGGCCTTCAACATCTCGCGTGCACGTTTCTCGTCTGCTGGGTGCCCACCGAATATCTTGTCTCTGTCTCCGAAACAACCAGGCATCATCTCTTTCCAGTGCATTTGATCTCCTTGTCCATAACATAACACATAAGAATCGAGACAGGCAGTTCCATCGAACCGCATCTTATCACTATGTTGCGTATCATTTGCAATTACCAAGTTCTATAAGTTCTATAGCATTTCGCTGAACCCTTCCTTTTGCACTGGGCAGTCTGCAGGGCAGCCGGTGTTTCTACACACGCAAAGAATGTCATTGGCGATCTTCTTCTGATTTTCCTCTAGACAGTTACGAATGTGCTGTACTTGAGCTTCCGTGTTACTGGGCGGCGTACGGAATATTTTCTGAAGTGTCTTAGCCGCGAGTAAATTCAGCTCCTCGTCTGTCATAAAAATGGTCATAGCTGATAAATCCTATAGACTACGGTGACAGAAAAACATCTCCTGTATTGTTCATAAGCCTTCGGGCGGAAGTTGCTGACAAAGCTGACAACGGTGGCTGTTTGTTCTCTTTCTGTTTTATGTGCTGCGCTTTGTTTTACCACCGCTCTTCTTTCCCTTTGATCCGATCGGTGTCCTAGATATGAGGGGTTTCTTTCGGGGCGTTTTTTTAGCCAACATAGAGTGACTTCCTTTCTGATTTTATACGTATGTTTTTTTCAACAACCTGCAATAAATCTATCTCTCATTGCCCATGGAGCGTTATTGTAGAAACCACGTTCTGCTCCGATGGTCCCCGTTTTCTCTATATGGCCTTCCGTCAACAGACGTGCATTGATTAACGTTCAGCCCTACTATTGCTTCAATTTCAGCGGGAATGCGACCTTGCCTTTGTTGCGGTCGGAGTACTCGCAGAGGGATTTGACGAGCAGGCGGATGATGGTGGATGGGGTAAGACCCGCGATGGCACTGATGCGATCAAGACCCTCTTTCCCGTCTGTATCCAGGCGAATGGAGAGTGTTGCTTGTTTTTTCATGCGGGAAGGAAATCACATTACTGGGCGTACTGCAATCCTTTAACAATCACCCCCGCAGGCCGCTGAGGATCAGGACGACCGAGGTGATGGCGAGCACGATGTGGATGAAGGCGGCATAGTGGTGGTCACGTGTGAAGCGGACCAGTACGTAGCCGGCCAGGACGCCGACCGGGATCACCGGCAGCATCACCAGTCCGAGGCGCAGGTGATCGGGCTGGATGCGGCCGAGCAGCACGAACGGAACGAGCTTGATCAGGTTCAGTACGAAGAAATACGCGCTATTGGTGCCTGCGAACATCATCTTCGGCAGTTTCTGAGGCAGCAGCACCATCTGCATCACGGGGCCTGCTGCATGCGCCAGTGACGACGTGATGCCCGCGGTCGCCCCGTAGGCGAAGCAGGCCTTCGGGCCGGGGGCGTCGCTCCCGACCAGGCGCGCAAAGATCCATTTGCGCGTGGCGAACCAGAGCGTGAACAGCAGGCCGAGCGTGCCGATGGCGATGCGCAGCGTTGCATCGGTTACCTCGATCAGCACATGCTTGTCGGAGATGAACAGCACCGAGGCCAGCATCACGCCTGCGATGCTGCCTGGGATCATCGCCCGCACGCGCGTCCAGTCGATATGACGGCGGTAGAGGACTACCGCCCCGGCATCCATCACGCAGAGCATCGGCAGCATGAAGGCCACCGCCGCGCGGGCGGCCTGGGACTGTCCCGGCCAGAGCAGGATCAGCAGTGGCGTGGCGATGCTGCCGACAGGAAAACCGCCCTTGGCCATCGCGGTCAGCAGCAGCGAGAGCGCGATCCAAGCCAAGTCGGTCAACTGGTAGGCGGCGAGAAAATCCATGGCTCAGGCACGTCCGAGAAAGGCCCCGGTGCGGGTGTCCACCCGGATGACCTCGTCGCAGGAGAGGTATTCCGGCACCTGCACCTGCAAGCCCGTCGAGAGCGTCGCTGGTTTGCTGCGGGCGGTGGCCGAGGCCCCGCGGATCGAGGGGTCGCAGGCGACGACCTTCAGCACGGCCACGGACGGCAGTTCGATGCCCAGCGTGCGCCCGTCGCTGATCAGGGCGCTGATACCCTCCAGATCCTCGGTGATGTAGGGCAGTTCGTCCTTGATCTCGTCGGCGCGGAAGGTGATCTCGTTAAAATCCTTCAGGTCCATGAAGGTCACGTCGTCGCCCTGGGCGTAGGAGAACTGGATCGGTCTGCGCTCGAACTGGCAGGGGCTGAACATCTCGTCGCCCTTGCAGGTCTTGTCGAGCTTGGTCTTGGTGCTCAGGTTGCGCAACCGGAAATGGTAGAGACTGGAGGCCCCGCGGGCGGAGGGGGTCGAGATCTTGAGATCCTCGACCGCGTAGGGTGCGTTATCGATGGCGACAATATCGCCACGTTTCAAATCACAGGCTTTCGGCATGGCTTCTCCTAAGGGGTTATCCGGTTGCAGTTACGGAGGGAACCAGATACCAGAACCCGCCCTGGAATGCAAGATTGCAGAATCGCCTACGCGGTCTTCTCGGGACGGGTGTAGGGCTTGGAGACGATCTGGCCCTCGGGTGGGAGGTTGGCGCGCGTGATGCCCAGGTCGGCCAGGACGGAGTCGGTGGTCTTGAAGTGGCACTTGACGGTGTTGAGCAGTGTCTCGGGCGAGGTGCGGCGCACGAGCGCGACCGCGGCTCCGCGCACTGCCGCGGATGCGCCCTTGGGAATCTCCGCGCTGTACTGCTCGCGCATCTTCTGCAGGGCGTGCAGGAAGCTCTCTCGCGCCAGGATCGAGGCTGCCGCCACCGCCATGTCCGATTCCGCCTTGTGGCGCTGGATCAGCTCGATGCCGCGGCCCGCCTTCATCAGGGCGCGCTCGACGCTCTCCTTGCTGCCGAACTGGTCGGAGATCGCCGTCGGGCACCCCGGCACTGCCTCCAGCAGGTTCTCGATGGCGCGGGCATGGCCCCAGGCCAGGATGCGGTTGACGCTGCGCATCTTGGCGTACAGCCGGTTGTAGGCGGCCGGACCGATCGAGACGAGTGCAAAACGCTTGCCCAGCAGCTTGCGCAGTTCCGCGCCGATCGCCATCGCCTTCTTGTCGCTGGTGATGGCCTTGCTGTCCTTCACATCGAGCTTCTGCATGGCGTCTACAAGCGTCTCGTCGCAATAGGCGGCGGCGATCACGAGCGGGCCGAAGAAGTCACCCTTGCCGCTTTCGTCCACGCCCATGCGCGGGGCGTTGATCGAGGGATCGAGCTCCTTCTCGTAGCCGATGGTGGCGGTGCCGAGCACGAGCGGTTCGAGCGTGAACTCGACGAACTCGCGCGCGCCCTTGCCCTGCACGAGCAGCTTGCCGCTGTTGTAGAGGTTGATGTTGCAGTCCGGCGCCTTGACGGCGATGCTGGTATGCGGCACCTCGGCCGGGCGGTAGTTGCCGCTACGCAGCATCATGGCGAGAGTCTCCTGCTGCTCGGACGTCAATTTAAAGGTAAACGTGTTTTGTTCAGGCATGGCATTCCGGTTTCAGGGTGGGTATTGCAAAACAGTCCGCATCATAGGCATAAACGCGCCACGGGACAAGCGTCGTTTTCTGTCACATCGGGGCAAATCGGCACGAATCGCACAGGAATGAGTGGGTGGTGTATCACTTTCCTTGCGGAACCCAGGCGGAGATCAGTTCGGCATAAACCGCTTTGGCATCCTGTCCGAGGGCCTCGCACACCCAGAAGAACTCCAGTACATCCAGCCGTCGTTCCCCGTTTTCGATCCGCCAGACAAAGGACTGTTCACGGGCTAGCGCATCGGCTAATTCCTGTTGCGTCAGCCCGGCCTGCCGACGCATATCGATCAGCTTCCGGCATACCGCGCCATATTCTGGCGAATGGATGGATTTCTTCATTTAAACGCATCATGCGTTTAGTTTCGTGATAATCGCAAAATGCGATAAATTAAGCTTGACCGCAATATGCGATAAACGCACAATGATCCTGCTCTTCCAGGTATTCATTCGTGATCAGTTCGTCATACAATGAAATTAAAAATCACCAGTTTTGCATTCGGTTTGTCGATTCTAATGCTGTCCGGGGTGATGGCAGCCGTCGAAATTGGCAGGGCAACTACTTCGGGTGGTTCTGTCGCCACGTCGTCGCGTTACAGATCTGTTGTGATATTGGGGCAATCCACACCACCAGGCGTATCTAGTAATTCGCTGCACATCAACAACGCCGGTTTTGCTGGCCTCATTCAATCGAGTGCTCGCACTCCAATTGTTGGTGGTCTGCCGTACTGGTGGCTAATCGAGCATTTCGGATCAACCAACGCCATAGACGGCGGAGCATCTGACGACTGGGATCATGATGGGCGCACGAATATGGACGAGTTTATTTCCGGAACCGACCCCACCGACCCGACTTCTATATGGGGTGCATCGGCAAGCTCCGTCACCCCTTCTGGTGACCAATACCATTTCGTCATAACATGGCCCAGCACATACAATCGTCTCTACAGAATCGACAGAGGCGGCGATCTTCGCGCGCAGCTTGGACCTCATGTTCTGGATATCATACCGACTCCGCCGATGAATGTTTATACCGATGTCGTCGATAGTGCGGAATCTATGCTGTTTTACAAAATCAACGTACACATGGCAGACTGAACTTAGCATGCGCGAATAGTGCGCAGTGGAGGTGACGATGAGAATGAAATTGATAATGGTGATGATCATAGCAACAGTGCTGGCGGGGATAGCGGTAGCTGAGGTGCCGGGGCAAATTAACTATCAGGGGTACCTTACGGATACCGACCGCAATCCGGTCAACGGAAATGTCACGGTCGCCATCGGCATCTACACCAACCCAGCGGGGGGCAGTGCTGTTTACACCGAGAACATCGGCACCGTAGCGGTCACCGACGGCATCTACAGCTTCCACTGGGGCGCCAGCGGCACCTCGGTAGTCACCGTCACCGAACAGATCGGCATCACCGATGGCTCGGCAACGGTTTACAACTACACCACAACCAAAATGCCCATCCTCAATCCATCCGTCACGATTTACGACGGCACCTATTCCTGGAATGACGTTACGGGCTCCAGCAGCCCCGCCAACTTCCTTGGTTCTGTTAGCAGCTATCCCAATGGAACTATTTCGGCAATCTACCTCTCCGGGGCCCCTGCTGCCGGACGTACAATCAATGTCCAATACTCCTACCGCGAAACGGGTTCATCCCGAGCCATCCTCGACGCATCCGCCGCCTGGTTGCAAGTCACCCTCAACGGCGAAGCGTTATCCCCTCGGCAAAGCCTAGTCAGTGTTCCATACAGCATCTCGGCGAAATATGCGGATATTGCTAATCAGGTTGTCTCAACTACATCCACATTTTCTCGGATCTGTATAGAAACAACCGCGAATAATGGAGTAAAGTATTACATTCCATGGGCTCCGTTAGCGAATGATGGTAATATAAATGCGATAGTTTCCACTGCTCCCCTTTGTTTACCCGACGGCGCCATACTAACCCGTTTAAACGCATCTCTTTACGATAATCAAAATTACGTAACGGGATCAGCAAGTGTTGGGTTAAACCGGGTTGATGCCAATGGTAATGGGACGTTGCTTGGCGGCTTTTCAACGGGAGGTACGTGGGCAGGCGGTGCAACAAACTGTGTCGCCGAATTATCGGAGCACATTGATAATGGACATTACTTCTACTACATCTCCTTTAACGGCTACAGGATGAACATGTTTGGCACCACAGTACAGATAAACAAAGTGACTGTTGATTATCAGATTGAAAATTGACAAATAATTATTGTGAGACTTACGAAAGAACATTCGTGGCGCAAAGGTGTTGAAATCCCACCAATCAAACAGTTCGAGCAGCGCAAGATGCTATCTGCAATTGGGGGAATTGAACTGAAGAAACGCCAACATAAGGAGTAACAACAATGGCACAGAACAAAACTGAACACAAAGATCATGACACCGTTTACTTCACTGAAGGAATCAATGTCAGATTCGTGTGCACACGCTGCGCTGCACACTATGACGACAAACCTGACTCTTGCCTTGTCTGCAACAAGAACGACTTCATCGCCAAAGCACAGCGAACAGATCCTATCTGTTTCTGTTTCACGTGTAGCAAGTATTTCCCATACAGCAAAGAGCAGGTCTAGCTCCCATTAATTCAGTGTTGATGTTCGGCAGAGAGGGAGTATGTGAGTGATTTCGTTGTTGGTTTACCTCCCGAATCCAAATGGGAGCGGTTCTGGGGAAATATGAAGGTTCACCCCGGTGTTCAAATCGCCGTTGTTAGCGGTATCTTCAGCTTGCTCGGCCTTTGGTTTGGGTATCACCTGCAGTCGTCAGGTCATGAGTCTGAAGTGCGTTCTCTACAGAAGACGGTAAATGATCAGAAAGCTGCCCTTGCTGATAAGACAGCAGAAATCCAGAGACTCGAAACGGTTCTTATCCCTTTTCGAACAATCGCACTTGAAAGGCACACAGGCTCTGAGGGCGAAGCCCTACGCCAACTCGCCGATCAGATACGTATCCTTCAAGACGCTGACGTTAAGAAATCGCAGACGAGAGATTAGAGACGGAACTGAACTAGACACGGTCCCTTACGGTGTCCTGTAAAGTCGTCAAGCCCATGAAAACCAAGGGACAAGCCTTTGGTCGGCATGACTCAAAGAAGGAGACACATAAATGACAGACTTCAGCCGGGAAGCAAACCGCATTCGGAAAGAGCTCAAAAACGAAAACAAATGGGTGCAGGAAGAGGATGACACGAAAATAAATGATCATACTCTTCGCCAGCGGCAACGCAAAATATCGAGAATCAAGAAGGATATTGACGCGCTTGGCGCGGGTGCGAGCGAAGGTGCTGAGAAATTAGAAGCAGAACGCTTGAACGAAGAATATGACGCCGCTTTCGGGCGGTTGATTGTGGATAAGCTTTAGGTTTCCTGGTTTTTGAACTTCCAATGGACAGTCCTTTTGTCGGCATGAGGTATGAAGCGCTGGTTGATGAGGAGCCCAGTTGCGCTTGCCAGTCTTGCCGACGGCTGGCCGCAACTGGTGCAGCAGGGATGCACCAGTTTTTCGTGCACTCCCTTGAAACAGGGCAAACATCACCGGCTAGTCGGCCGCTATCCGAGCCCCCGTCAACGCATGCCCCTTTGCTGCGCCGTCATGCTGGATGCAGGGCAAAGATCGGATTATTCATCAGCCCCCGAAAGGCGATGGCGAAGCCCTGGTTGTCGAGTTCCAGACCGGGGGCGTATCTCGGAGGTATTGGCTTGCAACGAAACGGCTCGCGAGGACGCTCGCCCTCCCGCTTCGGGGCTGCGGTGGCTTTCCGTTTTTGGCGGCGAACCTGTGGTGCTCCGTGCGTGGCAAGGGAGCGATGATCGGTGTGGCTAAACTGCTGGGCGAACCCATAGGCGCAAACCGTCAACCTTTTCAAAGTGAGAGTCATAGCTCACCAGTACCGCGCCGGTTTCCATGGATTGCGCGGCCAGCCAAATGTCATTGATGGGAATAGGGGTGCCCTTCGCTTTCAACGCCTGCTTGATGCGACCGAAACACTCGCCGGTAGCACGGCTTACCGGCAATACCTCAACGGTTGTCTTGGCCAGGACACGGTTAAGAATAGCCAGATTAAGGGCATAGCGACTGCCGCCGCGGAATCCGGCTTCCAGTTCGCCAATGACAATCGCTGATGCATAGACGCAGTCAGCCTTTGCAACGGCATCCAATACGTCAGTCTCCCCCTGGAAGAGTGCCGTGATGGCATTGGTGTCTAGCAGGAGTGCATTCATGGCTGCCAGTCCGCCTGGTCGATTGTCTCGAAATCGGCCGTCACGGCCTCAAATTCACGGACATCCTGCATATTCCAGATTCCGACGAATTCGGAGAAGTCGGCGCGGTGGTCCGTTTTGGGCGATGGACCGACGCCTACACTTGCTGCCAAGAGTTCCTTAAGCGTCTGGTTGAGGCTTCTTCCATCACGCTTGGCCTTGGAACGAATCCGTTTTTCGACGGTAGCCTCCAGTGCATGTATGGTCAATGTGCTCATCGGTTAAACCCTTTTGATTCAAAATGTGATCTACTTCGAAGCAAAAGTACATCACCACGGGGTCACAGGCAAGCGTAAACAAACGCCCAAGGGTAGAATCTTTGGGCTCGTTTCCAGATGCCCTTGGCACTAGAATCCGCAGGCATGCCAGAATCAACCCATATGATGGAACCAACCGTCCCGTGAACAACCTGGGGTACACCGCAATGGAGTGGAAGACAACATGGCCCGCAGAACTGATCGAGGTTCTTGTTCCGGCAATACCCGTGGTGAAGACTTTGTTCTGGTCGCTGACCGGACTTCTGATCCTCATGGTCATGCGACGTTCCATCACCGGCTTCCACCACAAAACCATAGGCCGGGCCTATCGCATTTTCTTTATTGCCGTGGCCTTGCTATTCATCGCGATCCTGGCCTATCAGGCGACCTGGCAGCTTGCGGGCTTCGCCCGGCCCGAGTTTGTCGAGTTCATGAAACGCTACAACCGCCGGGCGGACAACCCGGCTGCACGGATCGTGCGTGGCGGCATCCTTGATGCCCGGAACACCCGCCTAGCGGTGACGGAACCCGCAACTCCGGCCACGCGCCGGTATCCGGGCGGGGCCGCGTTTTGTCACATCGTCGGCTATGACCATCCCCTATACGGACAGTCCGGCGTCGAGGCGGCCGAACATGCCACGCTAAGCGGGATCACGCAAGAGCCCAGCCCGGAGTGGGAACGCTTACGACGGAACCTGATCAGGCGGGACGACCTCCAGGGCAGTAATATCGTCCTGACCCTGCATGCCGATCTACAGAAGACCGCCCACGAATTGATGAAGGGCACCAAGGGTGCCGTGGTGATCCTGAATCCGTCCAGCGGTGCGATTCTCGTCCTCTACAGTTCTCCAGGCTACGATCCGGACAACTTGCAACCCACGCTGTTTGAGCGCAAGGATTCGCAGGCCCGGCTGCTCAACCGCGCCCTGCAGGGTCGGTATCCGGCCGGGTCCTCCTTCAAGGTGCTTGTCGCGGCAGCTGCTCTGGAAAAGGGACTGGACCCCCGCATCGCCTGCCCGGCGGAAGGATACCGCGCAGATGCAGGCAACCAGCCCATCCGCGATCATGAGTATTATGAGTACCGGCGCAAGGGGAAAACCTGGTCCGGTCACGGTGTGCTCGACATGCGGGATGCCCTAGCCAAGTCATCCAATGTCTATTTCGCCCGTCTCGGTGTTCAGGTGGGAGGAGAAGCCTTGTATTCGGCCGCCGTTCGGTGCGGGATCACGCGGCCATGGACAATTCTGGAAGGATCGTCGGGGAACCTCGCCTGCTTGGCAGGGAATGTCCCGGCCCTGACCGACCGCGATTCGGCCAAAACAGCCCAGATCGCGATCGGACAGGGCGACCTTCTGGTCACCCCCCTTCACATGGCGGTACTGGCGGGTGCCATCGGACGGCACGGGATAATCTTCAAGCCTCGTCTCTCCGCTTTGGCCCCCGTCCAACCGCTGGACCGAATATTTGCTCCGCAGGTAGCGGATACCCTGGCGGGAATGATGCGGAAGGTCGTCACGCATGGAACCGGCCGCGGGGCAGACATCGCCGGGCTGAACGTCGCCGGAAAAACCGGCACCGCCCAGAATCCCCACGGGGCCGATCACGGCTGGTTTATCGGATTCTCCCCATTGGACAATCCCGTCATCGCGTTTGCCGTCATTTCCGAAGGGGGGGGGTTCGGGTCCCAGTCTGCGCTCCCCGTGGCGGCCGGGCTATTGCGAAAGGCCCTGGCCCTGGGGCTGTTTGATGCACCATCCCGGCAGGAGGTTCCCCGCTGATATGACAAAGGCACGCAAAAAAACAACGCATCCGTCTGGAGAGGGAGCAATCTACGGCATGACGTTCCTGATCCTGCTGAGCGGCTGGCTCATGGTGGTGGCTGTGAAATGTTCCAGTACTCCGGATGTACGGATGACCCACCTGCTGCCGCTGGCTCTAATGGCATTTTCCTGCTTTTTCCAGTGGATGATCCTCAAGCTCTCCGGATTCAAGGGCGATCAGGTCCTGCCGCCACTGGTGCTGCTGCTGACCGGCATCGGACTGCTGATCCAGTTCCGTTTCGGGAATCTTGACTTTTTCGACCGCACGCGCGCCTCCACCTATGCCTATCCACTGGGCCTAGGTTCCTTTCTTCTCACCTTGCTGCTCTTCCGCCAGGGGCGTCATTCCGTCCTGTCAGGCCTAGGAATGCCTGCCCTCCTGTTGTCCGCCGCCGCACTGGGGGTCATTCTCGCGACGGGACAGCGTTTCCGGGGAGCCGTGTTCCTCGCCGGCCAGATCAATCCGGCGGAAATCATCAAGCTGCTACTGGCGATCTTCCTGGCGGGTGTCATCACCGACTTCCGCAAGCCGCTCCAGCAAACCGTTGCCGGAATCCCCGCGCCACCGCTCAAATCCTTGATCCTGCTCGGTTTCCTATGGGCCATTCCCATGGCACTGCTGATCTTGCAACGCGATCTGGGCATGATCATTCTTCTGAATATCGTGGTGCTGGTCCTGGTGTTCATGGCCACGGGTCGCTGGGGATACCTGCTCGTCGGCTCCGCGGCGGCAACCCTCGCCAGTTATGGCGGCTTCCAGTTGTTCGGGCATGCGCGCCTCCGGTTCCTCGCCTGGCAGGATCCCTTCACCGATCCAACCGGACGGGGCTGGCAGGTTCTGCAATCGTTGTCCGCCATGTTTTCCGGCGGCATGTGGGGAAGCGGACTGGGGTCCGGCGCGCCGACGGACGTTCCGATTGCATCGTCCGACTTCGTGTACGCCGCCTACGCTGAGGAACTCGGCTTTATTGGCTGCATCCTGCTCATGATCCTTTACCTCCTGCTGTTCTATCGGGGCTACCGGATTGCGGACCAATTGCGCCAGCCGTTCGCCCAGACCCTTGCCGCAGCACTGACCACCATGCTGGCGGTTCAGACGCTGCTGAACATCGGCGGCGTCACAAAGGCCATCCCCCTGACCGGCATCACACTGCCACTGATCAGCCAAGGCGGTAGCAGCCTTGTCACCAGCCTGATCATGCTCGGCCTCCTCCTCGCGCTATCCGAACCTGCCCAACCCCGGCAGCGGGGCACAAAACCGAGAAAAACCTGACAATGACACCATATTCAGTTGATATTTTCTGCCGGGTCATCGACAACTACGGTGATATGGGCGTGTGCTGGCGGCTGGCGCGGCAGCTCGCAGGCGAGCACGGCCTTGCGGTCCGGCTGTGGGTGGACCATCCGGACACACTGGCAAGACTCTGCCCGAAGAAAACCAAGGGACAGGTCTTTGGTCGGCATGACTTAAAGAAGGAGGCTCATAAATGACAGACTTCAGTCGTGAAGCAAACCGCATTCGGAAAGAGCTCAAAAACGAAAACAAATGGGTGCAGGAAGAGGATGACACGAAAATAAATGATCATACTCTTCGCCAGCGGCAACGCAAAATATCGAGAATCAAGAAGGATATTGACGCGCTTGGCGCGGGTGCGAGCGAAGGTGCTATTCGCGAGGCGCTCTTCCGTTTAGCCGGCCTAGCGTTTCCTATGTTCGTCTCAACGGCAGGCAGCGCTTGCGGTACCAGCGCATTGAAAAACAATCCTCGATGCCGCGCCACAGGCGGTTGCCGATCCCGTATTTCGACTGGCCCGCCAAGCGCGGCTTGTGTTCAATATCGACCTCAAGCACCCTGGCTCCCTGAAGTTTGAGAATGGTGGTGATGAAACGGTGCATACCGTTGAAGACCAGCACTTCGCGCAGCACCTCGCTTCGCATGACTCGCAGGTTGCAGCCTGCGTCGCGCACGGGAATGCCAGTGATCCAATCGCGATAGCCGTTGGCCACCTTGGATGAGACTCGCCGGACCATTGTATCGCTGCGCCTGGCGCGCACACCGCAGACCGCGTCGACATCCCCCGCAAGCAGTCCCAGCAGACGGGGAATCTCCTCCGGCGGGTTCTGGAGGTCGGCATCGAGCGTTGCAATGAACTCTCCGCGCGCTTCTCGAAAGCCGCTTGCAAGGGCCGCGCTCTGGCCGCAATTCGTCTTGTGGAAAACACCACGCACTTCCGGATGGTCGTTTTGAAGCTTGCGGATCACGGCGGCAGTCCGGTCCGTGCTGGCATCGTCGACCAGAATGATCTCGTAGGTCCATCCGGTGCCGTCCAAGGCACCGCGAAGCTCCTGCAAAAGCCGGGGGAGACACGCCTCCTCGTTGAAGGCGGGGGCGATGATGGATAGGCGTGGAGCGTTTTCGGGCATGATTCAGGAGTCCGTGTTCTTGCGCCTTGAGTGAGTGATGTCGAGATAGAGGTTGTAGCTTGCCACACCCAGCGGGGTCACATAGGAGAGGATTCCGACGGAGTCGTTCTTGCCGAACGTAAAGTAGAGCAGGCAGAGCAGGCAACCGATGATGCTCATGATCCAGAACATCCGTGGTATTACCGATCGGCCCACCTTGTGCGAGTGCCAGAGCTGCACGACCCAGCGCCCGCCGAACAAAATGACGCCCAGAAACCCGACCAGTTTCCAAGCTGTCAACTTGATGCCTAAGAATGTCAACAGTGTCTCATTCATGATTGATCTTACGCTTGTCGAAACCCGACTACAGTAATGCCAAGATGAAAAACAAGGCGAATTGAGAAAAAACGCCCGCAAGTCTCTTTTGAGGCGGCACGGTCACACGCACCGCCTGGACCGCCCCAAAGGTGCGCTTTCACATATTGGACGGTAGCTGAACCGGGGGTGATTTGTCAAGGTGAACGACAGGGCTCGATACAGGCATTACTTGTGAGTCAATGTTTACGATCTAGTGCCGGGATGAAGCGCGGCTTCTCACCACAGCGGGGTAGGGTAGCGGCCGGATTGGACGAGGTCGGCGATGTAGGCGGTGACCTGCGGTTTGTCGGCGGTATAGGTGACGCCGCACCAGGTGTCCGATGTCGTCAGCACCTTGACGCGGCGCCGTCCGGCGCGGATCTGGTTATCGACCACCACCGGGATCTGGTATTCCGCCTTGGGGTTGCCGATGCTGCCCGCCAGGAAGTCGGCAAAGCCTTTTGACAGGACGTCGAACAGGTCCGGCGTGAAGCCCCACATGTTCATGGAGACGCGCTCGTCGCCGCTGAACCGGGTGCCGGTCGGCTGGTCGATGGCCGCGGTGCCGTCGCGCTCGATGGCCAGGCGTTCGGTGACGGTCTCGAGCCTGCCGTCGGCCGCGCAGCGGCAGACGCCGCGGGCCACGCTGCCGTGGTCGGAGAGGGTGTTGCGCAGGACAAACCCGACCAGCGCCCAGTCCGGCGGGTTGCCGGTGGCGCTTCCCGCCAGGAAACCGTGCAGCAGCCGGTAACCTTCGGCGCCGTAGAAGTCGTCGGCATTGATAACGGCAAAGGGTTCATCAATGCAATGGCGCGCCGCCAGGATGGCGTGGGCGGTGCCCCAGGGTTTGGTGCGGTCCGCGGGTACGGCATAGCCCGCCGGGAGGTCGTCGCGCTCCTGGAAGGCGTAGTCGACGGCGATCACGCCCTCGAACCGCCTGCCGACGGCCTGCTTGAAGTCCGCCTCGATGTCGCGGCGGATCACGAAGACCACCTTGTCGAATCCGGCGCGGATGGCGTCGAAGATGCTGTAGTCGATGATGATCTCGCCCTGCGGCCCCACGGGCGCGATCTGTTTGAGGCCGCCATAGCGGCTGCCGATGCCGGCGGCCAGTACCAGTAATGTCGGTTTTGTCATGTGCTTGTCCTTTCCTGCCTGTAACTTGGTCATTTTCTCATAGTACCGTGTCAAGAAGTAGGTCGTGGCACCTTGCCCGCCCACCGAGCATAAGCTGTCTGGACGGGCAAGGTGCCCGTCCTCCGTTCGCATCACCGCCATAAATGGTTACCAATTCGTTTTCGCGCGGGCCTATCGTCTTCGTGGTGCATAAATTCCATTCAAGGGTTCCATTCCGCGAGGGCGTAGAGCCCGAGCAGGACATCGAGCTGGGTCGGCGGGCCGAAGGCGGGGTTGTTCCAGGGGCCGGTGGTCATGTAGAGGAACCAGGTGCAGATGCCCAGGTGCTGGTTGTGCCAGATGAGCTTCTCGATGAAGACGTTCTGCTCGTTGTCATGCTTGATGCCGTAGGTCAGCGTGGCGAGACCGACGGCCAGGTCGAAGAGGTGGCTTGCCGCCTCCGGCCACTGCGTGTTCTCGATCGCGCGTTCCAAGGCGTTGAGCGTGGCGCTGAGCGGCTCCTCGGCCTCCTTGAAATGCCGGGCGCAGAGGCGGTGGATGCGGCGGGAGAGCTGGCTGATGCTGCGCGAGGTCTGGGAACCGGCCAGGTTCTCCTCCTGGATGAGGAAGGCGTAGAACGAGCCGCTCCTGCCGAGCAGGTTGCCGGCGGCGACCGCCAGGGTGCGCTTGAGCAGCGGGTTGGATGTGGTCTTCATGCGCGGGATGATATCGTAGAAGGCGGCGATCTCGCGCAGGCCCACCAGTGCCTCGCTGGTGGCGGAGATCACACGGTCGTCATCACTGGTCCGCAGCATCTCGATCAGGGCGTCCGAGGCGCGCTGGTCATGGACTTCGCCCAGCGAGCGGGCATCCTCGATCTGGCTCTCGGCGCCACCTTCCCTGATGCTGGCTATGACGGCATCCAGGCCGTCCGGTTGCTGGCTCTTCACAAGCGCCCGTGCGATATGGGGCTTGAGGCTGTCCTCCGCGTTGCGCAGCCGCTGCAGCAGGGCATGCACGGCGGCGGGGCTCTGCATCGCGCCAAGGGCGTCGATCGTGGCCTCCTGGATACCGGGCGAAGGGTCGCTGAGCGATTTGATCAGCTCGCCCACGGCGAAATCGCTATCCTCGCTGGCCAGCTTGCGCGTCTGCGCGATCTTCTCCCGCTTCTCCTGGATCTGTCGCGAGGCGATCCGGGCCAGCGCGCTGCCGACCGCCTCGATGGTGTCGGGATCCTCGCTGTGCTGCAGGAGGTGGATCAGCGGGTGCCGGGCCCATTCGGCGCCGATGCGTCCCAGGGCGCGCACGGCCTCGATGCGCGTGTCGTGATGCGCGTTGAGCATCTCGATCAGCAGGGGCACTGCGGCCGGGTTGCCGCTGTCGCCGAGGGCGGTGGCGAGGGCCGGGAACAGGTCGCTGTCGCCGCTCTCGCGGTAGTGGCGCTCAAGCAGCGGCAGGCAGGCCTCCGCGCGCATGCGACCCAGGGCGCGCAGCGCCTGGCGGCGGACCAGGGTCGAGGGATCGTTCAACGCCTGCTTCAGCTTGTCCAGCGCGGCATCCACCCGCCCGAGACTGAGCCGCTCGATGGCGCGGGCACGGGCCTTCTCGTTGCGCGGGGTGTTGACCGTGATCAGGTTCTGGATGATGGTGAGCGTGCGCAGCGGGTTGCCGAGAAGCTGGCGGATCGGGACGTCGGTGACGGCGGGACTGGTCTTGTGGAAAATCCACGTGGCGGCCGCGGCGGTGGCGATATGCAGCAGCGTCTGGCAATGGAAGAAGGAGAACGCGATCCCGCGCGGGAGGTTGATCCCGATCGGCACATCAGCCAGCAGATCCATCAGCCGTCCGCCGATGGCCGGCCCGGTGGCGCCGATCAGCCCGACCAGCGTGAAGTGCAGCGCCATGGTGATGGTGCGGCTCTCGGTCGTGGCCAGGTTGGTGATCAGGTTGATCTGGCAGAGCGTGACGCCGGAGAAGAACGCGCCGGAGAAGAAGTTCACCACGACGTAGACGACGACGGCCTCCGACGTGTGTCCCAGCCAGGGCAGGTCATACGACTGTTGCGAAAGCAGAAACCAGGGGATGGAAAACAGGGGGATCGAGAGCAGCATGATGCTGCCGAACGAGCGTCCGCCGATCGTGTCCATGATCCGGCCCCAGAAGAGACCGGCGATGATCGTGCCGAGCGAGAAGGTGATCGTCATCGCGGCGAGTTGCGAGTAGGATGCGTCGAACACGCGCTTGAGGTAGACGATCGCGAACGGGCCCGAGATGCCGAGGCTGATGCCCCAGAGTCCGAAGGCCAGCGTCAGCATCCTGAAATCGCGGTCGCGCAGGATATTGCGCAGGGTCGCGAGGGGATTGCCCGCCTGGGGTTCGATCGCCTGTGGCGCGGGTACCCGCGCGTGGATCAGGATATCCGCCGTGCCGAAGACGGCGGCGACGGCGAACACGAGCATGAAGCCGCGGAAGCGCCAGGGCCCGTCGGCGGCGCCGGTGATGTCGAGCAGCCAGCCGACCAACGCCGTGGCCAGCAGGAAGACCGCCATTGTCCAGGCCTGTCGGATGCTCCAGAACGAGCCGCTCTCGCGGGAGGGCACCAGCGCCGACATCCAGCCGAACCAGGCGGGGGTGCCGAGATTGGCCAGCACCGCGCTTACGGCCACGATGCCGACCGCGGCCATGGCCGCGGCATGCGGGTTGCCGGCGAACAGGAAGGGCAGCGCCGGCAGGGCGAACCAGACCAGCCGGTGGGGCAGGGCAAAGGCGAACCACACGGGCTTGAGGTGGCTCAGGCGGTTGGCGATAATGCCGCCCGGCAACTGGAAGGCCATAGCCACCTGCTGGGCCGTCATCGCCATGCCCAGCATCAGACCGCTGGCACCCAGCGCCTCGAGGAACATCGTCAGCGGCATGCCCAGCGCGACCGCCACCCAGACCATGCCGTGGCAACTGGCCAGGATGGAAAGGCGCAGGCCGCTCTGGGTCTCGCGGCGGGAACGATGGACTGGCGGTGTCATGTCAGATGCCGATATAGGCGGCGCCGAGCACGCCCGCCGAATCGCCCAGCTTGTGCTGGACGATGGGGGTTTCGAGGCTGTCGCTGAAGACCTGGCGCTCGACTTCCTTGACGCCTTCGGTGTAGATGGCCTTGAACTTGGAGAAACCGCCGCCAAGGACGACGACGTCCGGATCGAGGATGTTGATCAGGTTGGCCATGGCCCGGCCGAAGTTGACGAAGAACGTCTGCATGAACTCGACCGCGCGCGGTTCCCCTGCGAAATAGGCCTTCTCGACCTCCAGCAGCGGTTTGTTTTCGCCGTAGCGTTCGGCATAGCGTTTTGTCAGTCCGCCCCCGCTGATATAGGTTTCCACGCAGCCATTGGCGCCGCAGTAGCATTTCGGCCCGTTGGGGTCGATCGACATGTGCCCCCATTCGCCGCCGATGGCCTGGATGCCGGTATGCACCTTGCCGTTGTGCACCAGTCCGCCGCCGCAACCGGTACCCATGATCACGCCGAAGACCAGCGATTTGCCCGCGCCTGCCCCGTGCATGGCCTCCGCCATCGCGAAGCAGTTCGCGTCGTTCTGCATCTCGAACGTCCGTCCGAAACGTGCCTCGAGGTCGTGCTTGACGGGTTTGCCGTTCATGATGACCGCATTGGAATTCTTCAGCAGCCCGGATTTCGGGGAGATCGCGCCGGGGGTGCCCATGCCGAGGGTATGCGGGGCGTTGTCGATGGAGGCGGCCAGGTCGCGATAGAGCGAGGTGATGTTGTCGAGGATGTGGTTGTAGCCCTTGTCCTGCCCGGTGGGGATGCGCTTGCGGGTGATCTCGTTGTCGCTGCCGTCAAGGATGATCCCCTCGATTTTCGTGCCGCCGAGATCGATACCGATTTTGTACATGGTCGTTTCCTTTGCTTTATTTGCGGTTCAATTCTTTCCAGATGGCCAGGGCGAGCCAGAGCGCGCTCAGCACGATAACGGTCAGCCCCGTGTTACGCAGGCTGATGATGTACTCGGGTGTCCCCGTGCCGGTATGCAGGCATGCGGCCCCGGTCACCGCCATCAGGATGCCGAGCAGGAGACCACCTGCGCCGATGCATAATGTGACAAGACTCTCTTTTGATGAAAACATCGTTTACCCCTGGTTTTTGCAGATGCCGCCCCGTAGGCCCCACTGCCCGGTACGGTCAAGCTATGAAAACAAGAACCGCGCACTTAGTCAAGCGCGCTGCCGCGGGCAAATCATTTAAAATGTCCCACGGATGGCAAAAGCCGTCCCACGGATGCACGGCACCATTCCGAGCAAAGGTCCCCCGCTTACATCGTAAGCGTCTACTCTGCAAATTATCGATAACAAGATAATAGAGCTTTCCGCAGGTACCGGTTTCTGGGATGCTTGGGGCGTCATGGCAACAGACCCAGTCAAAAACAAAAGCACGGACGCGCGCAAGCGGCATCATCGCCGGATTCCCGGCCTGACGATCCTTTACGAGGATCGTGACATCCTGGTTGTCGACAAGGAACCGGGGCTGCTGACGATTGCCACCGATGAAGTCCGCGAACGCACCGCCTATTTCCTCCTGACGGATTATGTCCGCAAAGGGGTTTCGAAATCGAGGGAGCGGGTGTTTATCGTCCATCGCCTGGATAGGGAAACGTCCGGGGTGCTGGTGTTTGCCCGCACGCCGGCGGCAAAGCAGCAATTGCAGGATCACTGGGAGACGGTGGAGAAGGCGTATGTGGCCGTCGTGCATGGCCAACTCAAGAACCCCGAAGGGGAGATCCGCTCCTATCTGACCGAGAATACGGCCATGCGGGTGTATTCAACCCCGATTGCCGCCAAGGGCAGGCTGTCCTGCACAGGCTACCGGGTCCGGCATACCTCCGGGGAATTCAGCATCGTGGATGTGCGATTGCTGTCGGGGCGGAAACATCAGATCCGGGTACACTTTGCCGACCTTGGCCATCCTGTTCTCGGCGATCGCAAGTACGGGAAGGCAGGGGATCCGGGAAAAGTGCTTTTCCTGCATGCGCGGTCGCTGACGATATCGCACCCGCACACAGGGGAACGCATGACTTTCGTGGCTCCCGAACCCGCGCACTTCGCACGCTGGCTGCGTGAGGGGAAATAACGGCTCCCTTACATCATGACGCGTCCACGCCGATGCGGGTGGTCATGGTGTGCGTCTGGCCCGGGGCCAGGCTGAGTGCGTTCGGCCCGCAGTTGGCGGTCTCGACGCAGACCATTTCCGGATACTCGTTGTCGCCGAAGTCGGGCATGCGGGCGGCCTTGGCAATCCATGGGTTCCAGACCACGGTTGAGAGGCTGCACTTCTTGCCGATCCGGATGCGTCGATGCATGCCGGGGTCGGCGATGACACATTCGCGCGTCGTGTTGATGTAGATGCGGTCGGTCTCCGCCTCGAACGTGACCGGCCCTTCCTGCGACAGGATCGGCCGTCCTGCCAGCAGCGTGTCGATATATTGCTCCTGGTCGAGGCCGGTGACAGAGACGGTCCGGATATCGCTGACGGCGAAGTAGGAATGCAGGGCTTCACTGAGCGGCATGGCCGAGGAGCCGGTGTTCGTCGTCGCCAGCGTGACCTCCAGGGCAGGACCCAGGACGACCGTCACTTCGGCGAGGGCGCTGCGCCCTTGCGAAGCGGGGAACCGCAGGGTAACGGTGGTTGCCGTGGCCGAGGCGCTGGATGCGACGGGCTCCCACTCCGACAAGCGCGAATAGCCATGCGCGGGAAGGGTGGCGTCGGTGGCATGCGCCCCGAACCAGGGCCAGCAGACGGGGATGCCGCCGCGGATCGGCTTGTTCGCCTCGAAAAGGCTTTCCTTGCTGTACCAGAGCACGGGAGACTGCCCGGCGGGCTGGTAGTGCAGCACATGGGCGCCATGCAGGTAGACGTGGGTCTCGGCACCATTGCAGCGCAGGTCGAGGTAGCGAAGCCCGCCCTTTCCTGTCTTGATGGTTAGTCGTTCGGGTATGGCAATGTTCTTGTCCATGGTTTTCCTCTCGGGGTGTCTCGTGTCCTGAACAGGCGACGACGATAGACCAACCCCCCCGGTTGCGCCAAGCTAAAACGACACCGATATTGTCCGACCACAGGATCCGCCGCCGGTGATTTGGCTTGTGTATCACCATGCTTTCCCGTAATCCTGTCCACACGTTCAACAAGCCGGATCAGCGAAAGGAACAACCATGTCCATCATGCCATGCCCTCCCTGTATTGCCCGTTCATTCGCCCTTGCGCTTGGTACCGTGCTGCTGGTGCTGCAGGCCGCGCCCGCCCAGTCGCCCGTCCCGGATTTCAGCCGCGGTTTCCTGCATTTCCAGGGGCTGGGGCTGCCCGACCTCACCAATGCCACCTATGTGCGGCTTGACCAGGACGCGGCCATGGCTATGGGCTCGCGGTATATGCACAGGGGGGAAACCGCCATTCCGGGAAGCGATGGTGCCTGGCTGGTCAAGCGCATCAGCGACGACGAGGCGGAGATCCTCACCAGCGCGCAGCAACGGATGATCCTCGTCTCACCGCAGAAATGGAAGGTCGAATGGCAGGAGAAGATCGCGGCGGCCCGGCAGGCAGCCATGAGTGGCGACCTGGATATGGAAATGAATCCCTACGGCCAGATCGGGCAGGCGGACACCCGGCGGATCCCCGGTTCCTGGACGGAAGCAGATCCGGTCGCGGATGGCCGCGCGCTGATCGCCTACATCGAGAAGCTGGCCCCCCCTGGCAACGAGGATGATTACGACGAGAATCCGCTGCAGACCGCAGCGGGCGAAATGCTGCTGAGCGCCGCGAACCTGCACCGCCGGGGAGCCGCCGCCGAGGCCAACCGGCTCGCGCAACTGCTGTTCGAGAAGGGCGGCGGCCAGCAGGACGTCATCGAGCAGGCGGTCAGCCTCCTGGCCGATGCCCAGTACGCTGATCTGTACCAGGCGTTCATGCGCACCCGCGACTGGGACGCCTACCGGACGGGCATGAACGCGCTGACGACCCTCTTCGCCCGCGGCTGGCACCGCCGCGCCGCTGTGCTGCGCGTGGTCCCATCCGTCGAAAGCCGTGCGGCGGGGCCCGCGCCCGTCCCGGCAGGCGACGGCCTTGACGAGGAGAATCTGGCGCTGGCGGCCGCCCTTGCCGCCCCGCGGCAGGGTGCGTCCGCGACGCCGCCTGCCCTGCATGAATACAGCAACGAGCTCTGGATCATTCCCGACCCCGAAGCCCAGGCCGACAAGCCGGCCGATGCCGTCGCGCAGGTAAAGCGGCGCGGGCTCCAGGCGATCCCGCTGCTGCTGGCGCTGCTGTCCGACACCTATCCCACGGAATACGACAACCCCGCCGGCAGCATCCAGATGCGCAACGACAGCTTGCACTTCCGATCATCGGGAGCCGTTCCTCCTCAGGTCGTCGCCCAGATGGCGAAACAGCGTACCGACGCGTTCCACGCCTCGCTCCCCCGCCCGCTGACACGTGGTGAGATCGCCGCCGCGCTACTGCGGCAGGTCGTCCCCATTCCCGACGAGCTGCGCTATAGCCGTCACTCAGGCACCGCCGCCGACCCGGTACAGGTACTGCGCACCGTCGCCGAGAGCTGGTATGCCGCAAGCAAGGATCTGAGCACCGCCGACATCGCCCTTGGCTACCTGCGGGCAGGGGACGGCGACGGCAGCAACCCGCACCAGATGGCGGCACTGCGCTACCTGGCGCAGCATGGCGGGGAGGCCGTCTTCACGGAAATCGAACGGGTACTGCTGGCGATGGATCCCATGCAGGCATCGGGCATGGCGATGGAATATGCCCAGCAGCGCGGCGATGGGGCACGTCCCTTCATCACGTCCTTCATCAACCGGCTCAAGCCCTCCGGGAAGCCGGCAGCGACCGGCGGCAATGATCTCTTTGTACAACAACCGGAATATTCCGGGTCGGACAACGGCAACGCGCAATGGAGCCGGCACATGATCAAGCAGTTCGAGGCCCTGCTGGTCAACGAACCGCTGGAGAAACTGCTGGCGGCGGTCAACGCCGGCGAAAGCCAGATCAGGATCCAGTACCCGATCCTCGCCAAGGCCGCCGCGAAGGAGACCCCCGAACGGGCGACAGGCCTGCTGCTGGCGGCCGCCGTGAATGCGACCAACGTCCAGACCACCTCGCAACTCATCGGGCTGGTGTCGACGCTGCCCTACACCCGGATGTCCGGCCGCAACCGGAAGGGGGGGGCCAAGGTTCCGCCGCCGGAGATGCCGGCGCCGTCGGTCCATCGCGACCTGTGGAGCAAACTGCTCGATGACGAACGGCCCGTGCCATCCCACACGCAGTTTACAGGCACCACCACGCTGGGTGAACAAACCGCCTGGATACTGGAGCGGTTTAGTGCCGATGTGGCCGCGCAGATGCAGGAAATGGGAAACGAGCAACTCTACACGATGCTGCCTGGAAAACAAATGACCACCCTGCTGCTCCGCCGCGCACGCCTGCGGATCGAAGGCGTGCCGGCAGACAAGCTCCCGCCGCTGCCTGATGCCGCCAACGTCACGGCGGATGCCCTGGAAACCCTCATCGCCGACCTCATCGCCACCGCGCCGGAAGCACTGCCCGGACGCATCGCGGCACTCTCGCTGGACGAACAACTCGCCATGATCAAGGAGACCGGGCGCAACCAGCCCTTGCGCGAGGCTCTCCGCCCGCTGGCCAACCGCATTCAACGGGTAGAGATCAAGGTCGACGATCCTGCGATTCAATCCCTTCTACAGGCACTGTCCCAGCAGCCGGTATCCAAGGCTGTTGTCGAGCAACTGTTCGCCGCCGTCCAGTCAATCGCCACCAACGGGCAGACCTCGGTCATCGGGATGCTCGTGCGCCAGGCGCCAGGCGACGGCATCACCCTCTCGCTGCGCGCCGCTGGCAAGGACGATGACGGCCTGCTGAACATGTACGGTTACGGCATGCAGGATAGGCGGTCCGCCCCCGCGATCACGGGCACGTATTCCGCAGGCAATGTCAACGGCTTCGGCCGCTGGAAGGTCGAACTGCCCAAGCCGCCCGCCACGGAGACCAAGCCAGCCACCCCGGAAGCCGTGCGCAAGCAGCGCATCATGGAGATCATCAAGTCCGGCGTGGAGAACCTGACTCCCGAGCTGATCGCGGAACTCGAATCGCTGGGCGGCGACGACATCGACGACATGGACATGGAGGAGGGCCGGGATGCCGCCTACGCCAGCAACAACGAAGACTTCTGGAAGCAGATCGAGACCATCGGCGAGGCTGGAACCTACGCCGAGCCACTGCTTCTCGCCTTCACGTTCGTGCTCCCCAGGGACACCGCCTCCGTCGAGGAGGGCGACGAGGCAATCATGGTGGACGAATTCATGTAGTCATTGCATTCGGAGATGTATTCAAGGCAGGGAGGAATCATGATGAATCGAGTCATAATGTTTTCCGTGCTGGATGCCCGGACCGGCGAGCGGAAATGGGAGAAGCCTCTGCCGCTTGGCGGGACGTGCTACCCCAGCATCGTGACAGCTGGCGGCTATATTTTCCTCAGCAGCGATACCGGCAAGACGATCGTCTACAAGCCTGGAGAGAATCCCGGGCTGGTTGCCACCAACGAGCTCGAAGGCTTCCGGAGCACGCCGGTGTTTGAAGGAACCCGCATGCACGTGAGGGGCCTCGAACACCTGTACTGCATCGGCCGCTGATCCACGGGGGAACCGTTGCCGGCATGGATGCATGATGATCTAGGTGCTCGCCAACGGTGCGCTGCGGAATCCCCCGAAACTTACGCCTGAATCCGTCGAGCCCTTCCTCCTCGATGCTTCAAGAAGCGTCTCGAATGGGGCCGGGAAGTTTCTGCCCCAGGAGAAATCAAAATTGCCGTCGATCTTTACCTGTTACCCCGACCGCACTGACGCATCCGTGCATGCATTCCGGAAGGCGGCAGGCGTTTTCGATTCGCCGACACCGAAGACGAAGATCTGCGACTCTTTCAGGCGGGAGGCCAGCTTGGTGAAATCGCTGTCGCTGGTCACCAAGGCAAAGGCGTCAAACTGTTTCGAGTAGAGCAGATCCATGGCATCAATGATCATGGCCGCATCGGAGGAATTCTTGCCTTGCGTATACGAGAATTGCTGCACAGGGTTGATCGCCAACTCATTTAACGGGATTTTCCAGTTTCTCAGGTGGATACTGCTCCAGTCGCCATAGGCTTTCTTGACGATAATGTGTCCGTGTTTCGAGAGTTCGTTCAGGACGGCCGCCAGGACACTGCATTGCGCATTCTCGGCATCAATCAGCACCGCGATCTTCTTAGCCATTTCAATATCCTTCATCATGCATCCTTCCGACCATATCCGTTTAGCCTATACCTCCACTCCATTGCCATCAAAGTTGAACTTGTCAACAAGACACTGTGTGCCCCTCTGCCCCACAGGCAAATTTGGATAATGATTTGCAGGAGGTGAAGGTTCCATTATCGACTCCCTTATTTATTTACCACACGATGTTCAGGCCTTGGTCGGCGTACTGAGAAAGCATCGCATCCCTCGAAATCAAAGTCATCGCGAGGTGGATGGCCTGCCATACCAACATGCGGTCAAAGGGGTCGCGATGTCCGTTTACGGGCAGCCGATGATACGTAGCAGCCTGATCGGCATGCATGGGAATCAGCTTGTAATTGGCTGCACGGGCAGCCTCGGGCAACTCGGCTGGGGAGATGCCCTCAAGTATTAACTTGCCGAGCGCATGTTTAATGGAAATTTCCCAGAAGGAAACGGCACTGACATGAATCGTATTGTCCCCATCACGCAGGACATCGGCAACCGTCGTGCTGCACTTTTCCGGCGAGAAGAGCGACCACAGGAAACAATGCGTATCAATCAGATAGTTCATGCATCCAGAAACTGGTCGTCAGTAATGGAAAAATCATCTGGAATCGAACATCGGCCAAGCCCTTTAAGCGTCCCCAACCGGATGCCCGATGGGTTTTCGCGGTGTATGCTGTATGGCACCAACATCGCGACCGGCGTGTGATTGCGGCCAAAGGCTACGCCCACGGAATGCCCGCGGCGGACATCCGCGAGAACGGCAGAAAAATGCGATTTCAATTCACCAACCGGTAATGTTTTCATGACAGAACCTTTCTCCATTTAACCGTAGCCATACTGTCATACAGCAACGAACTTGTCAACTTGTCACGAGATGTTTTGCTAATCCTCCTGCCACGTCGTCAGCTTGCCACTTCCCTGTAGCTGGGGTCGGTGACCCCGGCAGCACCTGTATGAGCATTCGGAAGCGAAAGAGAAAGCGGCGGCGAGGCTTCGCCATGATCTTCCTCTTGTGGCACCGGGGTCACCGACCCCGGCTACGAGTCACCGACCCCGGCTACAAGTTCAGACTTTCTGATCCCGGCGGAAAGTGATTTGGCACTTTCCAGTCCAAATGGTGACTTGCGATGATCGGGATATCGGTCTGGTTTACGGCAAAGGTGACGATGGGGTTGACGAGGCTGTTTACGGCATAGGGCCAATTGTCGTAAGCTCCATCGAGAACATTGAAGTGAACTCCACAGGCGACTTTGCATGGCAAGGACAGACCATTTGACGTCCATTCTTACATTCTTCTTACAAAGGCGTGAAGGGATACTGACCTGCGCGGTCACCTTTTCGTGTTTGATGGTGGTGTCTCGGGAGGGCATCGGCAAACACAACGGAAGGAGGCAATGAGGATTTTCAGCACAAGAGGCGCGGGTTGCCCGCAGAGCCCTCCCGATCGGGGACGGGCGTATGAAATGAGTGGCATGGAATGGCAAACTGTATCATGATAACGGGAGAATGAAGATGAAGGCACATAGGTTGATGGGAGTCGGGGCGGCGATCCTGCTGGTGGCGGCGCAGGCGCAGGCAAGCCAGGTGACGATGAAGGTGGATATGACGAACCCCTTGCTGGAAGCAGGGGCGAAACGCACGGTCGTGCTGAAGGTGGCGCTGCAGGCAGCGGATCGGGAGCAGGCATCGAAGCGTCCGCCGGTGAATATGGCGCTGGTGATCGACAAGTCCGGATCCATGCAGGGGGAGCGTATCCAGCAGGCGCGCCAGGCGGCGCTGGCGGCCGTGGACCGGCTGCGGGATGACGACATCATCTCGGTGGTGGCCTTTGATGATAACGTGACTGTCCTGGTCCCGGCGACGAAGGCCTCGAGCCGTGCCGAGATCCGGCGCGGGATCGAGCAGATCCAGGCCAACGGCTCGACCGCCCTGTTCGCTGGAACAAGCAAGGGCGCGGCCGAGGTGCGCAAGTTCCTGGAGCGGGAACAGGTGAACCGCGTGGTCCTGCTGTCCGACGGGCAGGCCAATGTGGGGCCGGACTCCCCGGGTGCCCTTGGTGAGCTGGGCGGCTCGCTGATGAAGGATGGCATCTCGGTGACCACGATCGGGCTAGGACTGGGGTACAATGAGGATCTGATGGTGCGGCTGGCACGCGAGAGCGATGGCAATCATTCCTTCGTTGAGAATGCGAATGATCTCGTGTCCATCTTCGACCGCGAGTTTGGCGAGGCGATGTCCGTGATCGCGCAGGATGTCCAGATCCGGATCGAATGCGGGGCGGGCATCCGGCCCTTGCGCACGCTGGGTCGTTCATCGGAGATCTCCGGCCAGACGGTGATCACGCAACTTAACCAGCTCTACGGGGGGCAGGAGCGGCATCTGCTACTCGAAGTCGAGGTGCCTGCACACGAACCCGACGCGATCGTCGAGCTGGCCTCGGTGACCGCCACCTTCCGCGATCTGGGCACGAACGAGCAGAACGCGCTGCGGGGGCAGGCCCAGGCCAAGGTAACGGCATCGCGCGAGGAGGTGGCGGCAAACGAGAACAAGAAAGTCGTCAGTGAGTTTGTCATGCAGGAGGCGGCTGTGATCAACCAGCAGG
Source organism: uncultured Victivallales bacterium (assembly GCA_964652765.1). Lineage (GTDB taxonomy): Bacteria > Verrucomicrobiota > Kiritimatiellia > UBA8416 > UBA8416 > UBA8416. The sequence goes on along the minus strand of CAZZBA010000007.1, from coordinate 5,091 downwards.
CCGTGCAGCTCCGTGACGAGGGACGCGTGGAGGAAGCGCGCGAGCTTCTGAAGGGGAATATCCAGCGGTTGGACGAGGTCTCTCAACAGGAGGATATGCCGGCGGAGGCCAAGGAGAAATTGCAGCGATTTTCGGCTGACAATGCGAAAGATTCGGAATCGCTGGAGAGTTCGTCGTGGGAGGGGCGCCGCAAATCAATGCGCGATGTACAATACAAGATAGAAACGCAGAAGTACTGATGAATCGTAGACTGAACGCAGCTTTGATCCTGGTTGTCCTGGCACCCGTGGTGCTGATGGGCTGGCTCGGGCTGCGTTCGGTCCGCCTGGAGCAGGCGCAGACGCAGGCACGCCTGGAGGCGACCGCCCTGCGCCTTCTTTCGCGATATGATACCGAGCTGCAGGATGTCGTCAATCGGGTCGAGCAGTCGATCCTGCCGCTGCTGGCCACCCCCATGCAGGACCCGGATTGGCAGCGCACGCTGGTGCGGTCCAGCCGGTTCATCCGGCAGCCGTTTGTATTCGATGCCGAGGGAGCCCTGCTGGTTCCTGATCCGGCAAATGCCAACCTTGTCGAGCGGGAACGCTACTTCCTCGAACGGACAGCGGCCTGGCGACGGGCCGGCAATGGTTTCGTGAACGAGGCGTCCGACGGGACCGATGGTGAACCCGTCCGCCGTGGCTGGTACACCTGGTTCTGGGAGGATGGCATCCAGTTCGCGATCTGGCAGCGCATGGAGGATGGCTCGGTCCGCGGGGTGGAGCTTGACCGATACGCCTTGCTCGCCGAAGTGATCGCCGCCCTGCCGCATACGCGGCCTGACCGCGGAACGGGACGTTATGCGGCAGAGGACGTTGACGAGTACATCGCCTTGCGCGATCCGCGCGGGGAGCTCCTGTATGGCTGGGGATCCTTCCTGCCGGAGAACGGCGCGACGCCCTGGGCCGTGCATGCCCTCTCCGGACCGCTGGCGGCATGGCAGATTTCCTACTACGGCTCACCGCTTGCAGCGGGAGGTATCCCGCCAGCCGCGCTGGGGCTGCTGCTGGTGATTCTCGCCGTGGCCATCGCGATGATGGCGACGGCGTTTCTCGTTGTCCGCGAGCATCGCCGGGCCATGCGCGAGGCGCAGCAGCGGGTCTCGTTCGTCAACCAGGTCTCGCATGAGCTCAAGACACCGCTGACGAATATCCGCATGTACACGGAACTGCTCGAACAGAGGATTTCCGGGAAGGATGCCAAGGCGGAGCAATATACAGGTATCCTGCTCTCGGAGAGCCGCCGGCTGGGACGGATGATCCACAATGTGCTTTCCTTCGGCAAGCAGGGCCGCGGGACGTTGCGGCTGCATCGGACGCCCGGCGTGCTGGACGATACCGTCAGCGAAGTCCTGGAGCATTTCCGGCCTGCATTCGACCGGAAGGCGATGGTGCTTCATTTCGAGCCGGGGTGTCCGGACTCGGTTTTGATCGACCGGGATGCGGTGGAGCAGATTCTCGGCAATCTGCTTGGAAATGCCGAAAAGTACGCTGGCGAGGGGGCCACCGTGCGGGTTTCCACCCGCCGGGAGCAGGATCACGTGGTGCTGGAGGTGGCGGACGATGGACCGGGGATTCCAGCCGCCTTCCACGAAGCGGTGTTCAAGCCGTTCTTCCGGCTGGATGATCGCTTGACGCAACAGGCCAGCGGAGCGGGGATCGGCCTGTCGATATCGCGGGATCTGGCTCGCCTGCACGGGGGCGATCTGGTCCTCGTGCCAACCGCAAAGGGGGCCTGCTTCCGGATGACAATTGAAGCCCCTGGAGGGCCGGGTTCCACCCCGGCCGCCGCGTTGTAAGCGATCGAGTATGGTTTTGCGACTGATACCGGCAATAGAGAAAGCGAGCGCCGAAATGAAGATACTGGTTGCGGAAGATGATGTCTACACACGCGAAGGGTTGTGCGAGATCCTTTCGGGAGAGGGATACCTGGTGGCGGCGGCGGCAGACGGGCGCGAGGCGCTGGAGAAGTATGTCGATTTCCATCCCGATCTGGTTTGCCTCGATATCATGATGCCGGGGATGAGCGGTTATGATGTCTGTCGCGAGATCCGGCGGGATGCGCGCCAGGTCCCGATCCTGTTCATCAGCGCCAAGAGCGAGGAGATCGACAAGGTGGTCGGCCTGGAGATGGGGGCCGATGACTATATCGTCAAGCCCTTCGGCGTGAAGGAGGTGCTGGCGCGCGTGCGGGCCGTGATGCGACGGGTCAACCCGGAACCGGCAGCCGGGGCAAAGGCCTCGTTCCAGATGAAGGATCTCGTGGTCGTGCCCGACGAGCTACGGGTCTACCGCAACCGCAAGCCTATCGATGTGGGCCCGCGCGACATGAAAATCCTTCAGTATTTCCATGAGAACCGCGGCAAGGTGATTGATCGCGACACGCTGATGAATACCTGCTGGGGACTGGACTACCTGCCGGAAAGCCGGGCGCTGGACCAGCATCTCTCGCAGTTGCGCAAGCGGATCGAGAAGAACCCATCGCGCCCCGCGATCATCAAGACCGTCCACGGCGCCGGCTACCGCTACGAGTAGAGCAGACTCAATCATGCATGCGCGTGCTCAAGGCGGTCAGCAATCCATACCTTGATCACAGGCTGCCTTGGGACACCAAGACGCTTGGCTTCGCGGTCCAGGGACTGAATCATCCAGACGGGAAAATCGACGTTGACCCGCTTTTGCTCACGGCCAGGTCGAGTTGCATTGGCAAAATCGAGATACTTTGAGACATCCTCGCCATCATCGAATTTCTTGTCAAACTCACTACTCTTCATATTGCGACTAATATCCTTGTCAACCCAGCTATCTGATTTCGAGAATCGATGCGACTGCCCGACACACCTCATCCAGTTCATCTCGATCGAGGGGTTCAATCCTGGATTTAAGCCTGTGTTTGGCAACGGCACGAATCTGGTCGATCACGGCAACACACGATTCTCCCTGGCAGGTGACAGGGATTGTGATGGGAGGGTGTGGTTGGGCTGCTGTGGACAAGGGAACGACAACGACCGTGTGCCGGAGTCGGTTCAGTGTGTCATGCGAGAGCACAACACATGGGCGGGTCTTCCTGATTTCCGATCCCTGTGTGGGATCGAGGCTAATCCACCAAATGTCCCCACGTGTGATCGGCTGGTCGGTCATTCCTCAATCCTGTCGTCAAACGCTTGCCACTCGGCCGTCTCGCGCACCAGTGCCCGGTCGCGATTCGCGGCCCGGCAGGCTGCTGCGAGCGAGTCATCCTGTTTGGATAGCTCCTGTTCAAGAAGACGTGTGACCAGGCGCGACCGGCGGCGGGCGGGCACCGCAGCCTGAAACCGATGTGCCACGGTATCAGGAATGGATAATGTCATTCGCATGTCATCACAGTATGACTTATGACTTACGCCGTCAACCCCTTCTTTAGGGCCCCGTCAGGGGGCAGGGGTGAACGGGCGGTGGACCGCGTATGCCGTCCAGATCGTAAGTGCCTGGAGAGCTGCGGCGACACCCAATAATATGTATATCGTCTTCATCTCTGCTTCGCCGAACGACCCGGCTCGGGCGCGCCGGCCAATGGTGTTCCATTGTCAACTGAGCCGCTATCCCGGCGTCGCCTGCAGCCGGCTGGTTCGGCGCGCGCTACCTTTGATTCCATTCCTGCCATTCAACGTTGCTTGTCTCCTCCTCTTTCTCCAGGACGCCATTCTCTTGAAAAGTGAGGACCCTGTGCCACAAGATCTTTCCCTTTCGTGTGGCCCCGGCCGTGAGTCCTTCTGGCAACTTCTCTCTATTTCCTGCCGTGTAACGAGACAGCGCCATGAGCGCTTTCCAGGTATTGTCTTTTGGTCCAACGTTTATTGATTCGGAAAGGCATCCGTTCCCCGATACAAGAGTGCATGTCAATGCTACTTCTTTAGTCAACCATGTGGCGCGGGTTCTACTCCCGGAAACGTGTTCGGTTTGCGAAGGGTGGCCAAACTCACTGACAGCTTGGTCAAGAGTAAGTTTTCCAACCCTGGTACTGACACATCCGGCCGTAAATACGGCCAACGCCAATAGCCACCAAAGTAGTGCAGGAAGTTGTGCTGTTTTCATCGGGTTGAGCTCCTTGTTTCTTGGGGTGATGCTCAGGTGCTGTTTTCGCGCCGAACGTCAGGGCTGTGCGGACGGGCGAGCCGTCTGCGGGTCGCCCGTCCGCACCAGCCCCTTGTTCTGCAAGGTCTTTCTTCCCTCAATAGTTACTGGTACAAAAACCCCGGCCTGGGTCATCAGCAACGTGGCCCGAACCTCGCACCACAACGTTCTGATGATGACTTTGTATGAGTCGTCTGCCGTCCTCACGCTCTTCACCTCTACAGGAACATACGCCTGCAACAGCATGACCTCCGATGGCACGCCGGTCATCGACCGTGCGAAGTCGAGAATCTGGTGAATGACGTCAGCCGGATTGATGCCCTGCAAGTAGTATCGAGCCGCCTCGCCTGGCAACGGTACTTGGGCTAGGAGCGCCTCCGCGTCCTTACTCGAGGCGTTCGTGGGCATTGCCCACTCGCTCTTGAAGGCTTCCTGTTCCCGTTGCGTAGCGACCGGCAACCCCTCGAACCATTTCTCGTTCGCGGCGTGCAGTGCGTCTGGATGTGTTGAGAACACGTCGCGCGCAATTGACTGAATCTGCTTGACCAAGGCATCGCCTGAACCCGGCCGTAGCGATTCGGTGGCGAGGATCGCGCATCGACTCCGGAAGTCCTCCCTCAGTCCTTCGATATCATTGGTCGCACCGAAGGCTGTGACTGCAACCAATGAGAACGTCAGTCCTATTGCCGCTGTTTTCATTCTTCCTCTTTGCAGAACGTCACCGGCGGCCGGCGCCGTTTCGGCGTACGGCCGAGGGCATTGTTCGCAGGCTTATTGGTTCATTGTTTCGAGCCACCACCCAGTGACACCAGTCAAGAGTATCATCATAAGCAGCCAGACAAAGTACCCGGAACGGATCATGATCGTATCACCCTTCGACAGCCTGTCAGGCCTTCGTAATGCAAGCCATCCAACCCAGAGCCAGTAACCAACTGCCGCC
>CAZZBA010000006.1:0-36707 GCA_964652765.1 uncultured Victivallales bacterium | reverse complement strand
TAATCCGGATAGAACATGAACTCCGTAAAGGCAAACGGCAGGGAGACCAGCGCCATCCTGGCCATATGGACAACAAGGTCCCGGCGCAAGGCTCCCGTGACAATTACCGGGATGACCATGAGGACGCACAACACAAGAAAAGGATAGTTCTGCATTACTTTGTCATGGATACAAATCGGTGGACAGATACTTCAGACCGCTGTCGCAGACCAATAGCACGACGGTGTCTCCTTTTCCCCTCTTCAGCACCTGCAAAGCACCCGCAAGGTTCGCCCCGGCACTGAAGCCACCGAATAATCCTTCCTGGCTTGCCAGCATGCGCGCACAACCAATCGCCTCTTCATCCGTTACTTGCAGGTAGCCGCTCACCAGATTCCTGTCGAGGAGCGGTAGCTTGTCCATCGAATACCCCCCTCCCTGAATCTTGTGGCTTTTCTGTGTGACAGGAAGCCCGGCGAGGGCTGGGGCTGTTGCCGGTTCAATCAGATAACCCTGTATGTCCGGATTCTGCATTCGCAAGTACCGCATGACACCGGTAAAGGAACCACCCGTCCCGGCAAAATCGACAAACACATTCACGCGTCCGTCTGACTGTTCCCAAATCTCACGGCCGGTGCCTCGTTCGTGGGCGAGAACGTTGCCGGCAAGATGAAACTGGTCGGCACGAAACGCATCCCTTTCTCTCATAATCTGCCGGGTGCGCTGCTCGACCAAGGCCAGATCCTCTCCGGAAACCTGATTCGGGGGAGATTGAGGTGCCTGATCCACCAGCACGACCTCGGCACCGAGTGCTTTCATCATACGAGCCCGCTCCATCGTGTTTCCCTTGGAGATCACGGCAACGAACGGATGGCCTAGCGCCTGACAGACCAGGGCCAATCCGGTCCCGGTGTTGCCGCTGGTCAGTTCCACGACCGTCTGTCCGGGTTTCAAGGCCCCTGTCCGGGTGGCTTCGCGAACCATTTCCAATGCGATGCGATCCTTCTTGCTGAAGCCTGGACTCATGTATTCGCATTTGGCCAGCAAACGTCCGTCCAACGATAGCGACTGCACGATCCGATGCAGTTCAACCATCGGTGTATGGCCGATCGTGTCAATAACAGACATAGCGAGTTCTGGAATATTCATCTACTTCTATTCTTGCAAGGTCATATATCATCATCGGCGGGGATGACGTGAGGTCTACACGCCTGCCGACTCATCCGTGTTCCGAGCCAGCATTGATCGTCGCGCTTTCAGAATATCCCCATAGCGTCTCCAGATGATCACGGCAAGAATCACAGCAAGCAGGATATTCAATAGCAAAGGAGGTAGAATCATCCATTCGGCCTGGGCATTATCAGATACTCGTTCTGCAACCGATACCCATACTCCGATAAAGGAGAATGCGAAAAGACCGCTCTCGTCCAGGACGCCAGCAAGGATCATAGGCAAAAAAAGATAGACGAGAGCCATGAATACGGCGAGATACTTGAGTTTTTCGTTCTTCGGCCTGCCGACAATGGCGAGTTCTGCAAGCAACATGAACACCACCCAGGCAAAGAACACACACACAATCAAAACAGAAGCCCACCCAACCGCGGCAAGCGAATTCAGGCCAGCGGCCACTAATGTTGAAACGGCCCATAGCCCGAAAAGCTTACTCCATGCGACAGGATTGACCGCTGTCAGGAACATCCGGTCCAGCGCCCTCCCTCCCCCGTGCTTCCGGGCCAGCTCATAGCTCAATTCCATATACTGGTCATAAGACCGCAACAGGCCGAATGGCGTGACAATGACCAGGGCATGGGTAACCGCCGCATAGATGAACCAGACGGCAGGTTCACTTGAAGTCAAGCCTGTCCAGAACAACCCGAGCGCGATCACCTGGCAACCGGCGAGGAATCCATAGGATCCGGCCGCACTGAAGATCGTGAGATCCGACCTCGACAATTGCCGCATCGCACCCAACGTCGCCCAGAAAGCAAAATACACGGCAATCGCCCCAGCCAGCAGGATGCCTGGCACATCCAAGCCGAAGAAGGGAACCGTCCAACTCTCGGTCTTGACTACGGAACTGGTCAGGGTAACAAAGTGCAAAACACCGGGAATCATCCACAATGCGAGAAAGATCAGCACCACTACCGATGTATTCCGATTCTGCTTTTTCTCCTTCCGCAGACGAACCGATGACAACACCGATACTGTCCAGATGAGCCACGTCGAGGCAACCACGATCAAGGCGATCTGCATTTGCAGGAATATGGGGACTTTCCCCACCAGGCCAATCAACACTTGCACGATCGCGGTTACCGCAGCCAATGCCAGCGGCAGGAGATTACGCCCTACCGCGACACCGACCAGCTTCTGCCCTGAATTCAGGGGCAGCATCTGGAAGAAATCGTACGACTTGTTCAGCATTTCCTCACGTAACGCATTTCCTGCACAGAAGCCGCCCCAGAGCCACAAGAGGAGCAACTGGATCGTCAGCAACTGCCCGTAAACCGACCGCAAGCAAGAACGCAGGTCACCGTTGAAGGCGGTGCCAGATCGCAATGCCAAGCCGTTGAGTATACCGATCAGCCCCAGGCCAATCACATAGATGGAAATATTCACCCACAGATGCTGCGGTCGGAGCGACGAGACAGCGTAGCGACGAACCAGTGCATTGTTCATCATACGCCCACCTCCCCGCGTGAAGGATCATCCGGTCTAGCTGGCTGTCCAGACACCATCATGAAGACATCCTCAATACCTTTGCGGCATTCGCAGAATTTCATCACGCGTACCCCCGCCTCAACCAACGCCTTAAGCAATTCGGTTTCATCGAAAACTGCATCCCCGACCTCAACGAGCAATTCGTTGTCGTCTCCGGCTTTCGATCGTACGCCAGGGAAACACGCGATCACCGTTTGCGCATCCCTTGGATCGCCCTTCACACCAATGGCGAAGGTGCGCTCGCACGAAAACTGGAGCGCCACCTCCGCGACACTCCCGCTGACCACTATACGGCCATGGTCCATCACGATCATGTCTGTACAAAAATCCTCCAACTCCGGCAGGATGTGGGAAGACACAACAACGGCACGGCCTTCAGATCCTAACCGCTTGAGTGTATCGCGCAACTGTATTCGCGCGAGCGGGTCGAGTCCCGAGGCCGGCTCATCCAGCAGCAACACCTGGGGATCACGGACCAGCAGCGTAGCCAACCCCAGCCGCTGTGTCATCCCACGCGAAAGATGGCGCACCATTTCATTCGCTTTCGATTGCAGATCCACTTTCTGCAGGGTCTGCCTTACCTGCTCCGGTATGGTTTCAGGCGGCACACCGTATGCATCGGCAAAAAACCGAAGTGTCTCGGAAAGCGTCAAATCGCTATAGAGATTGAAGAAATCGGGCATGAAGCCGACGCGCTTCCTGATGTCCGGGAAATCCGTCCGTGCATCTTGCCCGGCAATCCGAAGCTCCCCGTCGGTTGGTACCAGAAGGGTGGCCAGCATCCGCAAAAGCGTGGTTTTCCCCGCACCGTTCGGTCCCACGAGTCCGACTACTTGACCGCCCTTTATGCACAAGTCCGCCGCCTCAACAGCCACAAGCGTGCCGTATTCGCGGCGCAGTCTGCGGGTTTCTATCAATGTGGTCATGGAAGGCAGGCTACCACCCGCAGGAATTCAGGACAAGCACATTTCGGTATTGACGGGGCGTGCCGGTTTAACGTATTGTACAAAAAATGAAACCGGAACGGACACGACTGCTGCGACTTACGGACACGACCTGCGGACGGCGACTTCGCCGCCCGGCTGGCGTTCCGGTGAAGCTTGCCCGTTGATTCCGCCGAAAGCTTTCACCACCTCCCCCCCACAGGACGCCAGCCGGGAATTTCCCGCCGGCGGGTTTTTAACTGTAATATTCCGAAACAATCGCTAGACTAGGCGATCTTATCAAAGGACGAGGTGACATCATGAAAGACGAAAGCAAGAAGATCACTATTTTCGACACGACCCTGCGCGATGGCGAGCAGTCGCCCGGCGCCAGTCTGAACCACCGGGAGAAGCTCGATGTGGCCCACCAGTTGGCCATGCTGAACGTGGACGTCATCGAGGGCGGGTTCCCGATCGCCTCGCCGGATGACTTCAAGGCGGTCAAGGCAATCGCGGAAACGGTGAAGGGCCCGATCATCTGCGGACTGGCCCGCTGCCTGGAAAAGGACATCATCCGTTGCGCCGAGGCGGTTACCCCGGCTGAACACCCGCGGATCCACGTGTTCCTGGCCACCTCGAAGATCCACCGCGAATTCAAGCTGAAAAAGGCCCAGAGCGAGATCCTGCGGCAGGCGGTGGCGTCGATCAAGTTCGCCAAGGGCTTTGTCAACGACATTGAGTTCAGCCCCGAGGACGCCTCGCGCACGGAACCCGAGTTCCTGGCGCAGATGGTCGAGGCGGCAATCGATGCCGGCGCCACGACGGTGAACATTCCCGATACGGTGGGCTATTCCATTCCCAGCGAGTTCGGCGAGGTGATCCGGCGGCTGTTCGATACGGTTCCCAACATCGGGCAGGCGATCATCAATGTGCATTGCCACAATGACCTGGGGCTGGCAGTGGCCAACTCCCTGGCCGCTGTGCAGGCGGGTGCCCGTGGTATCGAATGCACAATCAACGGCCTGGGCGAGCGCGCCGGCAACGCCGCGCTGGAGGAGATCGTCATGGCCCTGAAGGTGCGCGCCGACCAGTTCAACGGCCTGTACACCGACATCAAGACCGAACGGCTGTACAAGACCAGCCGCCTGGTCAGCCAGTTGACCGGCATGAATGTGCAGCGCAACAAGGCGATTGTCGGGGCCAATGCGTTCGCCCACGAATCGGGCATCCATCAGGACGGGATGCTGAAGAAGCGCTCGACCTACGAGATCATGCGCCCGCAGGAAGTTGGCATCGAGGCAACGGACCTGGTGCTGGGCAAGCACTCCGGCCGTCATGCATTCAAGCACCATCTGCAGGGCATGGGGCTGGTGCTGGATGATGCCGAGCTGGAAAGGGCCTACGAGCGGTTCATCGTGCTGGCCGACAAGAAGAAGCAGATCTATGACGATGACCTGCTGATGATCGCGCACCAGGAAATGACAGAGGCCAATGCCGTCTACGTGCTCGATTCGCTGCATGTGTCCACGGGCACGGTCACCGTGCCGACCGCCACGGTCCGCATCCGCAAGGGTGGCGAGATCCTGCAGGACGCCGCCTGCGGTGACGGCCCGGTCGATGCCGCCTTGAAGACGATCGACCGCATCACGGGCATCCATGGCACACTGGTGGATTTCGCTCTGCAGGCGATCACCAGCGGCAAGGATGCGATGGGCGAGGTCAGTGTGCGCGTCGCGTTCGACACCGGGGTAACGCTGAGCGCGAAAGCCGCCAGCACCGATATCATCGAGGCGGGCGCAAGAGCCTACCTGTCATGCGTCAACCGGCTGATGTCGATGCCGAAACATAACGCCGCGGAGGAGATCAAGGAGAATCCGTGATGAAGGAAATCAGTGGTCATACGATACCGTTTGCCGTACTGGGGCACCCCATCGGGCATAGCCTCTCGCCAGTGATGCACAACCGGTCGATCCGGTCGCTGGGCATGGATGCCATCTATCTGGCCTTTGACGTGGCGCCGGACAACCTGATGCGCGTGCTGGCGTCCATGCGGGACATGGGCTTCGGCGGGGTCAACCTGACCGTGCCGCTCAAGGAGGTAGCCTTCAAGGGCGTTGACGAGCATGCGACGTCGGCAACGCTGGCGCGCTCGGTCAACACGATCGAGTTCCTGAAGGACGGACGGCTCAAGGGGCACAGCACGGACGGCGACGGCTTTGTCGCCGCCGTTCGCGAGTCGTTCGGCGGCGGCATCGCCGGACTTTCCGTGTTCGTGCTGGGCTGCGGCGGCGCGGGGCGGGCGGTGGCCATCACCTGCGCCACGGAAGGGGCGGCGCGGATCGTGCTCAGCGATATCGAGCAGGCCCGCATCGACGCCGTCGCGGCGGAAATCACGCAACTGGCACCGTCGGTCGAGGTCGCCAGTGCCGGCACGGCGGGCGACGCCTGGGCGGCGGCATCCCTCCAGGCCGACCTGGTCATCCAGGCCACCCCGGTGGGCATGAAGACCGGCGACAAGCCGCTGCTCACCGCCGCGGCCTTCCGTCCCGGCCAGTTCCTGTTCGACCTGATCTACATGTTCCCCTCGACCGGGATCATGGCCGAAGCCGGCAAGGCCGGGGCCACGACCGCGAACGGTCTTGGCATGCTGCTGCATCAGGGCGCCCGTTCCTTCGAGATCTGGACCGGACGCCAGCCCGATACGGGAGCCATGCGCGCCGCCCTTGAACAAGCCGTCTATTCGTCCTGAAAACTTAACATAAACCCCGGACCGTCATGAATGCACTGCTCGATTCCATGGACTTCCCCTGGTACGCCTTTCTCACCATCCTCTCGCTGGCCTGGGGAGCCTGTATCGGCAGCTTCCTGAACGTCTGCATCTACCGCATCCCGCTGGATCTATCGGTATCGAGGCCGGGCTCGCACTGTCCCGCCTGCAAGCAACCGATCCGCTGGTACCAGAACGTCCCCGTCTTCGCCTACCTGTTCCTGCGCGCCCGCTGCGCCCGCTGCGGCGTTCGCATCTCCCCGCGCTATATCCTGGTTGAAATGCTGACCGCGCTTCTGTTCCTGCTGGCATGGCTGAAGTTCGACCTGGTTGCCGGACCGCGCCCGCTCGGGCTCGTGCCCGTGACCGACCTGATGCTGGTACCGGTCTTCTGGCTGGTGATCATGGGGCTTGTGCTGGGAACGTTCGTCGATCTCGACCACATGATTCTTCCTGACCGTGTCACGCTAGGCGGTATTGCCTGCGGCCTCATCCTCAGTGCGCTGGTCCCCTCGCTGCACGGCCAGCCGACCGTGCTCGCCTCGCTGGCGCACGGGGCGATCGGCGCGGCATTCGGCTTCGGCCTGCTCTGGGGCGTCGCGACGCTCGGCGAGTTTATCTTCAAGAAGGAGGCCATGGGGTTTGGTGATGTCAAACTGATGGGAGCGATCGGCGCCTTCTTCGGCTGGCAGGGGGTCTGCTTTACCGTGCTGTTCTCCTCGCTGGCGGGCACGCTGGTGGGACTGACGTTGATCTTCACCGGCAAGAAGGAGATGCAGAGCCGCATCCCCTTCGGCCCCTACCTGGCCTTCGCCGCCCTGCTCTGGATGCTCTGGGGCTCGACCTGGTGGGCCGCCTACATCCGTTTCATCGCCCCCACCCTGTAGCTGGGGGGCCACCTTGTAGCCGGTCCCCTTTTTGTAGGCGGGGTCCTCTTTTTGTAGCCGGGGTCGGTGACCCCGGACCGCCCAACCACGCAACAAGCCTTACAACACCGCATCCGGCCTCACCGAGGCCAGCTACAACTTTTCCTCTGCCCGGCTACAACGTTTCCTCCGCCCGGCTACAAATCCGTCCCGGCGACGTCGTCCAATGTCTTGCGCAGGATGGCGGCGGATCGGGCGAGTCCTGTCGTCTCGTCTTCGGTCAGCTTGCCGGCGATGATGCGCTGGATGCCCTGGCGCGAGACCACGCAGGGGACGCTGAGGCAGACGTCGTGCAGGCCGTATTCACCATCGAGCCGGCAGGAAACGGTCAGCACGCTATGCTCGTCTCGCAGGATCGCCCCGACGATCCGCACCAGCGCCAGTCCGATCCCGTAGCAGGTCGAGCCCTTGTAATCGATGATGTGATAGGCCGACCGGCGAACCTGCTCAACAATCTCCTCGCGCGTCTTCTGCCAGTCATCGCACTCGTGGCAGATCGCGCAGTAATCGATCATCGGCATGCCGGCGACATGCGTCATCGACCAGGCGGCGATCTCGCTGTCGCCATGCTCGCCAAGGATGTAGGCATGCATATTGCGCACGTCCACGCCGCAATGCCGGCTGAGCAGATAACGGAACCGGGCACTGTCGAGCACCGTGCCAGACCCGAGAATGCGCTCGCGCGGCCAGCCGCTGTGCTGCTGCGCCACGTAGGTCAGGATGTCGACCGGATTACTGACCACGACAATCACGGCAGGCGACTTCTGTGCGATGATGTCGTCCATGATGCTCTTGATGATGGCGATATTGCGTGCCAGCAGGTTCAAGCGCGATTCGTCGGACTTCTGCTTGGCCCCGGCGGTAATGACGATCACATCGGCATTGGCATAGTCGGCAGGGGTGCCTGCATGCAGGTTGGTCGGCGTCAGGAACGGCAGTCCATGGGCCATGTCCAGCGCCTGGCCCTCGGCCAGGCCGGAACGCGCATCCAGCAGCGCGATCTCGCTGGCCACGCCATCCTGCGCCAAGGCGTAGGCGAACGAGGCCCCCACGTCACCCGCCCCGACCACTACCACCTTGCGGGAATGCGCCCCCTGTCGTGAAACCGTATCCTTGCTCATGATAACTTCCTTTCTTGTGTACCCAACCCAAGGTCAGTTTCGTCTGATTATGCAATTTGTCAAATCATATTCCACCTGCCAGAGGAAAAGGCCCTGCGGGGGGGCCGTCGGCACGCGCGCCGTCCGCTCGCAGGACGCCAGCACCTCGCGGGTCTGCGCGGGGGGCACCTCGCCCCGTCCGACGCGGATCAGCCAGCCGGCGAGGCTGCGGACCATCTTGTAAAGAAAGCCGTCGCCATGAACCGCGATCGTGATCTGCTCGTCCACGCGCGAGACCGTGAGCGACTGGATCGTGCGGACAGTGGTTTCCACAAACCGGTTGGGATTCGCCGAGAAGGCGGCAAAATCGTGCTGTCCGACCAGCCACGCGGCGGCCTCCTGCATCTTGGCCGTATCGAGCGGTTCGTGCTCATGCAGATGATATAGCCGCGCGGTCGGCAACATCACCGGGGCATTCCAGATATAATAGCGGTATTCCTTGCCGACGGCACTTTTGCGCGCGTGGAAATCGTCCGCCACGATCGCCGCGTCCGTGACACGGATATCCGGCGGCAGGCAGGCATTCATCGCCCGCACCAGCGCATCCGGCGCGAAGGGGCGCGGAAAATCGAAATGCGCCACCTGCCCGCGCGCATGCACCCCGGAATCGGTCCGCCCGCTGCCATGGACCAGGACACCACCGCCGCCCAGGCGCTCCAGCACCTGCTGAAGCGTTTCCTGCACGGTCGGCGCATTCGGCTGGACCTGCCAGCCGCCATAGGCCGTGCCATCATACGCCACGGTAATCCGGAAGCGGTGACCAGCCGCCTGCCGCGTCAACTCGATTTGCGCTTCTGTGTCCATATCCCTCCTTTAAGCGGGTTTTTCCAGCCGGCGACGCCGGTAGCGCGCCGGCGTCATGCCGGTGTACCGACGGAAGTGCTGGATGAAGTAACTCTGGTCACCGAAGCCGACCTCATAGGCGATCTCGACACAGGGCATCGCCGTCTGGTCAAGCAGTTCCTGTGCGCGCCGCAGCCGCACCTGGCGGATCACCTCCAGGACGGTCTTGCCCGTGAACGCCTTGACCAGATGCGCCAGGCGGCAGGCACTCAGGCCGACATGGCTGGCCACATGCGCCAGGCTGATCGGCTCCCGGTAGGCCTGCGCGATGTATTCGAGCGCCTTCTGCACATGCACGTTCGAGCGGTTGACCCCGTGCAGGTATACCGCATCGATGAACTCATCAAGCGCCTTCATCAGCGCGGTCGATAACGTCTCGAACCCGTCGGCATGGATCAACTGGTCGGTCCAGCGGTGGTTACGCTCGATCAGCGGTTCCAGCATCGGGTTGTCCTCGATCGCGGCGCGGGTCAGGCAGCTCAGCAATTCAATCACCCGCGCCCGCAGGACCACCGGTTTTGGCGAGGACAGGTAAATGGTCGCCAGCATCTCGTTGAGCAAGCGGCGGGCACCGTTGCGATCCCCCGCACGGATGCAGGCCAGCAATACCCGTTCCTTCTCGAAGGCATAAAGCGCACCGCCCCCTCGCAGACGCACCTCGTTCATGGCCTCGGTAAGCTGCTGCTGCCGGCGCAGCCCCTGCCGCCGTTCCTCCATCAGTTCGGCGCGCCAGCCGCTCTCCCGGTAGAAAAGGGCCGCCGCGCGCTCGGCAACCGCCTCGATCCCGTCTCGCGTCGCCGACGGCAATCCCAGGACGAAGAGCTCCGCCACCGTGTCGCCCATCCCCTGCGCCGCCAGGTATACTGCCGCCGCCTCCCGGCTGCCCTCCCCTTCCTCGACAAAATACTCGCCGCCCAGCATGCTCCCCGCGATCACGCGCTGGTTCTCGAGCGCCACCACCCAGCTCATGACCGACGGTGCCACGAAATACAGGAACGGCGCACCGCGATCCACACTCTCCTGCAAGGCGTAACTGCGCCGCTGCGTACTGTTGCGCAGCACGCCCATCGCGTCATCCCCCAACAGGCAGACGCCATTGAGATCGAGGAAACGTGGCGGGGAATCCCCGCCATTCCCCACCTTGCGCGATACCGACTGCATCAACCGTTTCGACAACATCACCATATGAAAACCCCGAAATCGATCCGATTCCCGATAAAAAAGATGTTAATATTTCAACCAATCAGCAAGATCGTCATAGTTTTCAACAAAGATGACCTATTATCAACTGAATTCTTCCGATATTTTATTGCCATTGTTGAAAGTACCGGAGGGGTTTCGGTACAGCACCAAACGAACAAGAAGAGGAACGTACACGATGAGTATTCTCGAGGAAATGGCCGCTAATCTGATGAAGGGCAAGGCGAACGACGTGAGGGCCGCTGTGAAGAAGGCACTTGACGACGGAATGGAACCTAAAACCATCCTTACCGAAGGCCTGCTGTCGGGCATGGGCGTGATAGGCGAGCGTTTCAAGAAGAACGAAGTCTACGTGCCGGAAGTGCTCATTGCCGCCCGAGCCATGAAGGCCGGCATGGAGGTCCTGCAGCCCGCGCTGGTCAGCAGCGGTGTCGAGCCGCGCGGTATCGCGGTCGTCGGTACGGTCAAGGGCGATCTGCATGACATCGGCAAGAACCTGGTCTGCATGATGCTCGAAGGGGCCGGCCTCAAGGTCGTGGACATCGGGATCGATGTCGACCCCGCCAAGTTCGTCGAACAGGCCAGGATCAACAACGCGCGAGTCATCGGTGTTTCCGCGCTGCTGACCACGACGATGACCAACATGAAGGCCGTGGTGGATGCCGTCAAGGAATCCGGCATCAATGCCAAGGTCATGATCGGCGGCGCGCCGGTCACCCAGGCGTTCTGCGACGAGATCGGTGCCGATGGCTATGCGCCGGACGCCGCTTCGGCCGCCGACCTGGCCGTCTCGCTGCTCTAAGCTGAAGGCTATTCGAAAAGCCCGTTCTTCGCAAGAAGAGCGGGCTTTTTTTTACTTGCGTCCCCGGCTCCCGATCTTCTTCTCGTTCACATATGTCCCGTTCAGGCTACCGAAATCGCGGATTCGGGCGTCGGGCGGATTCACCTCCACGATAAAACACCCCTCGCGCTTCATCTTCGCGAGTTGATATTTCACGCCATTTTCCGTGATATCACCTAATTCTTGTGCGTTTAGCTTGCGTAAGTCTTTGCACATGAGAATATTGACTATATTTCTCAAGCTAAACATCAATCTTTTCAAGCTAAAACTTATGCCCATTAGATTGACTCATTCAGGCAACCTCTTCAGCATCCAACGGGCCGAATTACCGCGCCCTTCACCAACATTCTCAATCTGGCCCTTCTTGTGTGCCAGCTCATACATGAGGTTCCTGATCTTGGTCTTCTTCTGATCGTCTGTCAGCACATCAGGTAGTTTATCCATGAACAGCTCACTGATGATTTCGGGAGAGACTGGCCCATGTTCCCGGATCAGATCCAGAAGCAGATCCCGATAGTATTTATTGTCAAAGCCCCGCATTCGAATATGTTCAGCTTGCCTTCCTGTGGCTGCGGCAACTTTACCGGAGACGAAAAGGTTCGGGTAGCGCCCCTCAACAAGTCCTGCACGCCGGAGTTCCTGAGCAGCAGCCTTCGGAATCCGTATGCCTTTCTGGACTTTATCGAGATGCATGATGGAAAGAAGATCAATATCCACTCTTTCCATCAGCAGCTTTGTATAGCGTTCATCCATAATCCGCCCGGCAATGGTAACAGCAACCCGGCCGGGATCCGACAGGTCATAGTCCGGCAGGGGAAAGAAGCGCTTCGCCTGCGTGGAAAACATTCGTTTGATGCCGCCGCCCTGCGTATCGATCATATTGAGATTGACCATGGCTTCCGCCAGGAAGGGATTACGGTATATCTCCTGCGGCGAATCTTGCAGGATTACGGATTCGACCGACCCCGGCAGGAATGTTCCCTGATTCGTGAACAACAGCCGGTCAGGATACTCGACTACGTTGATGCGGGCATTCATACCGTAGTCCTGGTGGGCAATGCAGTTGTGGATCGCCTCACGCAGGACCCAAGCGTCATACTGCAGCAGTTCGACGGGGAATAGTGTGCCGCTTGGAAGCGCACGCAGTGTCAAATTACGAACCTTCCGCGCCAGATTGTCCGCCCACAAGATCGCAGGCGGTCCAAAATGTTCGTAATCCTGTTCACGATTTTCACCATCACGGAGAATCCATGATAACCTGATAACGGCCGGTGATAGCAATGTCGACGACTCATCGCGTCCCAGCAGGATCAAAGCCGCATGCGTGATTTGGCCTCGGATCGTGATCTTGGCTTTGTTGAGAAAGGTTGCATCGTCCCATGCTCTCAGTTCAGGGTGCTTCCGCGGAAACTTTGTTGCGTATTCCTCGCGCGCCTTCGTGATTGCTACCGGGTCGAGATCCTTCAGCGTGGCACGCTCGCAAATTTGCGCCGTCCAGTCCTTCCGTCGCGCCCATATTGCCCGTTCCATCTCCGGGTGCTTTGCAAGACTCGTCTTGCAGGAACCGACACGCACAAATCCCTCTCCATAAAACTTGACTGGCCGGTCAAAGGCCGGGCTCACGACAAACATGACGATTCGCTTCCCCTGGTCCGTGAAGACAAAGTGTTCGAAGCCAACCGAGGGTTGAAGTCCCACCGCCAGCCAGATCAGCAGCGACTGATTCCCCTTCTTTGTGGCCTCAGGATCGAAAGTCGTGCCCTTGATCTCGTGCGAACCGTCCTCAACACCGAACACGAGATAACCCTTAGGCTTGCCATGAATGCACGCGGCATTTGACAGCGCCGACAGATACTCGCCCAGGTCCTGGGGTTCATAGCGGTTTTGCTTGAACTCCAGCCATTCTGCCTCGGCAGGTTCACGCCGCAACCGCTCAAGCAATGCCTGTAATTCCATAACCGTCATCATTCACCTCCCCACTCTAAAAGCTTCCCTACTTTAATCCTGTCAGACGCGATCACATTAACATGATTCCTGCAGCGGTTCCTGCCGAACACCGCTTCTAACCGCATCCAGGAAAGCATAAAAAGGTTCCATCGCATTAGGCAGCGCTGCAAGATCCTTTGCTGTCCAATTCAGCAGTGGCTGCCAGTCCCATCTGAGATTTGGATTAAACTCTGGAGTTTCCGGAATAATTCTGTCGTTCTGGTCCCTGAACGAAAACGTCACACAGTCAGATTTAGCCAGCCAATGAATATGCAAATTGCATTTTTTTGCATCACACCCCAGGACACGCACAATTTCAGCCTCCATAAACCGGGCTAATTCGGATTGCGCCAACTTCTGGCTAAGATTTGCATCTGCTAAACGATACTTGATTGGCATGATTAATTCTCCGGTTTGTATCGCACGACTAAGTCCCATTACCGCCTAAGATTAATCATGTGCTGGATATGCGATTCGATACCACTATGGTAGCACCCGCTACAAATGAAGCAGTCATACATTTCGTCTTCTTCGATTCCGCCCTTATATGAGATAATCTCGCATGCAGGAATCAGTCGTTCGCATTTTTCGCATTCGATGAGTTCGTCCTTGAAATCGCATGTGTAACATGTACATGTCTCCTCATCCCGCAGCACACATGTCATCCGTGCGCAGCGAGGGCATATGATCAGGCGGTCAGAGCCAATCTTTTCTTCCAGTATTCGCGCCTCAGCACGCTCGAATAATTCCTCGCCATAGGTACTGATGTTCAAGGCCCCTTGCCAGATTGACGGTGTTATATGACTTGATAGCGGGGAGCCTAACTCCGAGTTATGAAAAGATTGCAAAAAACCGAATATTGTCGCGAATGCACATTTTGACTCACGGATCTTGAAAGAAAACTCGTGGTGAACGATATTGTTACGCCACAGCTTAGCTTTATTGATCGCACCTTTGTCCTCTGTTGATATCATCACATCACAAAAAGACTGGAGTCGCTCGATGGCGATATGGGGAGCAACCGTATTTCCATCATTACTATCAATATTTTTTCGGATCAGTGCCGGATGCTGCATGTGCAGTCGAGCCTTGAGGGACAATTCCACAGCTTGGCATATATGGAGTATGGCAAACTTCCACTGTCGAGTGACGTTTTCCGCAAGAATAGCCTTTGATAGTGCTTCTTCAGCAAAACATTGACAGTTGTTGAGCAATGATTGCGTCAATGTTCCACGCGTGTTGCCATCATGGCTGCTTGGTTTCCGCGACATCATGACTTCTCCGACTTGATGCTGACAAAAACCTCGCCTATGTCCACAAAGTATCTGGCTACGCTTTCCATTACCTCGTCAACCGTGCAGCCTTTAATGGGTTGAAGGTTGGCTATGGGTAAATCATCTCGTATTTCGTTTCTTCCAACAACGGCAGGCCCAATGTTCGACCGAATTACTTTTCCATCAGGATCTTGAGTAATTCCCAAGGCATACCAACAAGCGCGCTTGTCGGTCTTTATGCGATACGAGGCGTGTGTTTCATTCATGAGTGATCTAAACCTATGGAGTCAAATCGGCTTACGTTGAAGTAAGACATTCAAAGAGTGCAGTTTTCAGGTCGAGAAGGTGAGCCTCTACAAAACGAACAGATGCAGAGGGTTCGTCGAGCTTAGCCGGAATAATATAGTCTCCATCGCCAGACTGTTCTAAGGCCCTGATAAAATCCTTTAGGCACTCCTCATCCTTCTTTACAAACACATTATATTTTGCCGCACACAGGGGACATAATGCTAGGTAGAGACAATGATCTTCGCGGGAGAAATGGTCAGATACCTGCACTGCTTCGAAGTAATATTCCCTAGTTATTGGCAGCTTAAAAGGCATGGGCTCACAACAAATTTGGCAGACCATAATACCCTGACGGTTAGTGTACATCTCCTTCAGCCATACCTTAGGCGGGACATTTGGTCGCGATAATCGAACCGAGCGTTTTCGTGCATCGTACGTTTTCGGATCCGCCCGACCGATTCGAGCACCAACTCGTGCTGCACGGCGGTCACGATCAGGAACTGGTCTCTCAGGAAGTTCAATGGCGGTGGTCCTAGTTTGCACATGCTCATCAATGACCCTTTTCAGTTTCTCTGTTAGATCTGGGGTAAGGGCACTAAGATTCTGAACAAGAGACTCGGATAACTCAGGTGGCAAACCTGCATGTTTGAAAAGTTCTTTTAAGTGTTCTGATTCATTCCGGGCGGATTGGATGCCAAGCACACTGAAAAGGGTTTCATTACGCTGCAGCTCTGCTGCGATCTCGTCTATGACACATTCGCTGGGGCGCTTAAACCCGCTTCCTGCCGGAATCCATGCGTGAGATTTCAGCATCTTACAGAGATCCGATTCCACTTCATAGGTGGTTGCATTGTCGTAATTCTGGTGCGTAGCAGACTGATACTTTCCACGCAGAAATCTGACAAGTGGTGGCAAGAGGTCATTCCAGATAAAAGCAGCCTTATCCAACGAAATAGTCTCAAGCGCATGCTTGAGTCCGTCAATACTGGATTCAGGGTCAAACCCATCAACACCACGCTTGTGCCATCCGTGGGCGGAGATGAGGGGAACGTATCCAGGAGTTTTGACGCTCAGCCCTCGGCAGTTCACGACCGGATCACGGCGAACACCTAGAAACGGCCAGTCTAAATCATCATTTTCAGCCAGAAACCTCACATCAGGGTTTCCCTCGAAAAATATCTCCAGATTTTTTATCCGAAAGAACAGTCTAGTCGGTTGAGCATAGAATTTCTTTTCACAGGAGGAATCGTGTGCAAGCACCCATGGCGTGGCTTTTAATGCCTGAATCATTTCCGGATATTGAGGTGATTCTTTGAGAGCCATCGCATCTCGAATCGCATCCACATGTTTTGCGTGTTCGGCGTGCTCAATTCTAGTTTCTGCTCTATAAAGCGGCAATATATTATTGACCACCTGCGTGCATATATCGGGCTCAACGAGCCCCAGACGCCGGAAGAATTCGGCAGCCTTCTCTACAATATAAATCGAGCGGCCAACGATATTACACTCAACATCCGAATGGACAGGAAGAAAGACACAAGGGAGACCAGTCGCGTCAAATGGAGCTCTATGAACACCGTCTTCACACCGGATAAAGGCTTTTCTCCGAAGAACCCCCTCCGGGGGATAATTCCAAGAACTCTTTGGTTTAGGCCTCCACAAGGCCTCCTGACTTGACAAGAATGAGTAAAATTGGACCATCCACTCTTCCGAGCGAGCATCAAGGAAACTGGAGGTAACTCGGCGCGCAAATGCCTCACCATCAAGCAACAAAACATCACACTCGTCACGTAGGTACTGCCAGACTTTCGGAAGACGGCTATCGGTGACAGAGCCATCGACCCAGGTTCTTCTTCCGCAATCAACGCCAAGTAGATCCTGAAGGACCTCTTGAGGCAAGAGATCGCGCAAGTCTTGCGCACGCCCGAGCACAACTTCAGTCGCAGCCGCGTGGCCTCCGTCAGCAGTAGGAATCAAAGGGCGAGAGGTGAGCGCGGAGAGAACGGCATCGTAAATTGGTCGGAATGTTGAGTGAGGTGGAAACGCGTCAGATGTAATGGGCAGTAATGGCAGAAAGTCCGCAGTTAACAAACCGTGATTCTTGCATATTTCGAGACTGTCCGCGATTAAGCATGAAAGCTCAGAAATTAATAATTCGTTCCATGAAGAGTCACTCTGTATGTTGTCACGAGCCGGGGTAGACGCAAACGGGCCGTGAATCAGAAATGCTAACCCTGTCTCTTGTGCTGTTGGGAAGAATACGGTAAGTGGTGACCGAGGCAAGTGCTTGACGATATAGCTATCGCCGGACTTTTTTAGGCTGTAAGCAATTTTAACTGCCAGCTTCTCGGATCTTGTTGGCCGCTGCACGTCTCGGTGAACAATAAGCCAATCTTCTTCTGTATCCTTCTGCCCCGTTCCTTCGCCAAGAATTTGGACAAAAGATCCGCCCTTATCATTTGGCTGGCACTCCCGCATATACAGCCCTCGACCGACTCCCTCTATTATCCAGAGCAGGTCTTTAACGTAATTTAGGAAAAGAAGTGATCGAGCACCAAGCGCACACAATTTAACCTGAATGAGTTCAAACGCCGCTTCGCGGCTGAAAGCAGGGTGATCAAAGGGAAAGTAGAACAGGGTCTGTTGTGGATCGTCGAGATCGCGGGGAGGAACAGCCTTTGGCCGAATAAATTTCTCGATGACAAAATGCTCATTGCCCGAGTGAATTTCGGGCGAATCCGTGAACGCATAAACAGACTTGAATCCGATTCCGAACGTTCCGATCTGATCAATCCTCTCATTTTTTGTCCCGCGCATCACATCACAGATAGCACGGACATCGTTTTCGTCAAAAGGTTTTCCGTAATGACTCACCTCGAGGTGATCTTTGCACAATTTGAACTTTACGTCGCATGGGAAATCGCCGGTGGGTTCGTCTTGGCGCCGGCGGGCCAGAGCATCCTCGGCATTTTGCAAAAGCTCATAGATAAAGTGGGATCTATCCCCGTAAAGTTTTTCGGCTAGAAACCGGCCAATGTCTTCAAAATCTTCCCCCCTTCTTCGTATATTGTCCGTTGTAATTTCGTCGTAATCGCTTGCCATTATGCACCCCTTACCTGAATGATTCCGTGTGCGATTAGGTTGAACTTGATGTCAGCTTTTGCGTGTGCCTCCTCTATCTCCCGGCAGCGGCGCTGGTAGTCGGCTTCGGCATTTATTTTCTGGGCGGTTTTCATGATACGAATCTTATTATTATTAGACTCTTCGATTTGCGCATCGAGCAGAGCCATTCGCGCCTTGTGGCTGGTGTCGAGGCTGGTTTGGCGAAATTCGGCTAACCGCTCGGTGTTTTCCATGTGTTGAGCCCTGGCATCAGACCAGCACCGGAAGTGCTGCGTCTCGACATCTTCAAGCATCGCTGTTGTGATGGTTCCTGGCTGTATATCAACCCCTTGGGCCCCGGGCATTAACGAGAAAAGTGCATCCGTAACCTGGGGTGATGTGGTGACGGGCTTGAATTCGACGTCGTTTCGGATTCCGAGGTACTGCCATTCATAAACCGAGAACGGGTAGTCTCCAGGCGGTAGTGACGTACTGGCAAGACGGATGCCAGTTACGGGAACACTACTCTTTTCGTCCGGTTCCAGCGCATGCGCCGCCTGCACGGCAAGCGGATGCACTGGGGTTATCAGGCAGGCCGTCCGGTCGGAGGTGGCTGCCGCAGGATCAAAGGTTACTCTCAGATTGGGCTCGGAGCCTTTTAGCCAATCTTCCCATTCGCGGGCTAGCGTGCCGTCCCGCTTTGCCAGCTTCTTGAAGTCGGCAAGCAGAGTTTCACGAGTATTTCGATCCAGACGCAGAGTCTTGACGGTGGTTGTCCCCGACAGTGGAGAGTCCGTTTTGCCAGCTCGCATGCAGAGATATAGAGAAACCAGCCTTTCGAGAGATGCCGGGGTGAGCCAATAGCTGGTGGCGTTGGCAACATCTTGCCGGTACTGTTCGGTAGGGACTTGAATGCCAAATAACGATGTCTGGCCAGTTTCCAGATCTTGCTGCTCCTTTATCATGCCGATGCTGTTTCGTGCGAGGGTTTCGAGCTTCTCGCGCCGTTCCTGGGGAGAAAGCGTCAAATTATCAGCAACTGCCGAAATCTTCTGGGTGATTTCACCCAGAATATCCTCGTTCGCGCCCAAGGCATGCTGGAAGACACCGATGCGTTCAAGGCAACGCTCGTATATATCGGCATCGACGGTGCCGGGGGTGATGAGATTGTAAATGGCTACAGCCTCGCTAGCCTGCCCCCATCGGTCTATGCGCCCGATCCGCTGGTCTATGCGCATCGGGTTCCAGGGAAGGTCGTAGTTGATCAGGCAATCGCAAAACTGGTAATCCAGCCCCTCGCAACCGACTTCCGAGAACAACAGGACGTCAAGGGTATCTGACTTGTCGCGCGGCAATTCAAACCGGGTTCGAAATTCAACACGGGCTTCGTCCTCAACCCCGCCGTGTATCATACCGACACGGAGTCCTGCCCGTAGCAGCGCATCGTGGATATAGGCCAAGGTGTGGCGGTAACTACTGAAGACCATGACCTTGTTGTTCGGCAATGCCTGCTTGTCGTTGAGTATCCGCATAACGGCTTTCAGCTTCGGGTCGGCTCCATCTTCCCGCGGAAGTTCCTTTGCTAGCTTCAGCGCATCGGCAATCAGTTTTTCAATCGCCGTAGGTATTTTTTCCGCCTTGCACTCGTCCTCATAGTCCTCATCCACGGCTTCGCAATCCAGCTCGGATAGCCTCCGTGTAAGGATGTCCTCGAGCAATGGGGCCAAGCCATGAATGCAACTTGCAGCTTGCCGGCGAATTGTCGTGAGCAGGAAGTTAACGTGCTTATCACCATGCAATGCTGCATAAATGGCTGTTTGCGCCTTGAGGATAGAGTCGTGCAGCGTCTGCTGGGCTGGCGTGAATGGAACCAGAACCGTTTCGGGTTTTCGACGGGTGAACTCGCCTATGTCGCGGCGCAGGGTCCGGTTCATAAGGCTGGAAAGCGTATGCAGCTTTTCGATATCGCGGGTAACCCCGACTCGGGCGTTTAGATCCATCTCGGGGTCGGCAAGTTTGTCGAAGACCTCCTGAAACCGGGGGTTATCCTGTAACACGGCTCGGCCCCATCCCGTATTAGCGGCATTCTCCAGGGCTTCACGGGCTGTCTTTTCCCAATCCTGATTACCACTTCGTGCGCATATCGCGGCCCGGTTGATGAATGCGTTGGGCTCGGTTATGGCTGCGTAGCCAGCTTGATCAATGATCAAATCGGGCCGGAGTGCATTTAGAAGGGTGAAAAGGTCTTTCTGTCCGAGTTGTATGGGGGTTGCAGTCAGGAACACAACAGCCTCTGCGTGGTCGCAAAGGTAGCGAACCGCTTTATAGCGCTCGGTATCAGAATTCCGGATGTGGTGGGCTTCGTCGACGATAATCAGGTCGAATTGCGGGGGTGGGTCAAGCGCCAACAGTCCTTTGCGTCGGCCCTTGCCATGCAGCAAAGACTCATCCATTAGCGAGTAGGGCAAAATAACCTTTGAATACTGCTGGGGCCATTCGCCATCCAGATCGGTTTCGGATAGGCAGAATTGCAGCTTCGGCCCGTCAAGGTGCTCAAAGCGTTCGTCAAAACGTTTCATTTCCCGCTGCCATTTCCGCTCAGTGACCAGAGGACGGGGGCAGATTATCAATACACGTCGGATTTCCCGCCGAGCCTGAAGCTCCCGGAGGATCAATCCCGCCTCGATGGTCTTGCCGACGCCTACGCTGTCAGCAATAAGCAATCGGGGTCGATCGGCCTGAATCAGCTTCAGCACCGGCCTGAACTGGTAAGGAATGACTTCAATGCGGGCAGCATGCAGGGAATAGAGGTTCGATACGCTGGGGTGCAACAGATGGAGTGCTGTCAGGCGTGCATTAAAATCGGCAAGCGATATCGCCGGACGAAGCTCGCCTTGCGTCTCGACCCGAATGATCTGGCTCTCATAGAAGGTGGCAACCTTATTGTCACAAAAAACCTGCAATCGTGATTCGGGTTGTCCCCCCAATACCGCAGTGACTACGCCTTTGATTGCAGGATCGGAACGTAACGCAACCAACATACCGGGGATAAATGCGTTTGCCTGCTCAATCGCGCGTGGTTCTGGAACCGACGGCACCGGTGGTTGCTTGGCCTGCAGGAAGTTGGACTTCAGGTCTTCCAGTTCCCCGACCAATGATTCTTGCGGACACAGGATCTGTAGGAATCGATGCAATGTATCAATATCCCGGTAGACATCTTCCTGCTTTGGCGATAATGCGCCAGCGTGAGCCCAGCGATTCCGGACTGTTTGTAGTTCCTTGAGAAAGTTCCGGCCCTCATTCGGCCAACGGTTTGTATCGGCCAGCTCAAACCAGTTCTGATCAATGATTCGGAGAAAGGCGGCGAGGTCTAATTCATCCAGAGTCGTGATTCTGCGACGATCCAATTGCTCCCGCTGTTGAAAAGACAACTTCCCCGCAACACAATATTGCCACCAGTTCGGGTTTATCGCAGAGAGAAGCTGCCTGAGCTGTTTGCATATTACGGCTGAGGCACGACTGAGTAATGCCTGAACATCCGGCTGCGAGATAGGATCACTCATAAATGCCCTTTCACCAAATGGACCAGTCCTTGGCGGCTTAGGATGGATAATTGTTCGCTGAGATCGGAAATAGAGGCATTTCCTCCCGGCGCGTCGCGCAATTGGTACACGGAAAGGCCGCCTGCCGAGGCGGTCAGGTGGTTCAGGATGGCGGCGGTTGTGGGCGGTGGCAGCAAGGCGATTCCTCTATATTGGTTGCAGCCTGTATAACGCAATATTACAGCGTCGGCAAATGAAAACAGGACCATTCTCATTATGGCCGCTACCCCGCTGAGATTCCGGCTGAAGCCGGTACTACAAACAGGTATTCGCCTGCTTTTGCGGCGTTTGTAGTACCGCGTTGCCATTCCATTCAGTTATGGTTTTCCACAGAGGGGGTACCGGTAAGTCTTCAGGCATGGTCTGGAGGGCGAGCGTCCTCGCGAGCCGTTCCGCTACAGATCGTAAAGCGTGTCGTCGCGGCGCGGTGCCCCGCGGTGGCGTTCTTTCCCCGCCTCTTTTTTGACCTTCACACCGCCAGCCATCACGAACGGCTCGGCATCGTCGAGCGCGCCGCCCATCTCCGCCTCGACCGCCTCGGGATCCTCCCCGGCCTCCATGCGCTGCAAGGCCTGCTCGATCCCCTCGTTGAACTCCATCCCGGCTATCTTCGAGAACTTGCGCATCAACTGCGCCGCCGCCCGCGGATCCTCCTCGTTCATGCCCTCGGCTTCCGAGCTCAACGCCTCCAGCGCCCGCTCCATCTTGCGCTCGTCCACAGGTAGATCACCAAGGGCCTCGTCGTCCCCGCCCTCGCCACCCTTCCGCCCAGCCGCGAACAGCGAGACCTGACGATCCAACCGCTTGCGGCCGCAGTGCGGACAGGCCGGCTGACGCGACGGCGTCACCGTCCGCGAGAAGAAATTGAGGATCATATGGCAATGTTCACAATAATATTCGTAGATCGGCATCGGATTCCTCTCCCTATACTTCACTTTTCACGAAGTACGCTTGCACTCCGCAATCCACGTCCTGCGCGGCCGTGGCTACAGTTCTCACTAACCCACATACCCACAAAATCACACACTTGATTTCCCGCCAGCCGCGGTCTCCACCAGCGTGGCCAGCCGTTCGGCACCATCTGCCGGAACCGCCTTGACCAGCGTCTCGCGCATCAACTGCAGCCCGTCCGGATTGCGGAACAGTATATATAACCGCTGCACCATGTTTTCAACCGAGAATTCAGACTCCGGCAGCACCAGCATGCCCCCGGATTCGGCCAGTGCCTCGGCATTGCGCATCTGGTGGTTGCGCGCGGCATGCGGCAGCGGCACCAGCACCGCCGGTACCCCGCAAACCGCCAGTTCCGTGCAGCTCGCCGCACCGGATCGCGCCACGGCGACATCCGCCCGTGCATACAGGCTGGCCATGTCCGAACAAAACGCATGGACTTCCGCATCCACCTTCTGCCGCCGGTAATCCGCCTCCACCGACTCGGCCTCGTGGCGGCCCGCCAGATGGATGACCCGTAGCGGCCGGTCCAGCTTCGCCTGCAGCGCTGCCGCCACTGCCGGCATGCGGGCATTCAGGGCGTGTGCGCCTTGACTGCCACCCATGACCAGCAGCGTCAGGGGACTGGCGCTGTCCGCCGACAGCCTATCGGCAGGAACGAACCCCGCGCGCAGCGGGAATCCGGTCACCTCCGCTTTCACCGACGGAGGGAACCAGGCCAAGGCCTCATTGAACCCGACCGCCACGCGCGATGCGAATCGCGCCAGCAGGGAAATCGCCCGCCCAGGCACGGCATTCGCCTCGTGCAGCACCACCGGGATACCCAGCATCCGTGCCGCCAGGCAGGGTCCCACCGAGGCGTAGCTGCCCATGCAGAGCAGCGCATCCGGCCGAGTCTCGCGCAGCCGCCGCCAAGCCACCACAACCGCCCCGGCCATCCGCCAGACCGATGCCAGTCCGCGCAGCGAGAGGCCAGAGGGGAATCCGGAGGCTCGGATCTTCACGATCTCGCCCGGCCAGTCCGCCACCGAAGAGGCCTCCACATCCCGCCCAGCCAGCCACAGAGTCACCATGTGTCCACGCGCCTGTAGCACGCGAGCCGTTGCCAGCCCCGGGAAAATGTGCCCGCCAGTACCCCCGCATGCCACCGCTATGTTCATGATCCCCGCCAATCCGATTCTCAACTGATAAACAGGTTATGTCCGGCGAACTCGGCCTCGCAGGTCACGTTCACGCCCAGCCGGCGCAGGCCGGCCTCGTCGCCCGGCGATGGAATATGCGAAAGATGCACCTCGCATCCGCGCAGCATGGGCAGTTTCCCGATTGCCAGTTCGGCCGCCGGATTCATGGCCGCGCTCACGCTGAGGGCAATCAGCGTCTCCTCAAGGTCCAGGCTCGCATAGCCGCTGGCGAGCAGATCGAGCTTCAGGTGCCGGATCGACCCGATGACACTCGGGCTCAGCAGATGCATCTCGTCGGGCAGATTGGCCAGATCCTTGAGCGCATTCAGCAACAGCGACGACGAGGCATGTAGCAGCGGTGAATTGCACCCCGTCACTACCCGCCCGTCCGTCAGCTCGACAGCCGCGCCGCAGTAGATACCGTCGCGCCCCTTCTCCTGCTGCGCGGCACGGCTGGCCGCCTCCAGCGCAGGCGAGACCACGGGCCGGTCAGCCATCGTCGCCCCGACCTCCCGCAGCAGCAGCTCGACACGCTCCACCGTGCGCGGCTCCGCCGTCCCCATCGCATACTCGCAGCGATAGCGGTATACCCGCCGGATGATCTCCTGGATCGAAGCCGCCCGCACCAGCTCATCATCGGTAATCGAGAACCCCGCGCGGTTCACGCCCATGTCCGTCGGCGACTGGTAGACGCTCTCGCTGCCTGTCACACGCTCCAGGATCCGCTTCAGGACGGGGAAGATCTCCACATCGCGGTTGTAGTTCACCGCCTTCTGGCCATGGGCATCCAGATGGAAGGAATCGATCATGTTGAAATCGCCGATATCCGCCGTGGCCGCCTCGTAGGCGATATTGACCGGGTGCTTGAGCGGCAGGTTCCAGATCGGGAACGTCTCGAATTTCGCGTACCCGGCGATCCTGCCGCGCTGGTGCTCATGATAGATCTGGCTCAGGCAGGTGGCCATCTTGCCGCTGCACGGACCGGGGGCCGAGACCACCACGATCGGGCGCGTGGTCTCCACATAGGGATTGGCCCCGTAGCCTTCCGCGCTGGCGATCCGGTCCACATCCGTCGGATAACCCTTGGTCGACCTGTGCGTGTAGACACGCACCCCGCGCCGCTCCAGACGGCTCCGGAACTGCATCGCGGAAGGCTGGTCGTCAAAGCGGGTGATCACCACGCTGGAGACCATCAGTCCGTGCCCGCGCAGGTCGTCAATCAGCCGCAGCATATCCACGTCATAGGTGATTCCGAAATCCGCCCGCATCTTCTTGCGCTCGATATCGCAGGCGTAGATGCAGAGGATGATCTCGACCTGGTCACGCAGGCGCTGGAGCAGTTGCACCTTCACGTTCGGATCAAACCCCGGCAGGATACGCGCAGCATGATAATCGTAGGTCAGCTTGCCACCGAACTCGAGGTACAGCTTGTCGCCGAACGACTTCGCCCGGGAGCTGATATACTCGCTCTGCTCATCCAGATAACGCTCGTTGTCGAATCCCGTCCGCATGGCTTACCGCCCCTTCACTCACGTCCCCTCATGGCCTGCACCGCACCCTTTGTCAATCCGACTCAAGACCGGTTGCCTCGTCGGAGACACGCGATCCCCGGCGGCGAAGCGTGCTCGCGCAGATGCCTCGTTTGCTGCCACGGATGAACTCGAGCATCGCGTCGATCTCCGGGCCTCCCGGCCCTTGCTCGAGCACGGCGACCGCCTGGGTCACATTCAGCCCGGAACCGTAAAGAACCTTGAAGGCATATTTGACTGCCGCCCGCGCCTCGGCCGTCATCCCGGCCCGGCGCATCCCCACGATGTTCATACCGGCCACACCATTCAATGTCGACGGACGAACGGTGCAGAACGGCGGCAGATCCTTGGTCAGCACCGCCGTCAGTCCGACCATCGCCAGTTTGCCGATATTCACGAATTGATGCACGGTAACCATACCGCTGACGAAGGCGCGATCCCCGACGGTCGCATACCCGGCAAATCCCGTGCAATTGGTGACCGTGACGTGATTGCCGACCTGTACGTTATGGGCGCAGTGCACATTGGCCATCAGCATGCAGCCGTTGCCAATCACCGTCGCCGTGCCCGGCTTCGTGCCGCGGTTGACGGTCACCATCTCGCGCAGGACACAGTCATCGCCGATCCGCGCATAGGAAACCTCCCCCTTGAACCCGGTATCCTGCGGCAGTCCCCCCAGCACCGCGCCGGTATGCACACGGCAACGCTTGCCCAGCGTCGTGTGCGCCAGCACGCTGACGTGCGAGAGCAGCTCGCAACCGTCGCCGATCTCGGCATCGCGCTGCACATAGCAGAACGGTCCGATCACAACATCGCTGCCCAGCCGTGCGCCGGGCTCCACAACCGCCGTCGGGTGAATCGCCATTTCAGATCTCCTCCAGTAAATCGTGCTGATAGAGCAGCTTGATCATATCCACATCCAGCGCATGACCGGCCATGTACGAATCGATATGCCCGGCAAGGCGTCCGCGTTCAATCAGGGCGACCGCCGCCAGCAGATCCAGCACCGCCCGGTGCCAGACCGCCTCGAGCGACTTGCCGTTATGCACAAGACCGGGACGGTTGACATAGTGACGCGGACCGGCGACGAGGATGTTTTTCATCGTGTAACCGAGATTGCGCGTGTCCGCGAACAGCTTGCCGACGGTCTTGCAATAAAGCATCATCCACATGTCCGTGTTGGTCCGCGCTGCCGCGCCGCGACGGAAAGTCTCGGGATTGACATCGAAGCGGATGCGTTGCCGGCCAATCGCCGTCTTGAAGTTGATGGCACAATCCACCGTCAGCCGTCGGCTCCCGTTCGTGGCCGGATGGAACGTCAGGAACCCCCCGTTACCGGCAACGACCGTCACCGGCTCCTTGACACTCAGGACCGTCGCTGGCTCATGCTGCATGACGATGCCGGCCTCTTCCACCGCTTCCACCAGATCCATGCTGCTACGGTTGAACAGCGGCGGATCACCCGATTCCATCCGGATCAGGAGGTTGTCCAGCCCCATGTACTTGAGCGCCACGATGTGCTCGACCATGCGCATGTAGTTATGCGGGGACCCGCTACAGAGCACGATATTGCGGACCGTGGTCCAGACATTGCGGACCGACACCTCGATCGCCAGCGAATTCGGCAGGTCCGTCCGGTCGAAACGCCATCCGGGGTCGACCGAGGGATGCAACTCCAGTGTCCGCTGGGCCTTGCCGAGGAATGTACCGGGACCGGTCACCGAGACCGTCCTGCCGATCGTCGTCTGTCGCCAGACGGCACTATCCGCCGGGACCTCCATCCGTTCCTCGTCCACGGGCTGCGCCGCGAAGGCCGCCACCGCCGCCCGCAGGCACGCCTCATCCCCCATCAGGACCCGTCCATACGTCTCCATGCTTCAAATCCTCTCATTTAGGCAACCGGTATTCACACGGGCCGCAGTATGGCTGGCATCCCCGCCGAAATCAAAACCAAAAAATCGTGTTTTACCGATAACCTTCCGGATTCTGCGATTGCCAGTTCCAGGTATCACGGCACATCTCCGCAAGACCAAGCGCGGCCTTCCAGCCCAGCACCTTCTCGGCATAGGCCGGATCGGCATAGCACGCGGCAATATCCCCCGAACGCCGCGGCATGATCTCGTACGGGATCGTCCTGCCGCTGGCCGCCTCGAATGCCTTGACCACCTCCAGCACACTGTAGCCCCTCCCGGTGCCCAGGTTGCATACCAGCAGTCCAGGACCGGAAGCCAGCGCATCCAGCGCCTTGAGGTGCCCCTTGGCCAGGTCCACCACATGGATGTAATCCCGCACACCGGTGCCATCGGGGGTCGGATAGTCGTCGCCGAACACCCGCAGCCGCGCCAGCCGCCCGACCGCCACCTGCGCTACATAAGGTACCAGGTTGTTGGGTATCCCCGCCGGGTCCTCCCCGATGCGCCCGCTCGCATGCGCCCCGATCGGGTTGAAGTACCGCAGCAAGGCCACATTCCATGACGGTTCGGCCCGCTGGATATCGCCCAGCACCGATTCCATCATCAGCTTGGTGCGACCATACGGATTGGTCGCCTGCAGCGGGAAATCCTCCGTGATCGGCACCGATGCCGGATCGCCATAGACCGTCGCCGATGAGCTGAACACGATGTTACGGACGCCGCAGGCCCGCATGACCTCGCACAACACCAGTGTCCCGGTGATATTGTTGTGGTAATAGCGCAGCGGCTGCGCAACCGACTCGCCGACGGCCTTAAGCGCGGCAAAGTGGATCACGGCGTCAATACCCGCTCCCGCCACCACGCCGGTCAGCGCGCCCTTGTCCAGGATATCCGCCTGATGGAAAGCCACCGTGCGCCCGGTCAATACCTCGACCCGCCGCAGGCTCTCGCGACTGGCGTTGCAAAGATTGTCGACCACCGTCACCCGGTGTCCCGCATTCAACAGTTCCAGCACCGTATGGCTGCCGATATACCCGGCACCGCCGGTTACCAGTACATGCATTTCCGCCCCCTTGAGTCACTCCGGCCTAAATCGCGTATTGACATCATCACCTGCGCAGTCAACCATCTCTCCCGTTGTTTGTCAATTAAACGGAGCCGAATATGCCACATCCAGCCTGCCGCCCTGCCGACGACCCGCTTTCAGCCGCGCACGTGCTGGCCTTGGCGGGCACACGAAAGCTCGGCCGCCAGGTCTACCAGTATCTTCAGACCACCACCTCGACCAACGCCGACGCCCGTGCCCTGGGCGCAGCCGGAGCCCCGCATGGCTCGCTGGTGGTCGCCGAGACACAGACCGCCGGACGGGGCCGCCACGACCGTCCCTGGCTATCCCCGCCCGGACAGGGCATCTACGCCACACTGCTGCTCCGCCCGTCCGGTGTCCCGGCCGCGCAGTCCCCGCTGCTTACCCTGTTAGCCGCCGTCGCCGCTGCCGAGGCGATCACCCGGACGGTCCCCGGACTGGTGCCGTCGATAAAGTGGCCGAACGACATACTCATCGGCGGACGCAAGGTGGCCGGCATCCTGGCCGAGATGGCCGATGGAACGGCGACGGTTCCCTGCATCCTGCTGGGCATCGGCATCAACGTCAATACCCCGCTCGACATGCTGCCCGAGCGCCCGATCTATCCGGCAACCTCGCTCGCCCAGGAAGCGGGACATGCCGTGTCTCGCGCCGCGCTGCTGGCCGCCTGGCTGCAGCGCGTCGAGCACTGGCTCGAGCGCCTTGATGGCGGCCAGCACGAGGCCCTGCTCACCCGCTGGACGGAGTGCGCCGGCATGACCGGCCGCCGTGTGTCGGTGACCCGGCAGACCGGCGTCCTGCAAGGCATCGCCAGCGGGATCGATACCGATGGGGCCCTGCTGCTGCACACCGACGACAACCACACCCTCCGCATTCTCAGCGGCGACCTTCGCTTCTTAATGTCCACCAAGACCGACATGTGAAATATCGAAGGTCAACGATGCCGCAACCGGACCAGACTGCATCGACCGTTTCATTTTTTTGACTGCCCGATAATCGGTGTCGTCCTATTTTGTCGTCTTTTTTTGCTGCATTTATTCCATACCTGCTTTATGGTGCAGGCGCTTTATGGTCAAGGTTTCAAAAACGTCGGCAACACTGCCGCAAGCAAAAGGGAGAAAACAGACATGCAAACCGTATTCATGATTTTCGCAATGCTGATCGGCCTCGGGGTGCTGATCATCCTGGGTTTGTTCATGAACTTCCTTGGAGTCTGGATCCGGGCACTCATGTCCGGTGCCAAAGTCTCGCTTTGGTCGCTGGTGGGGATGAAGCTGCGGCGCATCCAGCCGGCGCTGATCGTGGACGCGCGCATCAGCCTGGTCAAGGCGGGTATCCCGATCTCCACCGATGAACTGGAAACGCATTTCCTGGCGGGTGGCAACGTGCTGAACGTCGCCCGGGCGCTGATCGCCGCCGACAAGGCCAATATTGCGCTCGGCTTCAAACGTGCCGTCGCCATCGATCTGGCCGGCCGCGATGTGGAGGAAGCCGTCCGCACCAGCGTACAGCCGAAAGTGATTGACTGTCCGATCGCCGACAAGACTCCGCTGGGACTGGACGCGGTCGCCAAGGACGGTATCCGCCTGCTGGTGAAGGCCCGCGTGACCGTGCGCGCCAACCTCGAGCGTCTCGTCGGCGGTGCTGGCGAGGATACGATCATCGCCCGTGTCGGACAGGGCATCGTCAGCGCTATCGGCTCGTCCGCCACCTACAAGGATGTGCTCGAGAACCCGGACATGATCAGCCGCAAGGTGCTCAACAGCGGCCTGGATGCACAAACCGGTTTTGAAATCGTCTCGATCGATATCGCCGATATCAGCGTGGCCGGTATGGGTGATGTGGCCAACGTGGGTGCGAAGCTCGAAACCGAGCGGGCCGAGGCCGACAAGAAGATGCGCCAGGCGGAAGCCGAGGGACGCAAGGCCATGGCCATCGCCCTGGAGCAGGAAATGCGTGCCAAGGTCCAGGAGATGAACGCCAAGGTGATCGAGGCCCGCGCCGATGTCCCGCGTGCGCTGGCCGAGGCGCTGCGCAGCGGCAACATGGGCGCGATCGACTTCTACCGCCTGCAGAACATCGAGTCCGACACCGCCATGCGGCGCAAAATCTCCGGACAGGAAAACAGCGACGATATCTGAGAGGTCCTATGACGGTTCTCGCCAATATCGAGGTCATCTGGGTGGTCATCATCATCTCGGTGATTGTCCAGGTTATCAAGGGCGTGAAGAAGGTCGCCTCCCAGGCGCAGGGGAAGAACACCGGTGCTGATGGGGCAGGATCCGGTGGTAAAGCCGGCGGCCAGAAACCTGATTTTGTCGCTCCCGACGAAGCCTTGCAGGAATTCCTGCGGACGCTTGGCGGCGGCCAGAAACCGGCAGCCAGACCGATCGCACCCAGACCGGTCCAGGCCAAATCGCCAACCCGGGGGGTCTCGCAGCCGCAAGCACAAGCAAGAAGACGGATGCATCCTCCGGCAGTCAGCAACCAGCCCATCCCGGCAACGCCCCGGTACGAGCCCGTACACCACGCCGCTCCTGCTTACACCCAGTCCGTCCAGGAAGCTGTCGTTCTGGAGAAAACCCCGTCTGACAGAACAACGGCGGCGAGCATCTTCATCGATGCCATCCGGAAAGACCTGTCGGATGCCGAAGCCATCCGCAAGGCCATCGTGCTTCGCGAA
Organism: uncultured Victivallales bacterium; assembly: GCA_964652765.1. GTDB lineage: Bacteria > Verrucomicrobiota > Kiritimatiellia > UBA8416 > UBA8416 > UBA8416. Next base: position 5,754 of record CAZZBA010000006.1, on the reverse strand, counting down.
ATCCTGGGACCGCCACTGGCCTTGCGCTGAAGTGCTACCGTACCTGGCCCTTGCCTTGGATGACGTACTTGTAGGTAGTCAGTTCCTCGAGGCCCATCGGCCCGCGGGCATGCAGCTTGTCGGTGCTGATGCCGATCTCGGCCCCCATGCCGAACTCGCCTCCGTCGGTGAACCGCGTGGATGCGTTCACATACACGGTGGCGGAGTCGACTTCCTGAGTGAAGATCTTCTGCGCGGCCTCGGACTCGGAGACGATCGCGTCGGAATGACGGGAACCGTACTTGTTGATATGGGCAACGGCCTCCCGCACGGAACCGACCACCCGCACGGACAATCGCAAATCCAGATATTCCGTGGACCAGTCCTCTTCTGCCGCCACCTGCATCGCCGGGATAACCTCCCGGGACGCGGAATCCCCGCGCAGGATCACGCCGCATTCAGTCGCCCGTTTGGCGAACGTCGGCAGGAACACTGGTGCAATCGCCTCGTGTACCAGCAGCGTCTCCATCGCGTTGCAGACGCCCGGGCGCTGACACTTGGCGTTGATGGCGATGGCTACCGCCATAGCCACATCCGCGGATTCATCGACATACGTATGGCAGATTCCCTTGTAATGCTTGATGACCGGCACACGCGCGTTCTCCGTGACCGCGCGGATCAGGGCCTCGCCACCGCGCGGAATCACCAGATCGACATACCCCTCAAGCTGCACCAGCTCGCGGACCGCCTCGCGATCGGCCGTGCGGATAAGTTGAATCGCATGCTCGGGCATTCCCTTGCGCCGACCAGCCGCGATGAGGATATCGGCCAGGATCGCGTTGGAATGCACGGACTCCTTGCCTCCGCGCAGGATGACCGCGTTGGAGGTTTTCAGGCACAGCGCCGCCGTATCGACGGTGACATTCGGGCGCGATTCGTAGATGATGCCGATCACCCCGATCGGCACCCGCTGCTTGATGATTTCAAGGCCGTTCGGGCGTATCCAGCGGCTGATGGTCTCGCCAACCGGATCCATGAGTGCAGCCACTTCCCGCAACCCGGAAATCATCCCGTCGATCCGGGCCGGCGTCAACGTCAACCGGTCCAGCATCGCCAGCGACAGTCCCGCCGACTTGGCATCCTCGACATCGAGCTGGTTCGCCTCGGCGATGTCCGCCCGCCGTTCATCAAGCGCATCGGCCATCTCAAGCAAAATGGTATTCTTCTTGCGTGTACTACACAACACCAGTTCACGGGATGCGTCCAGGGCGCAGCTCCCGATCCCGACCATTTCCTCATGCAGTCCCATAATCCATCTCCGGTTATCGCGGGGCCCGCCTAAAGCGCGGAAGCCACGATCATGGTACCGGTGTCTTCACCGGCCATCACGGACCGCAGCACCCCGCTGGTCAGTCCATTGGCGATGACCACACCGCAGCCGGACAGGGCGGCGGTCTGCGCCGCCTTCAGCTTGGAGCCCATGCCGCCTTTGGACAAAGTCGAATCCGAGGCACCGACCAGCGCGAACGTCTTGCGGGTTATGCGCTCCAGATATCGAACACGCTGTGTCCTTCCATTTGAAGCCGGTTCGCGTAGCCCATCCACCGTGGAAAGGATCACCAGCAGATCGGCACGGATCATCTTGACAACAAGCGCGGCCAGGAAATCGTTGTCGCTGAAGGCCATGTCAGCTTTCAGCTCCTCATCGGCCACCACGTCGTTCTCGTTGATGATCGGGATCACGCCATGCCGCAGCAGCGCCTCGATCGTGCGATGCGCATTCGTGCGGCGCACCGAATGCTGGAAATCGGAGTGCGTCAGCAACACCTGCCCGACCTTGACACCCTTGGTGCCGAACAGTTCCGCGTAGCGCGACATCAGGCGCGCCTGACCGACCGCCGCCGCCATCTGGATTTCCGGCAACAATGTCGGACGCGTTTTCAGCCCAAGGGCCTCCATCCCGGAACCCACTGCCCCGGAGGTGATGACAACAACATCACGCCCGGTCTTGCGGATCGCCGTGATATCGGCGACCAGGCTGCTTATGCGGCGCACGTCCGGACGCCCGGTCTTCTGCACCAGCACCCGGCTGCCGATCTTGATCACCACCCGACGCGCATCGGGAATCACCGACCTGAATTTCAACGATGAGTTTTTCATACAACTATCCTGCCACTAGTGTTTTGTCGCTGCCCGGATCGCCCGCTGCGCCTCGCGCGTGGATGTTTTCTTCTTCATGGCTTCGCGTTTGTCGGCCTGCTTCTTGCCGCGGCAAACACCAATCTCGATCTTGACCGACCGCCGGCGGAAGTAGAGCCGCAATGGTACCAGTGTATGCCCCGCCGCCTCGACATCCACCTTCAGCTTCGCGATCTCGCGCTTATGCAGCAGCAGGCGCCGCAGGCGGCCACACTCGTGATTGAAACGGTTACCGTGTGAATAGGGCTGTATGGTCAACCCCGAAAGGACGGCATCACCGCCACTGATCTGCACGTAGGACCCGGTCATGCTGACCTGCCCGAGACGGAGCGACTTGACCTCGGTTCCTACCAGCTCGATCCCCGCCTCATAGCGCTCCATGATCTCGTAGTCATGGTACGCCTTGCGGTTGGTCGCGATATTAGCCTGCTCAGGCATGACAACCGCTAGAACGACATCGGATCTGGGATCGCTTCAGCCGCGACCTCGTAACCCAGTTTTCCCTCGGCGATCTCGCGCAGGGCGACATCCGCCTTCTCCTCGCCAACCATGGGCTTTACCAACGGGCGTTCCCCGTTGTTCAACTGGCGCACCCGCTGCGACACCATGTTGACCAGCACCGGCACGCTCTGTATGCGTGCTTTTGCAGCATTAATCAGATCAATATTCAAGGAAGCCTCCACATGTAAATGAAACGGGGCGCAGTGTATGCGCCCCGTCCCGTTAAGTCAACCCTAATTACGGGCTTACATCATCCCGCCCATGCCGCCCATGCCGCCGCCCATGCCGCCCATATCGGGCGCGCCACCGGCCTTCTTCTCTTCCGGCAGGTCCGTGATCATGCACTCGGTCGTCAGCAGCAGGCCGGCGATGCTCGCCGCATTCTGCAACGCCGTGCGCGTCACCTTGGCCGGATCAAGCACGCCGGCCTTGATCAGATCCTCGAACTCGCCCGTAGCCACATTGTAGCCGTAGGCCGAATTCTTGCTCTTCTTCACCTCGGCCACGATCAGCGCACCCTCGACGCCAGCGTTGGCGACCAGCTTGCGCAGCGGGGCTTCGAGTGCGCGGCGGATGATATCCACACCGACGGCCTCGTCACCTTCGGCGACAACCGCGTCCAGGCACTTCTGGGCGTTCAGCAGCGCTACGCCACCGCCCGGAACCACACCTTCTTCCACGGCGGCACGCGTCGCATGCAGCGCGTCTTCCACGCGGGCCTTCTTCTCCTTCATTTCCGACTCGGTCGCGGCACCGACGTTGATCACCGCCACGCCACCAGCCAGCTTGGCCAGGCGTTCCTGCAGCTTCTCGCGGTCGTAATCCGAGGTGGTATCCTCGATCTGGCGCTTGATCTGGCCCACGCGACCCTGGATGTCCGCCGTCCTGCCGGCACCTTCCACGATCGTGGTGTTCTCCTTGTCGATCGTGATGCGCTTGGCGCGTCCCAGATCTTCAAGCGTGACCTTCTCAAGCTTGATACCGAGTTCCTCGGAGAGCATCTTGCCACCGGTCAGGACCGCGATATCCTCGAGCATCGCCTTGCGACGGTCGCCGAAGCCCGGCGCCTTCACCGCGCAGCACTGGAACGTACCGCGCAGGCGGTTCACCACCAGCGTCGCGAGCGCTTCGCCCTCGACATCCTCGGCGATGATCATCAGCGGCTTGCCAGCCTTCGCCACGTTCTGCAGCAGCGGCAGCAGATCCTGGAGATTCGAGATCTTCTTCTCGTGGATCAGGATGTAGGCATCCTCGAGCACCGCTTCCATGTTGTCGGGATTGGTCACGAAGTACGGCGAGAGGTAACCCTTGTCGAACTGCATGCCTTCCACCACATCGAGCGTGGTCTCCATCGTCTTGGCCTCTTCGACGGTGATCGTGCCGTCCTTGCCAACCTTGTCCATCGCCTCGGCGATGATGTTGCCGATCTCGGTATCGCCATTGGCCGAGATGGTCGCCACCTGGGCGATCTCGGTGTGCTCCTTGACCTTCTTGCTCATCTTGGCGATCGCCTTCACGACCGCGCCGGTCGCCCGGTCGATACCGCGCTTGAGGCTCATCGGGTTGGCACCCGCGGTCACGTTCTTGAGACCTTCGCGGAAGATCGCCTCGGTCAGCAGGGTCGCGGTCGTGGTACCGTCGCCGGCCACGTCGCTGGTCTTGCTCGACACCTCGCGCACCATCTGCGCACCCATGTTCTCGAACGGATCGGAAAGCTCGATCTCCTTGGCCACGGTCACGCCGTCCTTGGTCACGGTCGGGGAACCGAACTTCTTATCCAGAACCACATTGCGACCGCATGGTCCGAGGGTAACGGTGACGGCGCGGCTGAGTTTCTCAATGCCCACCAGAATCGCCTGACGTGCATCCACGTCATACTTCAATTGTTTTGCTGCCATTTTGTTCTTCTCCTTTGTTGATTACGTATTGTTTGAGGATCTTCGGTTCAGCTGATGACGCCGAGGATGTCCTCTTCGCGGATGATCTGGTATTCCACATCGTCGATCTTGACTTCCGTGCCGCCGTACTTGGGCATCAGCACTTTGTCGCCCTTCTTCACATTGAACGGGATCAGCTTGCCGGCGTCATCAAGCTTGCCGGTGCCAATCGCCACGACGGTCCCTTCCTGCGGCTTCTCCTTGGCCGTGTCGGGAATGATGATCCCGCCCTTTTTCACTTCCGACTCAGCAGCCGGCTTGACCAGCACCCGATCACCCAATGGTTTAATGTTCATCTTTCTGTCTCTCCCTTGTTTGCGTCCGGCACCGCCGGACTTGTTGTTAAACACACACGGACAGCGCCACCGATCAACCGATCCGTAACGCTGTCCGCAGCCACATCATTTCTTATCGTCGTCGACCATCTCGAAGTCGGCATCGATCACATCCCCGTCCTTCTCCTTGGCACCGCCGCCCGCGGACGCATCCTGGGACGGACCACCGGAGGAGGCCCCGCCGCCAGACGCCTGCTGCTCGCCGCCCGCCTTCTGCGCATGGGCATACATTTCCTGCGAGATGGCCTGCATTTCCTGGTTCAGGGCATCCATCTTCGCCTTGATGTCTTCCGTCGAATGGCCTTCTGCCGCCTTCTTGAGAGCGGCAACCGCGCTTTCCACCTTGGCCTTCTTGCCGGCATCCACCTTGTCGCCGTGCTCCTTGAGCATTTTCTCGGTCTGGTAGACGATGTTCTCGGCCATGTTCTTCGTCTCGACCGATTCGCGGCGGGCCTTGTCCTCATCCGCATGCCGCTCGGCCTCATCAACCATCTTCTTGACTTCGCTTTCGCTCAGCCCGCTCGACGCGGTAATGGTGATCTTCTGCTGCTTGCCGGTGCCCAGGTCCTTGGCGGAGACATTCAGGATGCCGTTGGCATCGATGTCGAACGTCACCTCGATCTGCGGGACGCCACGCGCCGCCGGCGGAATGCCGTCGAGCTTGAAGCGCCCGATGGACTTGTTGTCGCCAGACATCTTGCGTTCGCCCTGCAGCACATGGATTTCCACGCCGGGCTGGTTGTCCGCCGCCGTGCTGAAAATCTCGCTCTTCTTGGTCGGGATCGTCGTGTTGCGCTCGATCA
>CAZZBA010000005.1:0-37997 GCA_964652765.1 uncultured Victivallales bacterium | reverse complement strand
GGCAGTGTCTCAGTCCCAGTGTGGCTGACCATCCTCTCAGACCAGCTAACGATCATAGCCTTGGTGGGCCGTTACCTCACCAACAAGCTAATCGTACGCAGGCTCCTCATCAAGCGGCAGGTCCGAAGATCCCCACCTTTAGTGTCAAGGCCATGCGACCCTGAACCACATTCGGCATTAATCCGCCTTTCGGCGGGCTATTCCCAACTTGAGGGCAGATTGCCCACGTGTTCCTCACCCTTTCGCCACTCTCGGCAATTCTCACGTTCCCGAAGGATTGTTTGAACCACCTTCCGTTCGACTTGCATGCCTAATCCACGCTGCCAGCGTTCGTTCTGAGCCAGAATCAAACTCTCCATAGTTTAAATATGTATCACCCCGAAGGGTAATTAAACATTCGAGTAAGATTCAATTCACAAGCATTACCAATTTTCACTGATAATTGGGTAAATCGTACCACTTCCGAATCGAAGTGATAAAATTGTCGTAAACTATTCAGTTCTCAAAGATCGTTCGTCTGCTTCTCCAGACGCGACAAACAAGCTATCAGACTCATTCTCTCGCGTCAACCCCTATTTTGAAAAATTTTAACTTTTTTCCCAGGGGCACTTGCCCAGGTCAGCATTTGATAACCGGCCTGCCGTTCGTTAACGGACCGCAAACACTAGTTGAACACGTTTCGAATTGCAACAAAAAAAATCAACTTATTAAAAAAAGTTTTCTGGGGTCTGCCAGGCATGCCCTTGCTCCGCATCGGCTCGCGAGGACGCGCGCCCCCCATACTTGTATACAACGCTCGATTGCCGGCTAGAGGGCGAGCGCTTGTCGGGCGTAGCCATGCGAAGACTGGTCCTCGCGAGCCGATGCGGAGGAGAATGAAACTGGCGAAGCCGTCCCCGCTAGACGGGTGCCACCCCGGCCGCGCAAGCGCATGAGTCGGCGCTAATACAAGAACCCGAACAGATAAAGCGGAATCTTGTTTGCAAAACCAACCTCAATCCCATCAGCAGCAATAAAGGCGCTTTCGATATCCTTGATCTGGCCATACCCTTTTCGTGCCCCGCCAATTTCAAAGACATACCGATCTGCTATCTTGAAATCACCTTTACCGGATATCGTCGTCTTGAAAAGCGGCGCCATTTGACTCACAAAAAAGGTTTCGCGGACACATCCCCGTTCGGCTTCCGCCAACATGGCACGGTTGACGGCAAACAGCAGGTTACTATTCGCCATCAGGATTTTCGCCGGTTTGCGTACGGTTTTGTATCCGGTGCCTTCGTGGGGAACCGGATTGATAAGCCCCGCCGCACCCAGATGGTCGATATACTGATAGACATACGCTTTGGATATTCCAAGTTCGCGGCTCATTTTCTCGATGTTGACCTGGAATGGAACCGAGCCGGCAATCAGCCAGAGGATCTTCTTCAGCACAGGAATATTAGCCTGCTTCATGTCGGCCGCGATCGCCACATCTTCATAAAGCACCTTCTCGATCACATTCTGCAGCTTGGATAAATACGTGCTTTGTCCCTCGGTAATAAACGGATAAGCCCCCTCGGCAAGGTAAGCGTTGAAATATTTCAGAATGGATCTACTCTTGGTGATCAACTCAGCACAGTGGACATGCCGATCTAGCAAATCATCGAGCGACAGCACCGGGAGTTTGGTGTCTTCTTTCAGTTCCAGATATTCCCGGAATGAAAGATCCTTGAGATGATAATAAACCACGCGCCTGGAAAGGTCAGCTTTACCCTGTTTCAATTGTATGGACGAGCTGCCGGAAACCAGAACCTGCTTCTGCTTGAATGTATCAATAATACTTTTGAGTTCCGCTTCCCAATCAGGCGACTTATGAATCTCATCAATAATGATCGCCTGGCCACCGAGCTTGAAGTATTCGCTGGCGATTTTAAACAAACCGATCCCGGCCACCGCTACATGATCGGCGGAGATATAAAGGCATTTTTCAACATCGTTATAGGTCTCGACATAGTGTTGTAGCAGTAGCGTGGTTTTACCTGTGCCACGACAGCCAGTTATACAAATGTGCCTTGCCTCCCAATCAATCCCGCCGTGCAAATAGCGCTTGAACGCCATTGGCACCTCTTCAACCGTTTTGCGATGAATGTAATAAAGCTCTTCAAACATTTGCAACCCCCGATCACTCCATAAACAGACAACTGCACTTTACGGAATAATCATGATAATGTAAAGCATACTTTACGATAAAGGCTGTTGTGCCCCATTCGTTACTGGTTAACGTCTCTGGGGAGCGAGGCTGTGCCGAGCCGCTGCGCATGAGAGGGCAACTGGCGAAGCCTTCAATCTGCCAGTTCCACGCTGATCCGGTAGAATGTACGGACAGATGGAGCGGGTGCGCTGAGGTTCAGCGGGCCGCCCGTGCCGTCCTGCGCAGCCACCCCGCCGACCGGCTGCCAGTTCGCCGCCTCCAGCGAAGGGGTTGAAAGCAGGCGATACACGCGGCCCGTGGAACTGTTGACCGATATCGACAGGGTATTGGTCGCCGAGGACGCCGTTATCACCGCGAAAAGCGAGCCGGGATCGGTCGGATCAGTATCGGCCACATATTCCCAGAACAGCGGCCATTCCCTGACGGACGTCTCGGGGGCCGCCGCCACCGAACCATAGAACCGAATCACCCAGTTGGTTGGCGGCTCGGATGAAGACGACCGATCAAACACACGCAGCCGCGGGTAATCGACGCCTTCATCAATCCGCCAGACAGTTGCGAAATCCCACCCGCCAAACGTGGCCTGCTGCCGCATCTGCGCCGTCGTGCGCCCGATCACAGACGCTCCTCCGGCCGAACCGGACAGCCCGCTGGTTTGCGTATCCCAGTACGCGCTATTGCAGATGATGGTTCCTACAGTTTGCCCGATCAGCCCGCCCTTCGCAGTTGGCGCCGTCACCGATCCTGCCGCATAGCTGCTCAACGCGGACATGCCTGAATTGGCAAACCCAATCAACCCACCGGCAATCGAGCTACCGCTACTCACGGGGCCCGTTGAATACGTGTCAACATGGACGCTGGCAGGACCGGCAAATCCAACCAACCCGCCAGCATATAAACTGGAGGCAGATACAGAACACTCCGCAAACACGTTCGAGATCACACCATAATTCGCCCCGGCCACCCCGCCAACACGATTTCTGGCGACAACCGTACCAGACCTCACTCCTAGATTTGAAATGTGCCCTGACGTGCCTACATATCCAAAGAGACCGACATAATCCGATGTGGAGCGGGAAATATAAAGATTACTGACCACATTCCCATCACCATCAAACGTACCCACAAAACCATTACCGCCATCATCAATCGGCAACCACCCTGCGCCGCTGTTCCACGGAGAAACGCCTAGGTCGATATCAGCCATCATTACAAAATGCGCACCGAGATAATTGCGAACCTTGTCAAGATGCAAGGCATTGGCAATGCGGTAAGGATCCTGCAAGGTACCAGATCCACCGGCAAAATCCCCGTAATACGCCACCTTCACCGGACTGGGGAACAACCCGGTCTTGAACGCTTTCGCCTTCAGGGTCGACGGCGATGGCACGGAAACAGATGCACCGTGCGAAACAGAAGGCGACGACGATGTCGGATCCATCCCGTTGGTCGTGTAGTGGATCAAGGCCCCGGACGTGGCACAACTGAGCGTCACCGGCGCCGCTCCGGCACCGCCATCCGGACTGAACGTTGGCGTGGACACCACCGCAGCCGTCGTATAATTCGCCGTCTTGATCGAGCTCGGGTTCAGACCGGACGCCCAGGCCTTGGCCTTGAGCGTGCCGGGCACCGCGACCGTTACAACCATACCGGAAGCCCCGCTGTTGCTGACTTCCGTCGGGTCATTCCCATCCGTCGTATACCGGATAACCGCTCCCGGCGTCGTGCCGCTGATGGTCACCTTCACATTCCCTGCCGCGATGGCCCCCGCATCCGGATTGAAAGTCGGCGTAGCCGTGTTGGCGGCATTCTCATAAAGCGCGGTTCGCAACGCGCTCGGGTTCAATCCGCTCTTGTATGCCCTTGCCTTGAGCGTGGCGGGCACGGGCACGGAAATCGCCACCCCGTTAGTAACGCCGAGGCTGGCTTCCGTGGGATCATCGCCGTTGGTCGTATAGCGAATGATCGCCCCGGCGGTGGCGCAGGTTAGCGTGACGGAGACACTGCTGCCGGCAAACGTCCCGCCATTCGGACTGAATCCAGGCGTTGCCACGGGGGCCGCGTTCGTATAGGCCGCCGTACGGATCGCGCTGGGATTCAGGTCTTCACGAAACGCCCGAGCCTTGAGTGTGCCCGGCACCGGCACCATCACCACCACATTCGACGTACTGCCCGCGCTCATCTCCGTCGGATCATTGCCATCGGTCGTGTAGCGGATCATAGCCCCGGCTGTGGCGCAAGTGATCGCCACCGACACGTTCGTGCCAGCGAATTCGCCACCATTCGGGTTGAACGCAGGAGTGGCCACAGGTGCGGCATTGGTATAAACCACCACCAGATCAGCACTCGGGTTCAGATCACTGCGATAAGCCTTCGCCTTCAGAACCGATGGAATCGGCACGTTTACAGTGCCGCCTGAGGCAACCGATGGACTGGTATTCGTCGGGGCGCCGCCATCCGTCGTATAGCGGATCGTGGCATTCGTGGTGGTACTGCTCAGCACAACAGCGAGATTGGTCCCCGGATACGCCCCGGCTAGCTGATCGGCAGTCGGTGGGTCGGCAGGCGGCGCAGGCGTATAGGTTGCTTCTCTCACAGGCGAAGGATTCATATAGGGAACCCAGGCCACGACATTCAGTGTCTCGCCGATGGGTACACTGACGCTTCCACCCGAGGCGACCACGGCATTCGTATCCGTGGGGGTGGATCGTCCAATCAGATAATGGTTTGTTGCCCCGGGCGTAGGACAGGTCACCGTCACCATCACCGACGCACCGGGATACCCACCGCTGCCGGGCGTCAACTCCGGGGTGGCGACATCATCCGCCAATGCCCGCAGGTATGGGTAGCTCTTGCCGGTATACAACTGCCAGACGGACGTGAAATTCCAATTTGTGAACGAGGTGCGCAGTTTCATGTCCGCCGTCGTCAGGCCAGCATTGGTGGGTGAACCTGCCGAGGTTGATTTCCCGCTGACTTGCTTGTCCCAATAGCAGGCCGTCACGCTCCCGCCCGATGCAAACCCGACCAGCCCTCCTGAATTAGACACGCCGCTATTCGTCATGGCTGCAAAGCTATAGGCCAATGATCCGCCCGCATTATAGCCCACCAAACCGCCGACATAATTCGATCCGGAAACGGAGCCACCTCGCGCGGAGCTGTTCTGAATCGTGCCCCCTTGATTCCAGCCCGCCAAACCGCCCGCGCTTGTTGACCCGCTAACCGTCACGCGTGATGTGCAGTTCGATATCGAGCCGTTGAAAAGCATGCCTGCAAACGCGCCTACTTCGGTATTGCCGACCACCGAACCCGATTCCAGCGAAAGATTACGGATACTACCACTCAGATGACCGAACAAGCCGACATTGGATGTGCCGCTGCGGGAAATGTTCAGATTGAGGATCTTGTGGTTATCACCGTCATAATGCACATACGCACTGGGACTGCCGGCGGCAATCGGTTGCCAGTTGGCGTACCCGGAAAGGTCAATGTCAGCGGTTTGCTTGTAATAGACATAGTTGATCGTAGTCCCCAGATTCGTGCGGATATTACTCAGATCCGCTGCGGTGGCGATAAGAATGGGATTGCTGAAATCGCCAGCCGCTCCGTAACACAGAGAATGGGCTGCAAATGCACCAACCACCAACAGGCAAGCCATTCGGTTTCTCGAAAACCAGCGTATATCGGTTGTGGCCATGTGACACCTCGATCGCGGAACGTCTGCGGTGCGGACGGACACGCCCGTCCCGCCCGTGGACCCCTTTTCCCTGGGAATTCGACAGGCAGGGTTGTCCGGTGCTATATTAGCACACACTTATCGACTTGCATACCGATAACTTACAACGCCGCGGACGGGGTTTAACCCGTCCCTCCCATAAGGCAGGACTTACAACGCGGTGGCCTGGGCGCAACCCGTCCATCCCGGAGGAGTCTTATTGGGCAGTGGTCGTGGTCGTCACTGCGGCCTGCTCCGCGTCAGAGGTCTCGCCGTAGAGATCGCCATTACCCGTCGGCTCCATCCAGATACCCTGAATCCGGCGCAAGGTCATCTGGCCATAGGAGATGCCATCTTCCTGTGCCACCACCTCGTAGCTGCCGCTGAAGGTGCCGGTGATCTTGTAGCGCGCGTCCGTAACGCCCTTGACCTCGAACGTACCCACCACGTCTCCCGGCGACCGTCCGGAATCATCACCGCCCGGCGTCGTCACGGAACTTAGCACGCCCTCCCAGACAAACCCGCGGTTATCCGTGAAGCTGAGACGATTCCCTGTTTGCACCACTTGCAGCGTATAGACCCAGTCGCCGCTGGTGGGCGGATCCTCGTCCGTTCCGCCACCACCCCCTGATACGTCTGGATCGTTGAGGACGACATACGTGTAAGCAACCCTGGCCTCCTGGACAAAAGGGTCATTACCCGAAAGCGTTATTGACCAGGCACCGGTATCATAATTTACCGTCCCCGTCCCATTGAACGAAGGCCCGCCTGGAACCTGCGAATAGGTGCCGGCAAGTATGCCTGAACCGTTATCCGTGAATGATCCAACAGGGCCAGTGCTCGTTCCGGTAATCGTGATATTGATACTGCCGCGCTTGAGCGTCCAGCCCGCAGCCCCGCGGTTCTGGAAATCGATAACATCATCGATCACGACAAAAGGCCCGGACTTGAGAGGCCCCTCCTGACCAGCAACCGGATATTCGATCTCATTCCCGGTCTCGGGATCCGTATCCCCCGTTCCACCACTGCTGAGCGAGAAATTCGAGACCAACGGGCGCGAGCCGCTGCCGCTGCGGTAGAGCCCGCTGAAGTTGACCCAGCTCATGGAATCGTTCCAGGAGCCTTCGCTACCGCTCGACTCCCACTCGCAGCCGGTCGAGAACACACCGACCGTACAAAGGGCCGCGACAAAAAGGGCACCGGCACACAGGGACTTAACGGGGTTTTTCATGGATCCATTCTCCTTCATCGTTCGTCTCAACGTTTAGACCGCAGTTCTTCAACAATACCGCAGTTTACATATGCTTTACAATTTCTTTTTCTGTGGCTCTCAATTCCTTGTGCTCGGCATTCCGGCTGAAGCTGGGACTACGAACACGTATATTTAACCACAAAGAACACAAAGTTCACAAAGAACAGCAACAGAAATTTTGTAATTTATGTGCCTTTTGTGGCTCGTCTTCCCTCTTCCCTCTTTGTGATCTCTGCGTTCCTTGTGGTGAATCCTGTATTCACTTCTTGCCTTGTTCAACCATTTTTGCCTTCAAATGTTCTGGAGCGAAATCGGCATCATTCGGCCAGCTAAGCGTGTGAAGCATCGGCGACAAAGTAAGCTGCTTAAAAAAAGATTCATCTTTCAGGGGCTCAAATACAGGTCCCCACAAAGAGTCCGCCAGATTTACATTCCCCTCGGTACCATCGCTGAAAGCCAGGTGAACTGTGAATCCTGATAGGTATTTTGCGTCAACGACCTCAAGCATGACTACTCCAATGGCGGTATTCTCTTCAATGCCTCGTGCTTTTCCGCAAGTGCCCAATCATCAAGAAGGCGTTGGCGATTGATTTCCGTCCAGTCTAACAACGCCCGCAAAGCACGGGGCGGGAACCGTCCCTCAACAACACTGGTTTCAATCTCTACGCTAACCTTGTACTCCCCGTATTCCGCATGAAAATGCGGAGGACGGTGGTCATCATACAGCATTGTAATTATAATCCCGAGAAATCTACATATCTCCGGCATCGCAAAGTCCTTTTGTGGCTCGTCTTCCCTTATATTTTCTTTGTGTTCTCTGCGTTCTTTGCGGTGAATTGTTTCTATATTTTGTCGACACTTCGGCTCCGCTCACAGGCAGTATGCCTGTCCTACTTTCAATCATCCTGTAGCTTCTTTAATATATTCTTTGCCAGCACGTCCTTGATTTCTCGATGTCGAGGAACCGGTTGAGCCATGCGCGTTCGCGGATTCTGATACCAATCGTGATTTGCACCATGCCTTATAAATACGCAATCCATATCAAGTATTCGTTTCACCAAATCGCGATTCTTCATGCGAGAACCAATTCCTCTTCCTTGCGGACGCAAGGAATCCGTCCTGAATTGAGTTCGAAATAAATGTCACGCAGGTTTTCCTTTAATTCGGCTAGCGTCAGCCCCTGTGTCATGTAATCCGGATACTCTTCCATGTATCCAAGCCAGAACTCATCGTCCTGCCAGCAAATCATTTTGGTGTGCGCTTTCATCATCAACACCTTCTTTATTAACCACAAAGAGCACAAAGTTCACAAAGAACAGCAGCAGGATTTTTGTGATTTATGTGCCTTTTGTGGCTGGTACTCCCTTATTCATTCTCTTCTCACCGTTTGTAGTCCCGCCTTCAGGCGGCCCGATAGGCAAAACCGCTTACTCATCCTCCGAATTCCGGCTGAAGCCGGTACTACGAACACGTTTATTATGGATACGGATTGGTTCCCGGCACAACCACCACGCGGTAGAAGCGTGAGCCGCTGGCTGGCGGCACCGGATCCGTGTACGTCCACTTGTACGCCCCGCCTCCGATCGGCACACGGCTGTATCTCGCGATGTTGTTGTCCTGCGTCCAGGTCGCCATCAGCGAGTCAGTGTATTGCACCCGATAATTGAGTGTGCTGTTGGCCGCGCTCCAGGTCAGCACTGGCGTCCCGCTCACAGGGGACGACGGCGATAGCCTGAGACCGTCACCCGGATTCGTCGGATCCGACCCGTTGATGTACTCGCCATAGATGGTCATCCCATCGCCATCGGCATCACTCAGATGCACACCGGTGCCCAGCAACCCGCCGAAGTAGTACAGTTCCCACTCATCCGGGATGCCGTTGGAATTCTGATCCACAATCGCCAGCGCCGAGAAGGCGTCAAACCCGTACTGCCAGCGGCTCGCGAGCGACAGGCTGTTGGCACCCGCCGACTCACCGCCATACAGGGTCAGGAAGCTGTCATCGGCGGTACCGTAGCTGTCATACTCCCAGATATCCGGCAACCCGTCATCGTCGGTATCACGGTCGCGGATGATCACCATCTGATTTTGCACCTGCATAGCATCGGCGTTTTCGAGACTGACCCGCAGCGGCTCGTAGTAGGTCTGGGTATCGCGGTTGAATCCCCAGGTCTCCCAATCGTCCAGCAACCCGTTGTCGTTGGAATCGACGAACGCCCGCAGGTAATGCGAGCCGCGGTGCAGCCCCTTGAGCTGGAACACGGCCTCGTAGCGGTACTGCGTGTTTGTCCAAGCCGCCGGGCTGATCGTCACCTGCGCATCCGGCACCCCGCTGAAGCCCGGGTTGCTGAATGTCTGCACGACAACCGGCATCCGGTTCGAGACCGCCCCGGCGCGACGCAGGTCATCACTGAAGAAGTCATGCCCGCCGAAGTAGTAGAGCTTGCCCTCGATCATGCTCTTGCCGTCGTTTTGATCCGGCTCGAGCACACCCAGGTTGAACGGCATCCAGGCCGACGACCGCGTACCGCCCAGCTGCATGCCGGTGGTGATCTGGACCCAGTAGCGGCCATTCGTCCAGACGGAACCATCAGCGCGGACATCGCCTGCATAGAACGGCAGGTCCGCCCGGTACTGGTCGTTCACATCGCGGAACGGCACCGTGCGGCGGCCGGTCTGTAGCAACGGGGAACCGGAAAGATTGACCGTTGCATTCGTGGTATTGGCCCGGAACGTCATCTGGTACCAGGTCGCATTCGGATCCATCGTCCAGGCCAGCTCATTGCGGGCATAGGCATAGGTGATGTCATGGCCGGTTACAACCACCGGTGTTTCCGTGACCGTGTTGGTCACGATCGCGATCAGGATCGCGGTCGGCGTCCCGAAGTCATACCCATATACCGTATTATTCTTGTAGACTTCATACGTCAACGCCTCAAGCGAGCCATCACCGCCAACACCATCCATACCAGCATAGAGATAATCACCCTCATGGAGGTACGTTCGCAGCGGATTCTCGACATAGCGCGTAAAGAGCGTATCGCGTCCCTGCTTGGCAATGACCATGTACCCGAGCGTCACCGCCTGCTCTTCAGCAGGTACCGGATCCCAGACCAGGCGCGGGAAGCCACGCATCTGGCGGTCATCGGTCAGCGGGATTTCGACCTCGTTCCAGTCGCCCCAGCCCATATTGAACTCCGCGATACCAGCCGGTTCCTCCGCCGGGTCCCACTCCTCGTCGCCATTGATATCGACAAAGGCGAACACGTAATTCATTCCTTCCACCACGCGTCCGGTTTCGAACTGCCTCACTTCCGTAAACGCCGTACCGGTCAAATGAGTTGCAACCGGGAAGCCATCCATGGACGGTTTATCATAGATTGATATGCGAATATTTTGCTCCGAAGGGGCTAAATAGGTCATTTCCAGATCCGTCGCATCCCCGTTGAAGTTGACTGCCAGTGTCCCGATTTCATGATTAATCGTTCCATCTATGATACCACCGCCAACCAGATTTCCGTCGATGGTGTCATAAACAACATAACGCGTAGGTCCGATATTAAACCGTAGCGTGAACGATTTTGGAATAATTTGCTCGGATTGCAGGGTATAGGTGAAAACAGCAGTCGCCGCTTCAATATTCTCGGTATATTCACGCTGGGGAAGAAGATCTTCCAAAGCATCCCCATAACGGCCATTATATCGCGCGTTAAACTGTACCGGGGGCGTTGGATAACTATGGACAGCCGTCGGGTCCGTATTGGCTATGAACTCGGCATAGTTGCTCCAGCGGTCCTCATCCGGATCGAGGTGGGCGTCGTAGTATGCCGGATCCAGACTGCGATTCAGCGTTCCCGGGGTCTTGTTCATAAACAGGAACTCCCAACTGTCCGCGATCCGGTCACCATCGTCGAATACCTGCCCGAATGTCGGCTCGAAGGCCGACGGGCGGCTATCGTAGTCGCCGAAACCGCGACCCATTGTGTCCCTGATAAGCGGATTCGTACCCGCGCGATATTCGGCGACATTACTGAGGCCGTCCTTATCGGGATCGCCGTAGGGGCCAAACTGGGTATTTCCCGTGGTACTAACGCTATACGGATCAAACCCGTAGAGAGACTCCCACCAATCAGGCATCCCATCACCGTCGGAATCCTTGTTCAGGTCCCAGAGCATCGGCTGCTGCTGCGCGTAGCTGACATTCGCTCCGCGTACACCGGCATACTGCCAGCCGGTAAAGGGGGCGACGCCGATGCGGTACGTACGGTCCTCTACCCACATACCACCGTCATTGCCCAGGAACATGCCATTCAACGCCACACCTTTCACGGCAAGCGTCGGATCATAGATAATCGTCGGCCCGTCGGATGAACCACTGACGCGAACAGCATCGGGAATATAGATACCGTACTCGCTTTCCGGATCACGCAATATCGAGCGCTCATTAGCCTGCTCGCCGATCTGGAAATCAAAGTTGAAGTAGCTCACCAGTCCGAGCTCGTTTCCGCTCAGATTGCGATCACCGACAAATTGAAGTTCATCCGTCGGCAATGCCCGATTCCATATCCGGATCTCATCCAGCGAACCGTTCAGATCTTCACCGAAGATGGCGGGTCCACCGGCAGCACGCACACGCCAGTAATTGTCCGGGAAAGGAATTATATTCGGAATATCCGGCGGAATAATCCGGTCTTGTTTCGTATCGAGCAGACCGTCAACATAAAGGTAGCAGAAGTTCGCGTCGCGCACATAGGCCACGTGATGCCACTGTCCATCATTGACGGGAATCTCACCGACAATATTGTTGATAACCGGGTCCACTCCTGAAACCCAGATGAATACGAGGCCGCCATCAACCCAAACGCCGTATTCCATATTGAACCGACCGATCAACGTGCCATCCTGGGTCAACCCGAGGTAATAGTTGAAGTCGTCTTCGGTCCGCTCGCCAATATTGCGCCGGGTAATCAAACGGCCACCGGTAGCGGTGGTCCGCACCCAGCATTCGAGAGTCCAGTCCTCGCGCAACATGTCGATACCATCACCATTACCCTGCAGGGTAGTGGCGGTTTCCTTAAGATGTCCCGTACCCGGCAGATCGAGATATCCTGCCAATTCGGCCACACTGCCTCCCAGCAAATCGGAGTCCTTGGTGCCGGTAATCTGCTCGTCTGGCCGAGGAATCTGCCAAATCCGGATATTGGACAACTGCCCGACAAACGCCGCCGACCCGAAGACCAGGTCGCCAGGGCCGGTCGCAGACTGCCAGCCGGTTTGGACCATTCCATGCAGCTCACCGTTGACAAACAATGACAACTCATTCCTTCCCGGTATTTCAGCAAGTTTGAAACGGGCCGCGATATGCGTCCACGTGTTGCTGGCAATCGGAACATGCCCCAGCGGGAAGACCACCGCGTCGCCGAACTCCACACCGTCAAAGGCCGCATACGGAATGCCGTTCGTCAGCCCCACCTCGTAGTTGCGCCGTCCCGTGGCGTGGGTGCGGCGGCTGACAAGCGGGCAGACGCCAGAGGGAATCGAACCGGTAGCGTTGATCCACACTTCTACCGTCCACTCCTTCGCGCTGTAACGTTCGGTAAAGGCGGTACCCACTTTGTCCTTTACCACCACCGTATTCACGGCTGCCGAACCGCCAGCGAATGTCAACGCCGTGCTTCCGTAAGGGCTGGCTGAATCCGTCGGTGCGGTGTTGGCCGTCAGCTCATCCGAGTCGGAATGCTCATCGTCATCCGAATCCGCCCATCCTGGGTGCGTGCGGTAGATGTCCTGTTCGTGAATATTGGCAATGCCATCGCCATCGCTATCCTCGAGCGCGTCGCTAACGCCATTATTGTCGGAATCCGCCTGTAGCGGGTTGAGACCGCGCTCGCCACGTGCCATGAGCGCCAGCGAAGCCAAATACTCATATTGGTTGCTCAGGCCATCGCCATCCGGATCGGCGGAGCCTCCCTGTGCTTCGCTTGCATCGAACGGATCAATACCCCAAGTCTCTTCCCACCAGTCGTAAAGGCCGTCGCCGTCACTGTCACCGGTCAGCAGCACGGCGGCAGCGTTGGTCATCGTGGACGCACCCTGTAGACGCCCGGCATAACGCCAATCGTTCGCCCAGTTCGCCGTGAGTGTGGAGTCCTCGGCCGTCACCCCGCCATCATCAAACCGGAACCATCCTGAGAGGCCACGGACCACCAGATCACCACCACCACCGCCGCCCTTCGGCATGGCATTGAAGACATTCAGGCGGGCACCGGTCACGCAACGACCGTCGAGCGCCGCGATCGGATCGGCGTTATCCAAGAGCGCCGCCTTGAGGGCGAGGGCACTTAACGAGGGATCAATCGCCAGCAACAAGGCGGCGGCTCCCGTCACATGCGGGGTGGCCATGGAGGTCCCTTGTGCCTCGCCATAGGTCGACCCCATCTGGGAGCCAGCCAAAGGCAGAGTACTCAGGATTTCAACACCCGGAGCGCCAAGATCAACCGTTGTCAGGCCATAATTACTGAAGTCGGCAATCTGGTCGTTGCGATCGGTCGCCGCCACCGCGATGATATTGGGAAGGTCGTAGGACGCCGGATAGGCCGGATTCTGGTCGTTGTCGTTCGCGTCGTTGGACGCCGCCGCCACGAAGAGGTGGTCACTCTCCCCGGCTACGCGGATGGCATCGTACAGCGCCTGGGAGAAACCATAGCCGCCCCAACTGTTGTTGCTGACGCGCGCCCCGTGCGCAACGGCGTACTCGATTGCCTCAATACCAGCCGCCAGATCCAAACCACCACCAGCATCGGCAAATTTGCAGGCCATCAACTTGACATTCCAGTTGACGCCAACAATTCCCTCACCGTTGTTGCCGACGGCACCAATGGTGCCTGCGCAGTGTGTGCCATGGCCAATAATGTCATTACTCGGGTCGTTATCGCCTTCACCGAAATCATACCCGTTAACGTCATCGATGTAACCATTGCCGTCATCATCGATACCATTACCGGCAGTCTCACCCGTATTGACCCAAAGATTGGCTGCCAGATCGGGATGACCGGTATCCAGGCCGCTGTCGATCACGGCCACAATGACGTTACCGCCCGTCTTGATATCCCACGCTTCAACCGCGTCGATATCGGCATCGTCTAATCCGCCGTTATCGCCGGTATTGTGTAGCCCCCAGAGCCGTCCGAAATCAGGGTCGTTCGGGACCGCGTACGGCCTAACCTTATAGTTAGGCTCGACGTAGGACACCTTGCCCATATTCTTGATCTGCTCAACTCGGGCTGTCATATCATCGCCGCCGGCAACCTTCACATGCATGACCGCCACCGACTTATACGTCCGGGCCACCACCATGCCAGCCGCCTTGATCTGCGCTGTAACGGGTGCCAGATCAGTGCGGGATCTTACGCCGACGAGGAACTCCCCGGGCACGACCTCGGGCTGCATGGCCGCCATCTGCTGAGCGGTGCGGACCGTTCCGTTCGTGATACCGTCCGACGGCACCTCGACCACAATTTGCCCACCCATCATCTGCTGAATGGCAGATGCCGGCATTGCAATTCCAGAGAGTCGCACGTCATCAATCGCCCCCTCAAAACCCTTCAGCACGGTTGCGCCGGTGTCATCGAGCGCACCGCCGCCGATGGATAATTCACCAGCCAGCGCAATCCCGTCGCCAGCACCGGTAAACGGCTTGCGGAGCGTATCGGTCCGCGTCGCCACCAATGAGCCGTCGATGTACAGCGAGAGCAACATGTTACTGGGCGAATAGGTTGCGGCCAGATGGGTCCAGGTCTCCGGCGCCACCCAAAGGAATTCACCATGCGGATTATTCACGATGACCGTGCCGGCCGCATCCTGGGCCAACCGACTCTCGGTTATCACGCCCGCCGTGCGACTGTCATAGCGCACATAGGGCCGCAGCACCCCGACATCGTTTGTCAGACCCAGTTCGTAGTTGACGCTGCGGTCGCTGAAAGTCCGCGCCAACACTGCACCGCCATCACTCCCTGAGTCCGGACGAATCCAGGCAGCGAGCGTCCATTCGGAAAGGGCATGCCGTCCCTGGGGGGGGACCACCATGCGGCTGGCGCCATCCAGTGTGAGACCACGCGACATCGCCGGATCGAGCCCGTGCAACGGATTGGAGATGCCGACCAGGGTACCGTCAGCGCGTGTACCCGCCACTTCCTCGAAGTCACCCACTCCATCATCGTCAGTATCGACCTTGTCAGGACGGGTTCCATATTCATTCTCCTGGCTGTTGGATAGGCCGTCACCGTCGAAGTCGCGTTCGCCATCCACAACGCCATCGTTGAATGTTGAAGCATAGGCCGGGTGGAGACGGGCGTAGTACTCGTTCAATAGCGAGACCCCGTCGACGTCAGCATCGGACCCGCCGTCTGCAATGAGCGACCCCGAAACCGCAATCTCCCAGAAGTCAGGGACGCCATCCAGATCCTCATCGGTATAGACGGTGGCGGCAATCGGACTGTCGGACGACGGTTGCATGATGGCCCCGTTGACCAGATCACCGGCATTCGCCCAGACGGTCAGCCAGTCCTTGGCGGGAGCGGCAAAGTCTTCCACCGTGGTGCCGAAATCGTCGAAGCGGTAATAGGCGACGGGCGACACATCACTATGCTCGTGCGTCCGGTAGGCATTGCCGCCCAGTTGAGCCCCCGTGGCGGCCAGATCCCAGATCCGGACCTCGTCGATCTGCCCGACAAAACCTTCGCCGACACGCGTCGTGGCGATGCCATCGCTGCCCCAGCCACCCGCTTCCGCCGGCACGGCGGCTACGGTCATCGGTACACCATCGACATGGAGACGCAACTCGCCCGCGTCACGGTCGTATACACCGGCGAGGTGGTACCAGTGGCCGGTACGCGTCAAGGCGGCGGGCGCGGTCATACGCTGCTCGTTGAGCGTACCGTTGTAGACCCCGACAAAACGGATGTACGGCACACCGGCCGTCAAGCCAAGCTCGTAGTTGACCTGGCTACCGCTGGCACGCCGGATAATCGTCGCGGTCCCACCAAATGCGGCATCCATACGAACCCAGGCTTCCACTGTCCAGGAGCCCGGCAGACGTAGCCGGAGCTGGTCCGGCATGGCGACATACTGGGTATTGGCGGAAAGCGACAGCACACCCGCCCCGTTGGTCGAGGATAGCGAGGCGAAGGGCAGGGTGAATCTACCGGCAGTTTGATCGGCCTCGGTGGCATCGGTCATGCCGTCATCATCGGTGTCGGCCAGTCCCGGATCCGCGCCATAGCGCTGCTCGTCCCCGTTCGTGAGCCCGTCGCTGTCGCTATCGGCATCACGGTCATACGTCCCGGCCACGGTCTGCGGATTGTTCGGATCGGTTCCCGCCCTGTACTCGTAATAGTTGTTCAGTCCGTCGAGATCGGCATCCTCCTCGGCATCGCTGATGCCATCGCCATCCGTATCGACATTGAAGGGATTGAGGCCGTTTGCCAGTTCCCAGGCATCCGGCATGCCGTCGCCATCGGTATCGACGATGGCCACCACCTCATCGGGATGGATC
The DNA here is from genome assembly GCA_964652765.1 of uncultured Victivallales bacterium. Classification (GTDB taxonomy): domain Bacteria; phylum Verrucomicrobiota; class Kiritimatiellia; order UBA8416; family UBA8416; genus UBA8416. The sequence goes on along the minus strand of CAZZBA010000005.1, from coordinate 21,286 downwards.
GCGAATGTGGCGTTGACCAGCGTGCCGGCATCGCGCCATTCGAGCCACCAGTTGCTCTCGAGGCCCTCCAGCGCCGCCCTGTCCTCAACCTGACCATGGCGCCAGTCGACTTCGCCACTGGTGCCGGCGGCATGGGTCCCGTCGTTGAAGTTGTAGTGAAGCTGGTGCATTCCGGCACCATCCTGGATCATCACCTCGTCGAGATAGCCATCTACCCCCCTGCCGATGGTGGTACGCACCGGTCCGAGACCGAAGGTCTTCGGGCGGCCAGCGGTATTGACATGCGCGACCTCGACGCCATCGATCGACAGGCGCAGATCACCGGTAATCTCGCTGAAACTACCCGCCACGGTGGTCCAGGCATACAATGGCAGGGCTCGCAGTCCAGTGGCCCGCAGCATGACATTGGAACCGTCACCCGCCGTGTAGCTCACGTACGGGACACGGTTGGTGTCCAGCCCTAGGCGGTAGGTGTACTGGCCAGACTGCACCTCGCGGGCGACCAGCGTCGCGCCGGACGTCGAGGACTCTGGATAGACGTTGGCTGAAACCGTCCAGCTGGACAGCGCCAGACCAATGCGCGGCGGCACGCTGACATAGCTTTCGGAACTGCCGCTGACCTGCAGGGCAAGCTCTTTGACCGGCGAAAGCGAATTGGTCGGCGACATGCCATAAGCCACTTCGTTGGCATCGGTCACGCCATCGTCATCCGTGTCCTTCAGCCAAGGCGAGGTGCCCAGGCCCTGCTCATCGAAGTTGGATACCCCATCCCCATCGAAATCCTCTTCCGAATCGATCACGCCATCCGCATCGGTATCGTCGTCATTCGGATTGGTGCGGGCATGGAACTCGAACAGGTTGAGCAGGCCATCCCCGTCGAGATCGGCACCGGCCACCAAGCCGCCGACGACGTTGGAAGAGGCCGGAATGCCGAACATATCCTCGTACCAGTCGGCAATGCCGTCGTCATCCGAGTCGAGAATGCCCATTACCGCGGCATAGTCCATCGACGTCACATAATCGTTTTCACCATCCAGGCCCCCCGCGGCCAGGAAAGGCACGTCATCCGACGTCATCCGGTCGCCATCCACACCGGGCTTGGCATTGCGGTCCGCATCCGGAATCGTCCCCTGCCCGAGGTCATAAGCCGTGTCCATCGGGTAGCGGCTATCCTCGATATCGGCACCGCCATCATCAAAGCGGTACATGGCCACGAGGGTATCCTTAGGACTCTGGATCTCGTGCATCGCCGCGGCGATCAAGCCGCCATCGCGGGCGACCTTCCAGACCCGCAGTTCATCGATTAGCGTATCGGTGAAGGCCAGTGCGCCGGATCCGCGGTCGACCGTGGTGTCCATATAGAGCAGGCCCAGGTTCTCATCGCGGCTTTCGAGCATGGTCCTGGCAGCGGCCAGCAGGCCGTTGATGTGGACCCGCACCGTCTTGTCGTTGGAGCTGTACACGAACGCCACATGCGTCCAGACGCCCGTCGCAATCGCGTTGCCCATGGCCTCATAGGCCGTACCCCCGTGACTGAGGACCTGCACAAAGGGGCGGTTGGCATCCAACCCCACGACAAACGGTTTCCGTCCCATCCGCGTGTTGTAGGAGGCAATCGCGCCGGTCTGGTTCGTCGTGCCGGGCTTCACCCAGGCTTCGATCGTCCAGCCATTGTCCGCCGTGATGCCGACATCCGGGGCCTCGATATTGTCCGGAGGCAGGACCGGGCGTCCCGGCGGATTCATGGTCCCTTCGGGCATGGTGATGGTCGTCACATGCCACCAGGCGTCCGGATTCTGCATTCCCGATATCGGCATCGCCTGCGGGCCGAATTCGACATACTGTTCGCCGCCGCGGCCTTCCAGCACCAGCACCCGCACGGTGGAAAGCGGATTGCCGCCGTGACTGAAGTTGTTCATCCAGACTTCGTATTGACCTGCAATCGAATTCGGTTCCTCAAGCGTGATATTCTCAGGACCGGTTCCTGGTATATCATCAATATCGAGCTGAGCACCCGGGATGGGTTCGCCGGGCTGGTTCGGTGGCCCGACCACCAACTGCGACCCCGGCGAGAAGCCCATCGTGCGACCCTGCGGGTCGATCAGCCAGGTATCCAGATCGCCGGGAACATCCCATTGCTGTGTCACGCGGATATCGGCACGGGGGAAGGTGCCGTTGACGGTAATGGTATCGCTACCGACCCCGCCTTCGGTGTCGATGGCGTACACGGTAATGATGTTCTCGCCGCTGTAGATGATCACCGTATCCGTGAAGGTGGCCACGCTGCCATATGACGCCACAAAGCGATCATTGATATAGAGCAGCACGCTATCGATGGCGGGGCCGAACGGCGTGATGGTGGCCGTCACATCGGTAAAGCGCACCGCGATGTTCGCGCCATCGGCCGGGGCGGTGATATCGACGGTCGGTCCCGGCAGGATGAGTTCCTCGATGCCGAGGAAGGCGAAGCGGTCGCTCTTCGGCACTTCGATATTACGCCCGGCCGCCACGAAACTGCGGCGCACCTCCGGACTCAGCGATTCCACAGGCGAAGACACCTGAGGGCCTATGCCGTACTCATCCGCGCTGGCCGGCTCCCAACCCTTGACCTCATTCCCGTCGTTATAGCCGTCATCATCCGTATCCGGATTCGACGGATCGGTCATGAACACCGTGGTTTCGTCCAGATTGGACAACCCGTCGCCATCGGCATCATATTCCGCATCCGTACGGTCTCCGGTCGGATCGAGCGAATACATGGCGTTGGGATCGGAACCGATGCGGTATTCCCAGTAGTTGCTGATGCCGTCGCTGTCGGCATCCCCGTCGGCGATCGAATTCGTGCTGAACGGGTCGAAGCCGTGGCTCAGTGCCCACCAGTCGGCAATGCCGTCGCCATTGCTGTCGTAGGACGCCGTGCCCGGAGTCTCGTTATCCCAGAGCGGCACGTCCATGTCGGCCTTGGCATACCAGAGCGGCAACAGGCCGGTCGTGCTGCGCCCGCCCTCTGACAGGGCCGACAAGCCGCTGTAGTAATCGTTCTGCGAGGGGTAGGTCTTGTTGGGGAACACGAATGTCGCGTTCGGTGCCGTATTGGTCATCCAGGGCGGCGATGTCCAGAATGGCGAGGACTGAACGACCCCGTACTGGTAGTCTACCACATTACCGAAGCGGTTAACCAACGGCAAGGCTGGCACGTGCGAGGCGGTATTTTCCGCCCACTGGATGAACCGGTAATCGTTGTAGACCCGGCTGCGGTCAGGAGCCTGCCACCACCAGGGAACACCGACATACGACCCGTCGCTGGGGCGTCCGTTGAGCAGCTCGAAATGCTGCGGCACGATCGGGTCATGCTTGGGATCGGGCAGATTATCAAACGCATAGTGATACAACACCACCGGCGGGAGATTACTGTAGATCTGGTATCCCATATCCGGCGGATTCAGATCTTCAAGTATCGCCTGGGCGGCGGCATAGTTCGTCATGGAGTGCTTCACATCATCCAGCGTGAAGCGCTGCATTCGGGAGGCATTTACCTCCTCCTGTGTACGCCCACCGTGCCAGACACGGATCTCATCCACCCAGCCCTTGAAGTGCGAATGCAGATCCGGCGGCGTCACCGATCCGGGCACCGGATTCTGGACCCGTCCATTGGGATTGCGGTCGGCAGCACCGATCACAATGGGGGCACTCAGGACCAGCGGCGGGTTGCCATCAATGACACCGGTGGCCGGGATCAGGGCGGTTCCCTTGCGGGCGGCGAGCAGGCCATTGACGTACAGCGAGAACTGGCTGTTGTCGCCATCGAGGACCGCCGCGATATGGTACCAGACGTTAGTCTGCAGCGTCCAGCCCGTCCCGGTTACGTTCTCGGAAAGCAGTTCGTTGCCCATGTTATTGTATTCCGCAAACGGACGGCCGTCGGCTTCCAGGCCGACACGGAACGTACGGCGCACCAGTTCCGGTGCGGGCATCGGATCGGTCGGCTGCCCCCGCAACGGACGCTCGATGATGATCTGCCGTTCGCCGGTCGGCGAGACGGGCTCTTCCGAACGCACCCACAATTCGACCGTCCAGCTCCGCAACTGGTTCAGCTCGTGCGATACGCCGAACTTGGTACGCGCCGCACTGTCACCGTCGAGATACAGAGCCTTGCGCAGGCGCGGACTATCGAAGTCCGTCAGGTCGGTCAGGCCGACATTGTCCGCGCCCGTGGTCTCCATCCGGTCGGGGATGTTGTCGTTATCGGTATCGTAGCCCTCGTCGTTGGCGAAGGAATAGACATAGGTCGGCGGGAATGCCGCCAGTGAAACGACGGCCGGATAGGGGTATACCGGATCACCCTCAAGACCCTCCATCCAGTACCAGGCGTGACCGAGAGGCTGGTAATAGAGATTGACCCAGCTCTGCTCGTACGAGGTATCCGTCACCCAGTGGGGCGAGGGACTTGAATTGAGGTTCTCGGGCATGGGGCGGCTCGGGAAGATTGCCTCTTCCCAGTTGGGAATACCGTCCTGGTCCGGATCGGACAGCGACGCGCCTCCCGCCCAGGGCTGTACCCGGATATCCATCACCGTGGCAGGCGCACCCTTGGCAATCGCATCGAGCTGCTCGCTCCAGAGCGGATTCAGGGCGTAGTACATCTCATAATGATCATCCATCCCGTCGTAATCCGTGTCCCACATACTCGGATCGGCCGAGGCATAGGCCGGGACGAACGGACGGGGTTCGGGCAGGATAAAAACAAACGGGGTATGGAAGGGTGGAGACATTCCCTCGTAAATCGGTTGCTCCCAGTAGTTGGCCGCAATCGCCCAGTCCCAATGGAGCGGCGCGCCCTGCATCAAGCCGGCAGGCGGATAGGCACCGTTTCCGAGACCGGAAACCCACTTGTCGTAGTTGAAGTGCCACATGGCGTTGACATAATATTCCTGATAGTTGTTGAGGCCATCACTATCGTAGTCATAGTTCTCCTCGGCGCCGGTCAGATCGGTCAGGCCGCTGCGCGAGTCGAAGATCGATCCGTCCATGCCACCGACAGGATAGGTACTGCCATCCGGATTCATGAACTGCACCCGGTCGTAGCGGTACTGGACCTCCCAGAAGTCGGGAATGAAGTCCATGTCGGTATCGACACTACAGGGGTTGAGGCCGCCACCGGCCCGCGCCCCACGGATATAGTCTTGATTCCATTCCGCCGGAGCAGTGTACAGGAACGGGCCCACGGGGAAAGCCGCCCGCTCGGTGGCATCGCCAACGAAGTCACCATCTGTATCGGCATTGTTCGGGTCAGACGGCCAGAACTTGTTCCACCAGGGCTCGTTGATGTTCGTCAAGGGGGTGGAGTCCACTACCACCACCGTGGTGGTCGAGTTCGTGGTCACGACGCCGGTGGCGTTGGTTGAGGTGCCCGCGGTGGTTTGCGAGCCGATCGTCAGACTCGCCCCTGAATTCGGAGAACTCTCCACACCGGCGAATTCGTTCTGCAGGAAGGACCCATCCATGTCGACATCCCATAAGAGACCAGCCTGGTTAAGCGACGGATCAAAATGGACATACAGTTCCCAGCCGTCAGTCGCCCCGTCACCATCGGTATCGTTGCTCTGAGGATTAGTGGAATAACGGCCCCACATTCCCGGGGTGACAGCACCCACCACATTTTCGTTGATCCAGAACTGCATCAAGGCATATTCATCGATATTCAGCATCGCGGTCGTGTCAGGAGCCAAGGCAGCACCGGCACGGGAACGTAGCGTGTAGGTTCCTGACCAGCCCGTGCGGGGGTCGTACTGAAGCAGGTCGTAAACATAGTAATGCACACTGAACAGCAGGGGGCCTGCCGGACGCGGCACACTCGCATCATACCCCAGTGCCGCCATATAGTCGCCATCGGGATTGCCACCCGCATCATCGCCATGCGGATTGAGATTGCGGAAAACTTCCCAGCCATCGGCCATGGTATCGCCATCGCTGTCCCAGTTGATCGGGTCGGTGCCGAGCGCGTATTCCTCGATATTGGAAAGCCCATCACCATCGGGATCCGCGCCTTGACTGCCCGCCACCAGCGGATGAAACGCCGCCTCGATGAAGGTGGAGGGAATAATGGTACCGTCCTGCATTGGCGATCCAGGGTTGTAGCTGACACCGGTAATACCGCGGAACTCGGCATTCACCCAGAAATAGTATTCCCAGCCGTCGGAGAAGCCGTCGCCATCGGTATCATCCACCGTCGGGTCGGTGCCGAAGAACTCGCGCGTATCGTTCGTATACTGAGGTTCGTCCAGGATGACGCCAGCCGGATTGGTATCCGAATTGGCGGCATTCAAGTCAATATCAAGACCGCGGACTTCGTAAACATTGCCGAATCCCGCACCATCGGGTGTATAGTTGCCACCGCCCGCCGGATAGGCCATGTTGGCATTGGCCCCGCGCGGCAGGAAGTCGGCGTCATCATTAGCCGCGCGGTTGGGCGTTTCGAACATCAATTGCTCCGGCCACCAGAGTTCCTCCCACTGGTCGGGCAAGGCATCGTTATCGATATCGCCATAGTTGTCGCGCGGGGCGAATTCACGTGAGAAAACGCCCTGGATATCGCGGTCCTGGCCATTGAGCTCAAGTCGCGCAGTGGGATTGGCGATCGGCACAATGGCACCCGGCGAGACGAATCCTTCACCAATCCAGACGTGGAAGAAGCTGTCGTATATATTGGTGGCGCCAGCCGTCACGATATCAGAGGTAAAGGGACTGGCAACCAACACGACGGAAGGCTGCGTGGGGCTGTACTTGATGGTGAATACGTTGGTTTGCGGACCCGGCACGGCCACTTTCAGCGTCTCGACCAGCGTATCGTTAATCCCGCCCTGACCCAGGCCGGGCAGACCCTTATATCCGGGTGGTATCTGAGGATCTGCGGGGTCGCCACGGACAACCTCAGTCAAGAGGATCTCGGTAGCGGGATCAATCGTAATCACCGACGTGCGCGTCACCTCTCCGCCATCCTGGTCGCGGTAACGGATTGTCACCCCGAACGTCCCCGCGAGGTTGTAGACATGCGTCGTCGTGCCGGCGTCACCGTTAAGCCAGCCGGTATTGCTACCGTCACCGAAATCGTAATAGGCCTGCAGATTTGGAATATCGGCCGCGACATCCGAGCCGCTCCAGGAAAATGTCACCGTGCGACCCTCGGAGTTATTGGCAATCGTCCAGGGATCGGCCGGGCTGTTGATCACAGGCGGCACGTTGAGTATCGAGACCGAGGCGGCCACGCCATCGGAGACATACGGGGCGGTGGCCGTACCCGTGATCTGCACTGCCGCATTTCCGCCCAACCCTTCCAGCTGGAACGTCTTTTCGGTCTGGCCAGCCAGGAACGTAACGGTATTGACATTGCCAAGGAAACCCAGCCGCGCCGGGTTTGAACTGGTCAGGGTCACCGTGATCGGTGCGATCGGCGCCCGCGAAAGCCGGATGGTGCCGCTGCCTTGATACGGATAGGTGGTCGGGTCAAAGTTAACGCCCTCATAAAGCGTGACGGGCGGCAGGATCGTGAATGTTGGCGCCGGACCGGCATTCACGGTCAGCGTGCTGGTTTCATTCGCCGCCGCCCCGAGCAGCGGGTAGGCGTCGGCCGTGATCGTCGATACACCGACCGAGAGTGCCGTCACCGAGAACTGGATCTGGTCGCCAGCTGCGGGAATGGTCACCGTGGCCGGAACCGCGCCCACACTCGGCAGGCTGGACGTCAGGCTCACGTTCAGCGCAATGGCTCGCGGCCCGCCGCGGTTGATCGTGTAAAGCTGCGTCTGCCCTTCCAGGAGGACGGCCGTTGCCGGTGTGATGCTGACCGTACGGATCACCGCCCCCGCTGCCGACAGGGCATTGGTCCCGGCGGTCGGCACGTTATCACTGGTATTCCAGGTATCCGCTGGAAAAGCCGCATCCTGGATCGCCGTGGTACCCGTAACGCGTAACGGCAGCGTACCGGACGTGGCCAGCGGGGAAGCGAAATCGCCAGCCTGAACGACATATTCGAGGAATAGATCGGTGCCCGCTTCAAAGAGATATGTGGCTCGGTTGCTGGTCGCATCCGTCGGGGAAATAGTCAGGCTGACATAGGGACTGGTGCCGACAACCCCATTGGCAACGGCTATGGCACGGTCGAACCGGACCCTGACGAGCATGGATTCTCCATAGGCATAATGCGTGCCATTGGCGGGCGTCGACGTGACGGTTATGCTCTGCGGTATCGGGTCCGCCGCCTGCACCTGCACGGCCAGGCCGAGCATGGCCGCCAGCAGCCAGGCCGAGCCAACCATCTTATTGATCACACCGGTTTGTTTCATGGTATTCATATTATTCTCTCCCCGTATCGGGCCCATATCCCTGAACTTCGAAAGTTACCTTATGTCCGTTGTCTTTTGCAATCTTCTTTAGAAGCTTGTCCATTTTCTTAATCTTTTTGGCTAATCAACCGCATGCGGCTCCCTATCTGTTCCAGCCAGGCAGGGCGAACCGTCCTCGGTGAGCCGCGCGTTTTTCAACAGCTTCCTCATATAAATCCCTATATTGGCCTATTCGCGAGTGCTTTAATTTCGGTTTCATGGCGTGATCGGCTTCCGGTCCGGCCGGGGCGGCAGCTTCACGCCACCGGACGGCACATTGGTGATGATGGTCGGTTTCACCGCGTCAAAATCGGGTGCGTTGGTCATCGGCTTGATGATACCAGCCGGGGAACGGGTGACCGGTCCGGGGTTCTCGGCGGCCCTTGCAGCGTATTGCACCTCCATCCGTTCACGGATCAGGGCCCGGGTGCGAAGCTGGATGTCCTGCTGCTTTGCCGCCAAGGCGTCCAGGCGTGTTTCAAGCACCGCCCATTCCGGCTGCTGGCGCACTTGCGCCAGGAGAGCGGGATCGATCCCGTCAAATCGGGCGGCGGGGGGTACATCCGGCGCGGACAGTTGCGTACCGGCCTTAAGGGCGGTATTCGTGGAAACCAATGGGGCATTAGTCGCAGCCATAGTGGCGGGAGTTTCTAGCTCCCGTTCGGTCGTGCCAGAAACATCCCGCTCCGGATCCTGCTGCTCCGCGGGGGAGCTGGAAGCTCCCGCCACCTTCTCATCTGCCTCGGAGCTGGAAGCTCCGGCCAGTTTTTCTGCCGCCGCCGTCAGCAGGTCCGCCATCTGTGCACGCACCGCCTGGGACTCGGCAATCACCTCGCCACGCCCATCAATCAGCACCTTGAGTGCCGCCACATAGTTCGTGTCGGCCATGCGCTCGCCAACGATATCCTCGGGCAGGGGTGCCTTCGGTGCCTCGGCGGGCACCTCGACAGGTTCCTGCTCCGTTTTCGTCTTCAGGGCAGCCAGATGCCAGACGCAGGATGCGGCGACGCCAACAGCCACCGCCCCTGTAAATATCTTAGTGCCTTGTTTCATGTCACATTTCCCCTACGGTATCCTCTGCATCCGGAAATACAGGAACGAACTCCCAGGCAGCGGCATTTCCACCGAACTGGTACCCCCGGTTCCGACGACATTGGTGTAGACCCCCCAGACACCCGTCATCAGCGAACCATTTGTCTCAATCAGGTAAACCTCGCCAGCCACGGATTGCCATTCGATGACCACCCCACCACCGAGCGGGGCCGGAGCCAGCGATTCAATCTGGAATGGTGCAAAGGACAACGGATTCAACATACCGTTCACAGCGTCGCCGTCCGTTATGCCATCGCCATTGGTATCCGCATTGTCCGGTTCGGTGCCGATCAGGTATTCGGCCAGGTTGGAAAGCCCATCGCTATCCAAATCCCCGTAGGCATCATCAATGGTTGAATCCAGACCATTCAGATCCTCCCAGAAATCGTCCATGCCATCGCCATCGGCATCCAAGGTCAGCGCGAAGCGCTGGATCCGCGCATTGCCGGTGTCGGCGATGAAAAGGTTGGCACTGTTGTTCTGCGGTGCCACGCCATGCGGCAGCAACAACTGGCCGAGCAGTCCGCCACCGGTCCCGACGGAGGCCAGATGCGACCCATCGGCGTTGAAGACCTGCATCCGGTTGTTGACCTTGTCAGCCACCACGAGGCGGCGATGCGTACCCACCTGCCAGATGGCGACATCCACCGGATCGTTGAACCGGCCGTCTACCGTCCCAGCCATGCCGAAGCTGCGACGGAAGGTGCCGTTGTCGAAATACAGCGACATGCGATCGTTGCCCGTATCGCAGACCCAGACGCCGCCATCACTGAAGTGCGTGTCAAAGGCGATCCCGCGCGGTGCGTTTAGGACGTAGGCACCCGTACCGGTGAAGGACCCGTACCAGACCGCGTCGGAGACCCGGAAAATCGCGACCCGGTTGTTACCCGTATCAGCCACGAAGACACGCCCGGTGTTGTCGAACGCCACGCCACCGGGACTCTTGAACTGTCCAACTCCGCTACCGAGGGATCCGACCGACCGCTCAAAGCTGATAACGCCATTGGTCGGGTTGTACGTGAACAACTGGATACGGTTATTGGCCGTGTCCGCCACGGCAAGTCGGTAATGCCCGGCCCGCGGATCGACCGCCAACCCTTCGGGCTGGGCGAACTGGTTGGTGGCCGTACCCGCGCTGCCGTACCGAATCTGTGTCGCCGGCGAGTTCGTCGGGATCGAGATCAGGCGGTTGTTGGCCTTGTCGAGTACGAACATGAACGCCGCACCCGGCATTGAGAACCGCACGCGATAGGGTTGCGGTGTGGCTCCACCCGCTGCATTGATCGTCGCGATGACCGTGGCATCATAATCCGTCTCGAGCGGACCGTTCGCCGCCAGCGGATCTATATCCGGACGGTATTGCAACAGCCAGGCATCCGGTAGCGAATCACCGTTGGAATCCAACGCCAGACTGATCGACTCGTTCAACGTCCAGGTGCCGAAATCGACCGCCGCCGCAGTGCTGAAAACCAGATTGCTGAGGCCGGAATCGCCATAGGTCAGCGAGGAGGCGAAGGACGCCCCGTCCCAGGCACGCACGTACACCCGCGGATTGACCGCATCGGACGGGATCGTATTGATGAAGTGCCGGTCGAAAATGCCGGTATCGGGAACGACACCCTCGCCATCCCCGAAGCGTCCGAACGCCTGACCGGAGGGGATCGCCGCCAGCAACTGGTCATCGCCACCCGGCGAGCCGGTAGCGGTATCCGGCGCATCGGCCACACCGTTGGTCCCGGCGTAGATCACCTGGTAGAGCGGGGAATCGTTGCTACCGTCGCCGGAAAGCGGAAGACCCTGGGTGTCCATCACACCCGTGCTGGTATAGGCCCGCAGATTGTAGGGCGAGATCGTCAGTGAAACCGGGATCGCCAGGACCTCCTCGTCGCGGTCCAGCCCGCGCAGCAGGATCACGGCCCGGTAGGTGTCCGCCGCCAGGTAACCGGAAGATAGCGTCACGGAAAGACTAACCGTGCCGGCAGCAACGCTGTTGGTCACCGGCGTAGCCGTCAGCCAGGGAACGCTCGTCTGGGTGGCCATCGGCTGCATGAACCGCTGGTGCAGGATATCGCGCAACACATCCAGCCACGCGCCTTCGCTACTCCAGTCGCATGCCCCCGGATTCCCGCCCCAGAGCATGACCAGCCCCTGACCCTTGGCTCCCACCCCCGCCAGACGCGTGAGCTTCGAGGCCGCCCCGGCAGTGAAGAGCACCTCCGTGGCCGCGTTGGTCGGGGCCGCGAGGTCGTGGACGAAATTGCTGACCGACAGGCGATCGCCAGCGTCAAGAGTCACAAAGACCCCATTCCAGTTGGTTACCGCCTGCGCCTCGCTCACACGACTGGTGGAGACATAGCCGAGATCCACGCCACACAGTGATGCGATCCCGGCATTATCCGGGCGATTAAGCGAGTTGCCGCCGGTGAAGAGCAACGCTCCGCCGAGATCGAGGTAGCGCGAGAAGACATCCGCCTCCGCCTCACTGAAGACGCGGCCGCCGCCATGTGGCCCGGTCAGGTCGGCAATCACCATGTCATAGGGGAACACCCTGGCATCATCATCCGTGTAGCGCACATCCTGGACAATTTCCTCGATGGCGGTGGCCGGATCAATCTCGTGCACCGTCGCGTAGTTGTTGGTGTAGTAGTCCACCTCGAAGCCCATGCGCTCGAGCGGGGCGACCAGCACGCCCAGGCTGGTTCCATCGGCAAACAGCCCGATGCGGCGGCGCGGCATGACATCCAGCGCGTAACCGAATGCGTCGGCAGCCGTATTGCTGAGCGCAACCGAGGCAATCCAGTCCATCTCGTTGACCAGGACCGCCTGTATATTGGTCGCCGAGAGGCCGATTACCGGGGCACCGACTTCAAGTTTGATACCGGTCAGATCGTTGGTGGCGAGGGTCACAGGCAGATCCGCCGACCGGGCATAGCCGGTCGGAATCGCCCGCAGCAGGTAATCACCCGCCACCAGGCCCGAGAGAATGAAGACGCCGTTGGTGCCACTGAGCACATAGCCACCCGACGCACCGCGGTACTCGACCATGGCGCCTTGGATGCCGCTGCCGCCCGTCGTCACCACGCGGCCAGCAATAGCGTATCGGGTCTGCGTCGCCAGGGAGACACCCAAGATCTGCGCGGCGACATCATCCGCCGTCAGCGTCAATTCAAACAGCGTCTCGGCTGGTGCGCTGGCAGGGATCGTGACCGTGAACGCCGTCAGCGATTCACCACTCTGGCCACCATACAGGTAGTCCCAACCGGCCGTCGTCGTCGTTACCCCCGCCCCGGGGGTCACCGCCGCCAGGGTTCCAGCGAGATTGATGAACGTGGTGTTGCCCGGGTTGTAAATGTCGATCACGAACGAAACCGTCTCGCCGGGTTCGGCAAATCCGTCGTTATCGGTATCCGCGGTAATGCGGACGCCATCCACCTCCAGCGATCCGCCAGACAGGACGGTCAGGGTCACCGGTATGCGGTCGCGACCGACATCCGAATCGCCCACGATCTCGGCCTCGAAGAAGCCCGGCCGTGTATCCAGATCAGGGTTGAATAGCACCTCAACCTGCACCGAGGCACCGGCGCCGACCGGGATCTGGTTCGTGCTGAATCTCAGCCAATCGGTACCCATTATCTGGGCTGCCCGCCCGAGATCGAGTAACCCGTCGGTCTTGACCCAGCCATCGAGATTGGACTCGAGGCGCACACCGTCCAGCAGCGCACGCTTGATCACACTGTAATTAGCATCCGGGCTCAGCGACCAGAGCAGTGCCGCCGCCCCGGCCACATGCGGGGCCGCCATGGAGGTACCGCTCATGCGGCGGTAGTAGGCCCCGTCCTGCAGGATCAGCTCACCCGACGCCAGCATTTCATCCACATACGCTTCCGTCTCCGGGTACATCAAGAGGATCTGGACAGACCGGCTCGACCAGGTGCTGTAGATATCCACGCCCGGCGCGGCCAGTTGCACACTGTTGAGCCCGTAGTTGCTGAACTCGGCCAACTGATCATGATCATCGGCAGCCGCCACGGTGATGACGTTGTTAAGCACCGTGCTGAAGTAGGCCGGATAGAACTTCCGGTTGTCGACATCATTGGCCGAGTTGCCGGCGGCAATCACGAAAAGGTGATTGTAGTCGCGCTCGGCCAGCTTCATGATCTCGTAAAGCACGCCGGAAGCGGCGGCGCCGCCCCAACTGTGGTTGCTGACGCGAGCCCCATGGGTAATGGCGTACTCGATCGCCTGGGCGATCCGGGCACTGCTGGTGAACGGTGATTCGGTGTACGGATCCTCCGCGCGATACACCAGGGCCAGCGGCATGATGCTGACGTTCCAGTTGACGCCGGCGACACCGACGCCGTTGCTGCCGACGGCACCGATCGTGCCGGCGACGTGTGTCCCGTGGGCACTTAGTACGTCCCCGTCGGTCACGTCACCGTCACCGTGATAGAAGTTCCAGCCGTTCAGATCATCGGCATAACCGTTCTCGTCGTCGTCATCGGCCGCGAGGCCCAGGCCGTTCCACTGTTCCAGCACGACCCGGTAACTCGTCGAGTTGATCCATGGAAGAATAGCTGTCACCTGCTTGATCAGGGGCTGGCCGTTGTTGTTGTAGTCCCCGAGCATGACATCCTCGTCGCGGAAGTCGATACCGGTCTCGTTGATGATGCCGTCGCCATCCTCGTCGGCGAAGATATCGGGGATGCCGTCGGGCGGGGTGCCGGGGCGGGGCCCTTGTATGTCCTCGAAGACATTCGGGATGCCATTGCCGTTGCTGTCGCCGAAGTAGGCCGGTCGGCTGGCAACCAGATCGGTAAACGACAGCTCGCCGTTGAGGTACATCTCGAAATAGTCCGGAATGCTGTTCGCACCATTAACCCACCGGTTGGTGCCGGGCACGCCGGGAACGACTGTGCGGGTGCGGTTATCCTTCCACATTTCGGAATCAAAGAGCGGGTGCACGAGTTCCGGGCCTACGGTCGTGCCGCTGACCTCGTCATAATGGTAAAGCTGGTTGGTCGCGTCCCCGTCGTCGTCAACCCCCCGGACACCCGGATAGCCATCAAAATTGGAATCTCCGGCCAGCTCGCCCGGATTGCTCCACAAATTGGGAAGCAGGTCGGGATGCGTCTTGTCGAACCCGGTATCGCAGACGGCCACGATGATGTCGCGCGAGCCGGTCGTGCGGTCCCAGAGATTCGTCACATTGATATCGGCACCGAGCGTACCGCCGGTCTGGCGGGTGTTGTGCAAGCCGTAGAGCTTGTCGAATAGCGGATCGTTCGGCAGCGCCTGCTGCGCCATGCGGGCGGCAGGCTGGACGTATAGCACGCCTGGCTCGGCCTGCAGCGCCTGCGCCAGGGGTGCCAGCGCCAGGGGTTTTGCATCGCCAAGCGCCGTCGTATCGACCGGTACCGCCAGGCAGGCAGGCACGAGCTTCAGGTGCAGGGTCGCCCGCAGGCCATGGCGCTTGAGGATGGCCTCGCGCTCGATCCAGCCGGTCCCGTCGGCAAAGCGCACTTCCAGCTCACCCGGCACATAGTCATCCGCATCCAGTTCGTTCCAGGACGTCGTCGGCGTCAGGATCAGCGACAGCGGATCGTGCTCCGGCGGCGGCAGGAGATCGTCGTCGCCACGCGTATAGACCACGCTGAGGTCAACGACCGTCGCATTGGTGCTGGCATTCCGGATCGTCAGCCAGGCATTGGTTCTTTCCCCCTCGTTGACCGTCGCCGTCAACGGTGAAGGGCTCAGGAACAGTTGACTGGCCTTGAGCACGAAATCCACGCCCGTCACGTCATTGGTCAGCGGACCGAGCTCGTAGGACAACGGCTCGACGGCGTAATCACCGGGCGGGATGGCCCGCACAACAATCCCTGTCGTGCCGGGAGCCAAGCCTTCGAAATCATAGTAACCAGACCAGTCCGTGATATCGGTCATAACGGTTCCATCAGGCAATTCCGCCCGGACTGTGATGTCAGGCGCGGACGCGCCAAACTCATAGGTCACCCGTCCACCGATGCTGTAGCTCGATGACACCGTGATCGAGAAATCAAACGGCCAGACGCGTCCGCCATCGGTGGTCGTCAACCAGAAGCGCTGCTTGCCCCCCTCGACGGCATCGGCATTGACCGTCGCCTCGAAATAATAAAGATCGACCGAATACAAATACTCATAGCCGTATCGCCGTGCCCACTCCGGAACCATGTAGATGGTATTGGTCGTGAACGTGGACGCCTGGGTGACCTGCATGAACGGGCCGTAGGCTCCCATGTCGGCCAGCTCAATCAAGTCGGTGACATTGGTGGCATTCTTGCGACCCTCGTTGTAGATACTGGCATAGATATAGAGAGTCTCGCCTGGCTCGAACGCGCCGTCGAAATCGCCGCCGTAATCGTAGACCCGTACCTCTTCGAAACGCAGGATCGGGCCATTGGTGCCGTAGTTATTGAGCAGGAAGTCCTGTGTCGTATCGGCATTCACGAGAATATTGGTTCCGGCGGGCGGGACGTAGGGCGAGCCGTCTGGCTCGTAGACCTTGAACCACAGATCCCCGTGCGGCAGAGGCGGCAGGACATAGACGCCATTGGTGTCGGTCGGCATGCTGGAGAACAGGTTGCCATGGATATCCTCTACCGTCACCCGCGCCCCGGCGACCGGGACGGTTCCATCGGGAGCCTTGTTCTTCTCGTTCCAGACCACCCCTTCGACGATGCCGCTGACCGAGTGGTAGGGCAGATAGGTGTAGGAGAACGGTGCCTGATTGGTCTGCCAGACCAGCCCGTCGAAATAGACCAATTCGATATTAAAGTCTATCACCTCGCCTGCGGGGGTGGCCAGATCGAGCACCACCTCGACGCCGTTGGTCGAAAGGCGAGAGCTGTAGGGGGCGATGTACTGCCAGTGCAGCGTCGGCGGCGGGTTGATCGTCACATGCGTGTTGGTGGTGCTAAGCGTACCGGTTACATCCACCACATCGCTCAACCCGCTGCTGTTATTGAGATAAACCCATATGCGGGCGGTTTCCCCGGCCTCCAGCTGGCCGTCGCCGTCCCCGGCATAGTCATCCTCGAACAATAACCCGCCGAAAGCCAGGATCGGCTCGCGCCAGACGGTTACCTCGACCGGCACCCGCACCATGGCAAGCATCGGGTCGTCGGTACTGAAGACCAGCTCGGCCAGATAGGTCCCGGCACGCAGCGAAGAGGCATCCACTGTCACGGAAAAGGTAGAGGCAGCGCCAGGGGCGAGCTGTGCGCTTTGCGGTGTCACGACAAGCCATCCCGAGGCGGCCGGATGGTAGTCGATCTCCTCCAGCGCTACATCCAGCGGGGCTGTGGCGCCGACGGCATTACTGAACACCACGCTGTCGCCCACGCTGCCACCGGCGACGACCGTGAACGCCAGCGAGGTCGGCGCGTAACTGGCAATCGGCATGCCGAGCACAAAAAGCACATTGCTGGCCGGGGCCGTTACCGACTGCGTCTGCGAGGCATACATGCCGGGCTTGCCGGCGGTCAGGGTGTAGGCATCACCGGCGGTGAGACCATTGAACACGAATCGCCCATCCGCACCGGTGACCTTGCCCTGCTGCCAGCTCTCGCGCACGGCCGTCACGGTGGCGGCGGCAATCGCATTGCTGGTGGTGGCATCGATCACCAGACCACTGATCGGCACCACGGTATTGATCACCAGGTCGTAGCGCGAATCCAGCCGCAGGCCGGCCGCGTTGGTCACGGACTGCAGCAGCGTCACGACCGTTCCCGGTGCCAGGCCGGGCGAGAGTCGCAGGCGGATCCACTCGTTAGCCGGCACAAGATCCGCCGGGGCAATCGGTCCGGTATAGCTGACGGCGGCAGGAGCCCCGTCAAGCAGCAGCGCATTCGTAACGGGGTAGCCGCCGATCTGCACGGTCAGGGTCCCGGACAGGTTGCCGAAGGTCGTGGTCCCGTAATTGAACAGGTAAGGCCGGATCGCTACCGTTTCGCCCGCCTCGGCATGGTCGTCGGCGTCACCGACCAGCGTCAGCCCGTTGAAGCCATTGACATCGCTCACGTCGACCTGCGAGATGCCCAGCCCGTTGCCGGGGACATCCTGGACCGTCACCTCGTCGATATACCAGCCAGCCGGATTGCCCGCCCCGAACGACTGCTGGTCCGAGACAAACACGAAGCGGACGGACAGCGGCTGATTGGCGAATGACGCTGGCAGGTTCACCCGCACGTCCTGCCAGCCATCGCTCTGGCCGGTGATCACCGTATTCGTGTTATCGGTGTTGACCACGCGGACATAGCTTGCCGCATCGCGCCCCTCAATGTAGCGGGTCACATCATGCCAGACACCGTTTGAAAGCACCTCGACCTTGCCATAATCACCAAACGGCGGAGGCGACGGCGAGACCCCTTGCATATCCATAGAGTATTGCACATCCAGCCAATGACGGAAAACCAGCATGGGACGCTCTCGCACGCCGAACGGCGGCGAGGTCAGCAGCGCATTGGCACCATCGGGGTAACGTCCGTTCAGGATGGTTCCCCAGCACCGCGCATCATCCTGCGGGCCGTAGGTCAGAGGCTGGCCGTATTCCCAGCAGACGCCGCCATTGATGTTGGTCACGGTCCAGCCGTCGGCACTGTGTTCCCAATCGGTCCGCAGCGTGGTCTCGCGCCCGATCGTGGCAACCGTGAAATACTCCGCCTCGATCTCGCTGAACAGGTTGGTGGGGATGCTGACGACATTACCGGCGGCATCCTCGATGCGCACCCCGATGAAGTACTGGGTAAAAGGCTCCAGCCCCTCGAAGCGGATCGAATGGAAGGTGGCGCGGGTATCGGAGACGGTCTGCCAGTCCGCCGTCAGCGGGATACTGTCGCCGATGCGCGCCTCGCTTGTCACCGGGTTGTCCGTGGTAAAGGAGAAATCGATATAGGTCTCGTCGGCCATCAGGGTGTGGCCCATGATCCGGGGCGGATCGTCCTTGATATCCGCCCGGTCGTCGCACAGCTGCGGGATCCCGTCGAGAGACAGCGTCGCCTCGGCGCGTACCGTGCCGCCGTTGACCGCGCCCAGATCGGCCAGCGAGAACGCCAGCGATGCAAACCGCGCCGTCCTATCGGTCGGTCCCACGCGATAGCACGTCACATTGGTCGTGAGGATCGGGTCGATGAACGCGGTATAGGTCGTCACCGTCACAACCACCTCCTGCATGGTCGGGCCGGCCAGCGGCAGGACCACCTCGACAACGGCATCGGCATCGGAGCGGTAGGCCTCGCGATCGAGGGTGACAGAGGGTTCGATCCCGTAAAGCCACTGCGCCGGATCGCCGTGCAGGTTGCTCTCGTAGTAGCACCAGCGCATATATTCCTCGCCGATACGCGAGGCATTGCGCTCGTGGGCCATTTGATTCAAGACACCGGTCTCAGGGATCAGCTCTCCGAAGAAGCCATGCCAGAACCAGCGGTTGTAGCGCTGACTGGGGCCATCCGTGGTGTCATAATCGCCCCAGCCGTAACGCGAATTGAAGACACCGCCAAATAGCGCGTTCGTGCTGCTGCCGCCAAGGAACTCGCCGGCAATGCAGTCCCTATCGAACGCCCCCGGCCAGCAGCCCTGGGTATAGAGGAACGCGGGGCGTTCGTTGCGCAGCAGGAACTGCACATCCTCAGTGTAGAATTTCATGTTGTAATTGTAATCACTGTGACCCAGATGGTTCAGCAACGAGAATTGGTTGCTGTTGATATAAGCGGCCGCCGTGTATTTGGTCCAGGGCTGTTCATCATCGTAGAGGGTGACGATATTGGTGTGGATATCCAGCGCCGCGAACCCCTCGGTACGGTAACCGTGTTCGGACGAGCCCAGGCGGATTTCCTCCATCATCGGCGAGGCGTACTCGGAGATGCCGCCGAAACCGAGGTACTCGCCCAGCAGCAGGGCGCCCCGCAGGTAAGGCGCGGTACCGGCGAGACGATCGGTCTCGTAGCGGACAACCTTGGCCACCCAGTTCGACATGGCGTTGGCATCCGATATGGCAACCCGCCCGATCGCCAGCTCGGCATACAGGTCGATATCCTCGCCGGGGCGCCCATCCAGCCGGTCGGCACCGTCGGTCGGCTCGCCATAGATGCCGTTGCCATCGGAATCGAAGGATCCGTCCAGACACTGGAAATAAAGGTCGCTGGGCAGATCATCGATGTAGGGCGAGGCCTCAGCACGCAGCGTACGCATCGGCATCACCGTGCCATCGCCAACGAGCACCACGTATTCCGTGATCCACTTGTCGTAGGCATCCCGGATGAACGTGCGCAATGCCTGCTCCTCTTCCATGCCCAGGCTTTGATAGGTTTCCAGGATCGACTCGATCGAGATCACGGTCGAGGACAACCCCTGCGCCTGACGCAAGGCCACGATGCCATCCAGCGGCCGGTTCGTGAACGCCACATACGTGAAGCGGAAGGGCACGCCGTTGGTTTGCGTCCCAACCAGCAACTCCATCCAGTCGGGCGTCCCGCTGGCGTCACCATCCAACGCCGGATCATTGAATTCAAAGGCGTAGTACCAGTCGTTCGACGCAACGCCCAGCGCGTCCAGACTCTTGTCAACGAACTCCTGCTCCAATTCATCCCCGATGTCCACGGGATACCCGCCCGCATCGGCCACGGCCTGCATATCAATTTCCCAATCCGTCTGCGGATCCGGATAGATGAAAAGGTAGGCGTGCTCGCTGAAGATCTGGGCAATCGCCGTACCCGCATCCACAATCCCGTCGCGAATGTTGCGGGTGGTGATAATGAGGTGCTTGAAAACGCTACCGAGGCGGCAGGGAAGCGGCGGCTGGCCGGGATCCTCGGCCCCCGCCAGCGAGATCGTGCCCACGTCATCAGAAGCCACCTCGGGCTGATACTCCGCCAGTGTCTGCGGGTTCTCGATCAGCGACTCGAGCACCGCCAGGTCATCCGCCGACCGCAGGCGCGCACGCCAGCCATCATCCGCCGCATTCAGGGAAATGCCGGGATCCTTGACCGGCCGCGTCACCACTTCAAGCGTCAACGTTCCATACGCGGTCAGCCGCCCGCTGGCCGGGCGGTACGATACCGGGAAAAGCGCCAGGTCCACAAAGCCGACACCGCGCTTCGTCTGCACAGATCCATCCGTGTGGAGGACGGCTGGATAGGGCGAGTCCGCACCGTAAATAGCGGCGGAAGCAGGGGTTTCCACCCGGTCCTGCGGACGGCTCAGCGGATAAGGCCGCTGCGCATGGCGCACCGGGCCATCCAGCACGAGTTCCTGCGGATCGGATGGCACCACATTGAACGAAACCAGCGCATGCCCCTGTGGCAGAGCCACCCGCGTCGAGAGCATCGGCAACACAGGCTCGCCCGGCTGCCGCCATTGTCCAGCGGAAGGCAGGGATATATCCAGCAACCCGTCCGGACCGCGCTTCAGGGCCACCGCGGGAAACCGGAAAACCAGCCGCTGGGTGTTTGCCGGTGCGGCCAATGCCTGCACCATGACCGCCCCGTCCCCGGCATCCGAGACCATCGCCCCGGACGCCGTGCGCCAGCCGCTGCCACCAGGCACCGGTGCCGCCAGCCCAATGCCACCCGTGACCAGGAGTGCCGCGCCAGCCAGGATCAACCGGCTAAACCAGCGACCGTTCCCCTTGCGGAATACGCCGTTAAATGCAGCCATCATCATGCCTCCAAACATCTAGTAAACCTATGTTGGCGGAAACCGGAACCGTTTCCTCAAAGCACCTTATACCACTGAACTCCCGAATTTGCCACAAAACGCCACACAAAGCAAACACTGTTTGC
>CAZZBA010000004.1:33325-40314 GCA_964652765.1 uncultured Victivallales bacterium | reverse complement strand
TCTGGGCCACGGGAAGCGGGTCGGAGATTCAGCGCCCGCTGGCGGCCGTCGTGCTCGGCGGGTTGGCCTCGGCCATGCTGCTGACGATGATCGTGCTGCCGGCGCTGTACTGTCTGGTCGAGATGCGCAGGGAGAAGAAGGATGAAATGCTAACGAATACGGAGGTGAAATCATGAAGGCAATTGTAGCATATGTTCAACCGTTCATGCTGGAAAAAGTTACCGACGCGCTACGCGCGCGGAAGATTCACGGCGTGACGGTGATCCGCTGCGAGGGGTTTGGCCGCCGGATTGAAGGCAAGACGCCGCACTACGAGGATGCGGCGGTGGAACTGGGGTATGCGCCCAAAGCCAAGATTGAGGTTGTCTGCCGGGATGAGGAAATGCAGGGGATTGTGCAAACGATCCGGGAGAACGCGCATACCGGTCGTCACGGCGATGGCAAGATCGTCGTCACCGAAGCGACCCTTGCCGTTGATGTACGCACAGGCGCGGAAGGCGAGGCGGTTTTGTGAGCCGATAGTCGTGACTGGCTCTCGAGCCGCGCCGGGAGTCTGTGCGGTCGAGGATGGCTTATTCAATCGACAGGCAATGTGGTTTTCGGCACAATGCCGACATGAACCGCATGAAATGGGGATTGGGTGTGATGATGGCATCTCTGCTGATGTACGGCTGCAAACCACCCGCGACGGCGTTGTCCGGGCCGGAGGAGGTCACGGTGGCGATCGAGGCGCTGGATGGCGAGCGGGCGCTGGCGGTAGTGCGCGAGCTGGTGGCCATAACACCGCGTCATTCGGGCTCGCCGGGGGCCGGGCAGGCGGCCCGCTGGATTGCCGGAACGATCACCCCGTTCACCGACACTTGCGAGATCGACACGTTTACCGATGCCTCGTCCGACGAGTTGATGCGGTTCCATAACGTGATCGCCACGCTGAAAGGAACGGGCGGGAAAACCGTGATTCTCGGCTCGCATTTCGACACCAAGAGCGGTATCAGCGATACCTTCCAGGGGGCCAACGATTCGGGGTCGAGCACCGGATTGCTGATCGAATTGGCGCGTGTGCTGCATGCGCAGCCCCGGCTGCCGTTTACGGTTGTCTTCGCGTTCTTTGATGGCGAGGAATGTCGCCGGGCATACGGGCCGACCGACGGGCTGCATGGCAGTCGGCGCTATGCGCAGAAGCTTGTCGATGCGGGACGGCTGGATTCGATCCAGGCGGTCATTGTGCTGGATATGATCGGCGACAAGGATCTGACGGTCACGATCCCGCGCAACACGACCCGGCCGCTGGCGGCCCAAGCCTTCCAGGCGGCGGCGGCCGAGGGAATGCGCGATCGTTTCCGCCTAGCGCCTGGCGATGTGCTGGATGATCACGTGCCGTTCTTCCAGCGCGGGGTGCCGACGCTGAACCTGATCGATTTCGAATACGGCAGCGCCCCCGGCCAGAACGACCTTTGGCATACGGATCAGGACTCGCTCGGGAACCTCTCTGCCGAAAGCCTGCAGCATGTCGGACGGGTAACGCTGCGGATCCTCAACTCGCTGGCGGCGGAAACCGCGCCGGACTCTGTCCGCTAAAGTCTTGCGGTTGAGATGTGTATTCAGAAGTCGTGTTAACCCACTGTTGGATAGGTTGTTGTCAGCTTCGGTTGAATGTCATAGGGAGGGACAGAGTCCCGCTGTTCCGCACGCCCGTCTGACAGCGCGAACAGGAAGGCGAAGTGCTTGAATCACAGTGGGTCGGGCATATGCGCACCCACTGACGTGGGGCTCCACCGTCTGGCGACGATGGCTACGGGGAGGCATCCCGAAAGTGTAGCCTCGCTCGCCAGAGCGTGGGGGTGGCTCCCGTCCTTGCTGGTGGTTTGCTTACAACGCTGCGGACGGGGTTTAACCCGTCTCCAGGGGATGGGTTTCAGTCTCCGAGGGCTTCGACGATGACGCGGTTGCCTTCTACGGCGGCGATGCGAACCGGGGTGTTGTTGTCGATCATCTCGCCATAGGTGACGACGTCGATGCGGCGGTTGTCGATCTCGACGTAGCCGGCAGGGCGCAGGACGGAGCGGGTGATGCCGGTCTTGCCGACAAGTTCGTCAAGTTTGTCCTCGGTGCCCTTGGCATCCTTGAGGTCGCGCGAGGCGGTCATCTGCCGTCCGATGCCGGTGTGCGGGAACAGCTTGATCCAGAGCATGATCACGGCCCCGACCATCAGGATCATGCCGATGGCGATGACGACGGCGGTGCCTGCCGGGAAGATGGCGAAACCGATGCCGGCGGCAACGATCAGTGCCAGGGTGCCGATGACACCAAGGACGCCGCCGGGGATGAACACTTCGGCACCGATCAGCATCAGGCCGGCAATCAGGAGCATGAGGAACCACTGTGTCATGACAATCTCGTTTCGTCGGAGGGTTTGACAGGTGCGTGTTGCCGGTCCACGACAATCCGGTTGCCGTGGATTTCGGCGACGATGACGGTTTCGCCCGACTCCATGAAGTCGCCGCGCGCTACGACGTTGAGTCGGCGGTTGTTGACCGAGGCGAAGCCGGCGGGGCGCAGCGCTGTCAGCGCGACTCCCGTCGTGCCGATAGCGGGGGTACCGGACGAAGCGCTGCCGCTACCATCGGGTGTCGGGGCATCACCGCCGCTGGTCAGGGCGGCGCTGAGCACCAGGTGCTGGAAGCTTTTGGTACGGGGCAGGAAGCGTGTGGCCACCATGCCCAGACCCATTGCCATCGCCAGGGCGAGGCCGAGCTGGTTCGCGGCCTGCTGCAGGTGGATGGCGGGGAACCGGAAGGACGGTGCGGCGGGGGCGTGGCGTACCATCGAGAAGAAGACCGCCAGCAGGATGAGCAAGATGCCGCTGAGCCCGGCGATTCCGAATCCCGGGATCACGAGCAGCTCAAGCAGCAGCAGCAACAGGCCGAGGGCGAAGAACACCAGTTCGATATCGCCCGAAAGTCCGGCGATGCGGTGGCCCCAGAAGAAGATCGCCAGCAGGATGCCGCCGAGGATGCCCGGCAGGCCGAAGCCGGGGGTCTTGAATTCGATGTAGATGCCGAGCAGGCCAACAGCCAGGAAGAGGAAGGCGAACTGCTCGATGTAGCGGGCGATCTGTTCGGCGGCGGAAGCGCGCACGGTACGGAAAGTGGCGTGCTGCAGGTTCTCGGCGGTCTTGAGTGCGTCGAGCGTGGCGACCGTGGCGACGGCTAGCAGGGGGCGGTCGGGCGCGCCGTTGGTGCCGGGGATCAGGCGGGCGGCGTCGCGGTCTGTCAGGGTCAGGAGCTGCCCGTCCTTGCAGATGACCTCCTCGCCGAGCTTGTATCCGATATCCTTGCGGATCATGGCCTCGACCAGGTCGGGGTCGTGACCGCCGTTCTCGGCGGCGGAGCGGGCCAGTGCGACCAGGGCGGAGACATGCTTCTCCTTCATGTCGCCCTCCTCGATATCGCCGCCCGAGGTCACGATGGCGCTGGCGCCGATGCGGCTGCCGGGGGCCATGTAGATGCGTTGGGTGGCGATCGAGATCAGGGCCCCTGCGGAGAGGGCGTCCTTGTTGACGTAGGTGATGGTACGGATGGAGTCGGGCAGATCGATCAGCATGCGCATGATTTCCTCGGCGACGTCGACGCGTCCGCCGGGTGTGTGCATGTCGAGGATGATGGCGGTGGCGTTCTCTCGCACGGCCGCCTCGAGGCTGCGGCGGACGACATACAGCAGGCCACGCTCGATCATGTCCTCGACGGGGATCACGAATACCAGCGGGGCGGTCGCATCGCCGGCGGGGGTGATCCTGACGGGCGCGATGGCGTTGGTTTCCTCCGCGACGTTGGTGCCTGTGGCCGTGTCAGTCTCGGCTGCGCAGGGTAGTGTACGCAGCAGCGGCAGGGAAAGCATTCCGGCGAGAATCCATGTTGCAAGCTTCATAGTGGGATTGTGCAACAGCGTCGTTGCGAAAGCAAGCGTGCGATTCTCGGATTTCAGATTTCGGCTTCGAAATGCGGAATGCGGAAATGCCCGGTGGGCGGGATCGTGCGGTTTGCCGTTTACATGGAGGCGGCGGGGGGTTAGTATGGCGGGGAGTGGGAACGTGTGTGGGGTATGGGCGTGTGAAAATAGGAGATAGGCAAAATGAAACTTTCTAGCATAAGCAAGAAGTCTTCCGCCTTTGCCAAGGCTACGGCGGACAAGTCAGTCTTCGGTGTTCCGCCTTCGCCAAGGCTACGGCGGACAAGTCAGTCTTCAGTCTCTCCCCGACGCCGCCAGGCGGCTGCCGGGTTCACCCTGATCGAGTTGATGATCGTGGTCATTATCATGGCGGCGCTGGCGGGAATGGTGCTGCCGCGGCTGCTGGACCGGGCCGATGACGCGAAGATCGGGATTGCGAAGGCGGATATTGCCAACATCACCTCGGCGCTGAAGTTCTACAAGCTGAACGTCGGCCAGTACCCCAAATCGGAAGAAGGGCTGGCCTCCCTGACGGTCCGGCCCGGTTCGGCCGGGAATAGCTGGAAGGGGCCGTATCTGGAACGTGAAGCCAAGGATCCCTGGGGACGGCTTTATCAATACCAACTGGATCCTGGCAGCCTGATGGGATTCAAGCTATGGTCGAACGGTCCTGACGAGGCCAGCACCGAGGACAATATCAACAACTGGGATAACCGTTAGCGGTGACTGGTATGCACCAGGCAGATGGTGACAGGGACGGCGGATTCACGCTGATCGAGGTGCTGATCGCCGTCGTGGTGCTATCGGTCGGGATCGTGCTGATCCTGCAGGCGCTGCATGGGGCGTTGTCGGCCTGGGATGGAGGGGTCGAGCGGATGCGCTCGGCCATGCTGGTGCAGGAGGAGCTTGAGGAATGGCGGTTGGCGGCGCGGTTGACGGGAGCGATCCCCGCCAGTGAGCGCGGGGTCTTCGAGCCACCTTTCGCGGATTACCGATGGCAGGTCGAAAGCGAAACCGTCGCGCTGCCGGGGACGGCCCCGCAGGCGGGGATGCTGCACGAGCTGCTCTGCACGGTCTGGCGCGAGGGGCGCGATCGCACCTTTTCTGCTGCCACGCGGGTCTATCTACCTCCCGAGCCTGAGGAAAATTCAGAATTATCAGGGAAATCGAATTGAACATCCAACACCCAACGCCCAACGCCCAACGCCCAAGCAGGGATTCTTATCTTGGATGTTGGACGTTGGATGTTGGACGTTGGGCGGTGATTACGAAAAAAGGCGGTTATGCGGGCCGGGGCGATTCGCGCGGTTTCACGCTGATCGAGCTGTTGTTCGTCGTGCTGCTGCTGGGCACGGTGATGACCGTGATCATGGCCAGCTTCGAGGGCGGCTTCCGTGTCTATGACCGGGTCAGCGCCTTCGGCACCGGCGAGATGGAGGCGTATCTGGCTGGCGAGACGATCAACCGCGACTTGAAGAATGCCATCCAGACCGGGGAAACCCCTTTTGCCGGGGAAGCGGGGGCGATGGAGATGCTGACCGTGGCGACGGTCGGCGAAGCGGCGGGACAAGTTCTGCAGGTGCGCTACCAGGTCGGCGAGTCCGGCGTGCAGCGCCTGGCGTTGCGGTCGGCAGGTACGGGCGCACCGGCCATGGATGCCGACGGCATCGACCGGTTGCTCGGCAGGGGGTTCGCCCTCAAGCTGCGCTATCAGGGGACCGCAACCGGTAGCGGGGCGGCCGGTGGCTGGAGCGACACCTGGGCGGGCAGCTCGAACCTGCCGGTGGCGGTGCAGTTCGAGATCGCGGGCGACGCACTGGCCGAAGGACCGGTGGTACGCACGGTGCTGCTCGAGACCGCAGCCAGCGAGGAGGAACCATGAGCGTCGGGCAGCGCAACGGCTCGGCACAGACTCGCCCCCCATTCGGCATCACGAGGCGTGTGACCTGCCAACTGGGGGGCGAACCTGTGGTGAGCCGCGGCGGCAGTGTGTTGATCCTGTCGCTGTGGGTGGTGTTTTTCCTGGCGGCACTGGCGGTGGCGATCGGCTCGCACGTCTCCTCGGTCTTCAGCGCGGCGGAACGGCTGTCGGCGCGTGTGCAGGCGCGGGCGGCGGCGGCGGCGGGCGCGGCGCAGGCCGCCGCGGTGATCATGGCGCAGACCAACACCTGGGACGGGGTGGCCGAGGCGGCGTGGAACCGGGATGAAAAGCAATTCAAGGATGTTCCGCTGGCGGATGGCGGTGTCTTCTCGGTCGTGTTCGTGACGCCGGATGCCGAGGGCGGGGCGGTCACCAACATCGGGGTGATCGGCGAGGAGGGCAGGATCAACCTCAATACGTCCCATACCAACCTGCTGGCGGCCTTGTTCGTGACCGCTGGCGGGTTGGGTGATGACGAGGCGGTGGCGCTTTTGGCGGCGGTGGTCGCCTGGCGGGGTGACAGTGCTGATGATGAACGGTTGACAGCAGGCGCGAAAAGCGGTTATTCTGCGCAAAAGAGTCCGGGAGGGGACGTTGCAACCCGCCGCATGATGCATGTCGAGGATTTGCTGCAGGTCGGGGGGGTGGATGCCGCGTTGTTTGAACGACTGCGCCCGTTTATCACGGTGCATGGGGCGGGGCTTGTCAACATCAACGCGGCGGCTCCGGCGGTGCTGGAGACGCTGGGGATGGCGGTGGCGTCGCCAGAGGGCGGCGGGGCGGTGGTTTCGCTGGTGCGCAAGCTGGCCGGTTTCCGTGAGGCGGGGCTGGCGTTCGAGAAGGCCGACTATACGGTCATGCGGTCGGCACTGGAGCAATTCGCGGTGCTGACAGGTGACGAGGGAAGGGTGTTCACGGCGATGGCGGCCATGCTGACCGTGTGTTCGACGGCATTCGGCGGAACGGCATACGGGGGCGTCTCGCCAGCGGGGGAGCCGGTGCTGCAGGTGGATTTTGTGTGGGATACACAGGCGCGGCGGTACGCGATGTGGCGCGAGCGGTAATAACGGGCCGCCGGGTCCGGTGATGAACGGGAGCGTGAAATGGCAAGGAACAGCAA
>CAZZBA010000004.1:18436-33225 GCA_964652765.1 uncultured Victivallales bacterium | reverse complement strand
TGCCCTCGACCGAGACGGCCGAGATCGCCGACATGGTGGAGCTGCAGGTCGGGCGCCAGACGCCGTATTCGCTCAATGAGATCCTCTCCGGCTACAAGACGCTGGGGGTGATCCGCCAGGGCACCTACACACGGGTGATGCTTGTGATCGCGCAGCGCAGCATCGTCCGCGACCGCTACTATACGATCGAGGCCGCCGGCCTCTCCGTGGAGCGGATGACTGTTTCCTCCGAGGGGGTTCTCAACTGGTTCCTGTACCGTACGCGCATGGAAGCGCCCGAGAAGCTGGTGGCGCTGCTGGATGTGGATTCCTTTTTCACCCACATGATCGTGGTCCAGCATCGGAAGGTGGTCTTTACCAAGAGCATCCTGTGGGGGGCAAAGCAGGCGTCCGAGGGGCTGGACGGGTTCGTGCAGCGGGTGCGCGAGGCCTTCCAGTCCTGCGCCGAGGCGCTGCGGGGCGAGGCCGTCGAGGCGGTCACGCTTTCGGGGGCAGGCATCCGGATCGAGGGGCTGGCCGAGGCCGTCGGCCAGGCGCTTGCCGTTCCCTGCACCAAGGCTGACTGCCTGGATGACGTGAAGTCAGGCAAAGGGTGCGGCAACGTGCGTGACGAACGCTACGCCACGGCGTCTCTGACCGGGCTGATCGGCATGGCCCTGGCCCCGAACCTGCTGGATTTCGATTTCGTGCCGGATGTGGTGCGGCTGCGCGAGCAGCTTGTGCAGCGCTCGAAGGTATGGTCGGCCATGGCGGCACTGCTGGTGACGTCGATGGTCTGCGCGTCACTCTACGGCCTGCTGGCAGTCGGCTACCGCCTCAACGAGCGTGACCGCCTGAAGGCGGAGGCCAGCGCCCTGGAGGGCCCGTCCGTCGATGTGGAGCGGATGTCCGAAGTCATCCGTGCCACCCGCGAGCGCCAGGATTCGCGCTTCCTGCCCGAGCGGCTGCTCCCCGTGATACACAGCAGCCTGCCTGAGCGGGTCTATCTCGAGTCCCTCACGATCGATGCCGGCCGCCGGCAGATCGCGATGATCGGCACGGCTCCTTCGCGCAAGGATATCCGCGAGCTGATTCGCCTGCTTGAGGAGAGCCCCTTCTTTGCAGGTGTTGAAGAAGGCGGGAACACCGTCATGAACTCGGATCAACGCTTTTCGTTCCAGGCGACCGGACGCTTTGAGGAGGACATTCGGAATGATTGAGAAACTGATGCAGTTGCCTTTGCGCGAGAAGGCCGGGCTGGTGTTGTCCCTGGTGCTGGTGGCCTTGTATGTGACCGACGTGACCGTTGCCAAGCCGCTGGTGCGGCGGGTGCGCGAACTGGATACCTCGATCCAGGTCGAGCAGGAACGCCTGAACCGTCATCGCAAGACGCTGGCGTATGAGGGTTCCGTCCGCCAGCAATATGCCGCGGTCAAGGATCTGATAGGCGTTTCCAGCGCAGAGCAGGAGGCCGTCGAGACCTTCAAGAACGAAGTTGACGAGATGGCGCTGCGCAACGGGATCCGGCTGAAGGCCATGCGGCACCTGCCGCCCGAGCCCACGGCGTTCCTGGTGACGTATGTGGTCGAGATCAGCGAATTCGAGGCGGAAACCGCCGCGTTGATCAACTTCCTGCACATGGTCGGCCAGACACCGGGACTGATCCGTGTCCGCCAGCTTGAGCTTGCCTCGAAAAGCACCGATTCGTTGGTGAGCGGGTCGATGGTGATCACCAAGGTGATGACACGGGCGGCTGACGAGGGCACGCCATGAGCGGGGAGAGCAATCAGCCGGCGACTCCGCCGGAGGCGATGACGCTTTCGGGGCTGCGGGACGAGATGACGCTTGAACGCGCCCGGCAGCGGCGTGTCATGGCCTGGTTTGTGACCCTCTTTTCCATGGTCATGCTGATCGCGGTCGCCCTGGTGCTGATGGCGGGGATTAACGTGTTGCGGCAGGTGGGCCAGGTGCTCGGGAGCGTGGACGAGATGCGGGACTATGTGGCGGTCAACACCGCGCAGATCGGATCCATGACAAACCGGTTCGCCGATATCGAACGCGTGCAGCTGAGCCTGGCTACCCGTCTCAATGCGCTGCAGGCCTCGCAGGAGCAGGCGACCGAGCAACTCGTCGCGGATGTGCGGCGGCAGACCCGCTGGACGGAATCGAAAGAGGCGTCCGACGAGCGCGACAAGCGCAGCCTCAATGACCGGCTGCTGAAGATGGGCGAGGATATGGCGCAGTCGGCGGCGGTCCTGGAGACCGTGCGGCGGAGCCTGGACCAATTCGTTTCCGCCGACGGGGTCGTGGTCGTGCCTGCCGTGACGGAGGCCGTGCCGGCGGCGGGGGGCGGGGCGGCATCATCGCTGCTGGATACCTTCTCGGCGGCCGACATCGACACCATGTTCGAGACCCTGCAGGCGGATGTGGCGGTGCCGGTGCGCGACAAGACCGTGCCGACGACCATCTCGGTGGTCAGCTTCCCTAACGACGACCGCTACGAGGGCGAGTTCCGCAACGGGCTGATGCATGGCTGGGGTGTGTACGTCTCGAAACTGGGCGACCGCTACGAGGGCATGTTCGAGAACGATCTGCGCAACGGTCCCGGGACGCAGACCACGACCTCCGGCGACCGCTACACGGGCATGTTCGTGAGCGGGATCCGGCACGGGCTAGGGAGCCAGACGCAGTCCGACGGCAGCCGTTACGCGGGGGATTTCCGCAACGACATGATCAACGGCCGCGGGGTGATGTATTATCCCGATGGCAGCAAGTACGCCGGGGATTTCATGAATGGCCGCAAGCACGGCAAGGGTGTGATCCGCTTCCCGAACGGGGATGTCTACGAGGGCGAGTTCCGGGCAGACCTGCGCACGGGTAAGGGGGAATACCGGTTTGCCGACGGGTCACGCTATACGGGCGACTTCGTGGATGGCGTGCGTCATGGCCAGGGGACTTACCTTGCCGCCGACGGGGCGCAGTATATCGGCCCGTTCGTGAACGGACAGATGCATGGCGAAGGGGTGCGCGTGTATCCCGGAGGCCAGCGCGTCAAGGGGGTGTGGCGCGAGGGCGAGCATATCCGCGACATCCGCGATTAGGCGTGCCTCGCGTTTCTCAGCAGTGGCGGTGCTTCGGGAAGTTGAAGTTGCAGCGTGTCGCGCCGGCATCCATCGGGGGGGCTACGCTCCCGTCCGGGAACTCGAGCCCCCCGTCCATCGTTTCCAGCACATGGCGACGGAAGGCCGCCGCATGCTTCTCGACCCAGTCGAAAACCGCCCGGTCGCCAAGATCGTACCCCGCCTTCTGGGATTCGATCCACTTGTGCCGGTCGATCTCCTCGATCTGCAGGACAATAAACTCGTGAAGTGTCATGGTCGGGATCCATGCGGTCGGCGAGGGTAAACCCACCCTGTGCCGGCCGCGGCGAACAGTCGTGAGTCTATTCAGATAGCCAACAAATAATTAGCTGGGAATTGTAAACCTTCCCGGTTACTCGTCAATCCTTATTTGAAAGTGATTTTTTTCTTGGTTCATGGCGCGATAACAGGGAGAATGCCGGTCCGGGCATGATCCGGATGGAAATCAAAACCAAGGGACGGCGGATATGGACAACGACATGACAGGGCGGATTGAAAAGATGAACGTGCGGCTGGCCGAGATGCGGGGGTATCTTTGACGTCGCGAACCGCGAAGCAACCGTGGCGGCGCTGGAACTGGAAAGCGCCGCGCCGGATTTCTGGAACAGGCCGGACCATGCCCGCAAGGTAATCGAGAAGACCAACCTGCACAAGGCCGTGCTCAATCCGTTCCGCAAGGCCGCCGCGTTCATGGAAGAGTCCGCGTTGATGCTCGAGCTGCTGGAGGATGAGGACGACCCGGCCCAGCGCCAGCGGGCGCTAGCCGACATGCAGGAGGAGCTGGACGAGGCGGAGAAGGCCCTGTACGCGCTGGAACTGCGATCACTGCTCAGCGGCGAGCTTGACGGCAGCAACGCCTTCCTGACGCTGCATGCCGGGGCTGGCGGCACGGAATCGTGCGACTGGGCCAACATGCTGCTGCGCATGTACAACCGTTATGCGCAGGAACAGGGCTTCGAATGCACCATCATGGAACTGCAAGCTGGAGACGAGGCGGGGATCAAGCGCGCCACGATCCAGATCTCGGGTACCTATGCCTATGGCTACATGCGCGCGGAGCGGGGTGTCCACCGCCTGGTGCGGATCAGCCCGTTCGACTCGAACAAGCGCCGCCACACATCGTTCGTCGCGGTCGATGTGGTTGCTGAACTGACCGATGATATCGACGTCGAGATCAATGATGGCGACCTGCGGGTGGACACCTACCGCTCCAGCGGTTCCGGCGGCCAGCACGTGAATACCACCGATTCGGCCGTCCGGCTGACGCATCTGCCGACCGGTCTCGTCGTGTATTGCCAGGCGGAACGCTCGCAGCACATGAACCGTGAAAAGGCCATGAACATGCTGCGGGCCAAGATCTATGAACTGCGGATGGACGAGAAGCGCCAGGACATGGAGAAGTTCTACGGGGCCAAGGGCGAGATCGCCTGGGGCAGCCAGATCCGCTCCTACGTGCTCCAGCCCTACACCCTGGCGAAGGATCACCGATGCGGGGTGGAAACCTCGAACGTGCAGAAGGTGCTCGACGGCGACATCCAGATGTTCATCGAGGGCTGGCTGAAGCACCAGGCGAAAGGCGGGGACGAGTAATGGCCATGAACAGCATGACCGGCTTTGGCCGGGGCGAGGCGGAAAAAGACGGCGTGCGGGTGTGCGTGGAGCTTGGATCCGTCAACCGCAAGCAGCTTGACCTGCGGCTGAACATGCCGCGCGCACTGGCCGCGCTGGAGCCGCGCGCGCAGAAGCTCGTTGGCGGGGTGCTTGTCCGAGGCAGTGTGACGGCGAACGTCAGCGTGGTCTGGAGTGACAGTGCCCGGCGAGGGGCCGTCCGGCTGGACCTGGAGCGGGCCGCAGGCTACGTCGAGGCGCTGCGGGCCGCTGGCAAGGCACTAAAACTGGCCGGGGATATCCCGGTGGAGGCCTTGCTGCGGTTGCCGGACGTGATGGTCTGCGAGGATGTCACGCAGGATGGCGAGCGCGTCTGGCCGGTCCTGCAGCAGGCGCTTGGCCAGGCGCTCAAGCAGCTCCAACAGATGCGCGCGGCCGAGGGTCGCGCCTTGACGGTGGATATCCGCAAGCGGTTCGCCCGGCTGCGGAAGCTGGCGGCGCAAGCGGCCAGACGGGCACCGGCCGTGGCGCGGGCTTATCGCCAGGCGCTGGAAGCGCGCATCGCGGCCATGAAGCTGGTGGACGGTCCCGCACCCGAGCAGATCGCCAGGGAGGTGGCGATGTTTGCCGACCGTTGCGATATCTCCGAGGAACTCGTGCGGCTAGGCAGCCACTTCGACCAGGTCGATGTCCTGGTCGGGAAGAGCGAGCCCGCAGGGCGCGCCTTTGATTTCCTCTGCCAGGAGATCCTGCGCGAGATCAACACGATCGGCTCGAAGGCCAACGATGCGCGGCTTTCGCAACTGGTCATCCAGATGAAAGCGGAGCAGGAAAGCATCCGCGAGCAGGTACAGAATGTCGAGTGAGTTACGCTGTGCCCGGATGGAGCCGCCTCTGCCGGATGACTGGCAGGGAGCAGAGACGGCCTTTGCCGGCGCGGAAGCGGTCGCCATGCATCAGGCCTGGCGCACGGAGCCCGAACCGGGGCTGCGCCCGGCATCGGTGCGCTGCGGCTGGACGGCGCAGGAACTGCTGGTGTTCGCCGTCCTGGACGACGACGACATTTTCAACCCCGTGGACGAGTTCAATGTGCCGTCCTTCCAGCATGGCGATGTGTTCGAGATATTCCTGCGTCCGGCCGGGCAGGAGGCGTACTACGAGTTCCATGTTAGCCCGCGCAACCAGCGGTTTCAATTGCGGATACCGTCGGCGGCCGCCTTTGCCGCGCCGAAGTCATTCCCCGGCCTGCCGCCGGAATGGTTTGTGAGGGACTGGCAGATAGGGAGCCGGGTGCAGGTGGATGCGGCCCATGGCCGCTGGTCGGTGCTGGCGTCGATCCCGCTGGCACGGGTGGCGGAAAACGGCCTGCCGGTGGTGGGCGATACGTGGCGGTTCTCGTTCAGTCGTTATGATTACACACAGGGGCAGGCCGCCCCGGTATTGTCCTCGACCTCGCCGCACCAGGTGCTCAGCTATCACCGGCAGCAGGAATGGGGGACGCTGGAGTTTGTATGAAGATTGTTGCTGATCGCAATATGCCGTATGCGGCGGAGGCGTTTGAGACGCTGGGCGAAACCGTGATCCGGGACGGGCGCGCGCTGACCGCCGCGGATGTGTGCGATGCCGATATCCTGGCGATCCGCTCGACCACCCAGGTCAACGCCGCTCTGCTCGATGGCAGCCGGGTGCGGTTTGTCGGTACCGCCACCATCGGGACGGACCACATGGATATCCCGTATCTGGAATCGCGCGGGATCGGCTGGTGTTTTTCCCCGGGGTGCAACGCCAACAGCGTCTCCGAGTATTTCACCGCCGCGCTGCTGCACCTGGCGGTGGCGAACGGTTTTTCCCTGGCCGGCAGGACCGTCGGGGTGATCGGGATCGGCAATGTCGGCAGCCGTGTGGTTCAGAAGGCCCGGGCGCTAGGGATGAAGGTCCTGATGAACGATCCGCCGCGCAGGCGTCAGGCGCGCAAGGCGGGACGTGACGCCGAAGCAGCGGAATTCGTTGAGTTGCAGGACCTGCTGGCGGCGGCTGATATCGTGACGGTGCACGTCCCGATGGAGAAGGGCGGTAGTGATCCCACCTTTCATCTGGCCGACGCCTCATTCTTCAGGCGCATGCGCCCGGGGTCGATCTTCATCAATGCGGCCCGTGGCGCGGTGGCCGACTCCCCGGCGCTGCTGGCGGCCATCGATTCCGGAAGGCTGGCGCATGTCGTGCTCGACACCTGGGAGGGTGAGCCCGGCGGATATCGTGATGACCTGCTGGAGCGGGTGGATATCGCGACGCCGCATATCGCGGGGCATTCCTTCGAGGGCAAGGTCGGCGGGACGGAAATGGTCTACCGCGCGGCCTGCGAGTTAATCGGCCAGCCGCCGGTATGGACAGCGGAAGGCAATCTCCCGCCGCCGCCGGTACCGCATATCCGTGTGGATGCGCGCGGGCTGGCGCCCGAGGCGGTGCTTGAGGGTATCGTGCGGCAAGTCTACGACATCATGGGTGACGATGCGCGCATGCGCCGGCGGACACCGGAAGTCGGGAAGGCCGCGCATTTCGACAACCTGCGGAAAAACTACCCGATGCGCCGCGAGTTCCGTTTCACCGAGGTGGCCTGTGAGCATGCCGATCCCGCGCTGCGGGAATCCCTGCAGGCGCTTGGATTTCGACTGGCCTCGTGATGTCGCAGGCTCCCTGCGATGCAGGGTGTAACTTCTTCGTAGCCACGCTCGCCAGAGCGTGGATGGGTTGAGCAAGGGCGTTGGGTTGAGCCATCCACGCTCTGGCGAGCGTGGCTACAAACCGAACCAGCACGAAAACAGTGAAGTTACAGTTTATCCCTGTTTACGCCCCTCCCGTCTCACCGCCGAACGCCATGACGCCGCCGATGTCGGCGGTTCCGGTCAGGACCATCAGCAGGCGATCGACGCCCAGGGCGATGCCGCCGCAGGGCGGCAGTCCCTGTTCTTCGAGCGCGGCGAGAAACGCCCGGTCCAGCGGGTAGACCTCTTTGCCGTCGGCGGCCCGCTCCAGCGCGCAGGTCTCGAACCGATGGCGCTGCTCGGCGGGATCGGTCAGCTCGCCGAACGCGTTGGCGATCTCCAGGCCGCCGAGGTACAGCTCCCAGCGCTCGGCGACGCGCGGGTCGGCGGGACAGCGCCGCGCCAGTGCCGCGACTTCTGCCGGGTAATCGATCAGCACGACGCCGCGATCACGTGGCAGGGCCGGTTCCACAAGGTTGACCATGTCCAGGTCGAAGCGGTCCGCGTCGAACCCCGCTACCGGATCCCAGCCGGCGTAGCGCCGGTAGGCTTCCGACACGGAAAGCCGCAGCCACGGCGCGTCGACATCCACGCCGCCGGACGGCAGAGCCTCCTTTTCGCGCAGCGCGCGGGCGGCATTGCGCACCAGCGCCTCGGTGTCCGCCAGGATGTCCATGTAGTCCGCCCCGGTGCGGTACCACTCGAGCATGGTGAACTCCGTGCGGTGACGCGAGCCGTGTTCCCCGGCCCGGAAGCAGGGTCCCATCTGGAAGATCGGCGCGACACCATCCGCCAGCAGGCGCTTCATGTGCAGTTCCGGGGATGTGCGCAAGTACCAGTCACCGGCGGGAATCGCGTCGATGTAGCGTTCGAGCGCCGGCGCGGGAAGCCGCACGGGCGTTTCGACCTCGATAAAACCGTTTTGCAGGAAGAAGCCGCGGATGGCGGCTAGCAGGCGGCTGCGCTGCCGCAGCATCTCCAGCCGGGCCCCGGTTCTCACCGTACCCGTTCCAGGTAGGTGCCGTCGCGGGTGTCGATCCGGATGACCTCGCCCTCGTTGACAAACAGCGGGACCGGGATCTCGTATCCACCCTCGATTGTCGCGGGCTTCAGCACGTTGGTGGCGGTATTGCCGCGCGCACCGGGCTCGGTGTGGATGACCTTGCGTTCCACGAAGATCGGCAATTCAATGCCGATCGCGTTGCCGTTGTGGAACAGGACGTTGACCTCGATCTCCTCCTTCAGGAAATGTCGCTGGTCGCCGAGGACCTTTTCCGAAAGCAGGACCTGCTCGTAGTTCTCGTCCATGAAGACGTAGTGATCGCCGTCCTTGTACGAGTAGACCAGCGTCTTCTCGTCAAGCTGCGGCTTGTCGACCTTGTCGTTCGAACGGTACTGCTTGACCTGCGTCGAACCGTCGATCATGCTCTTGATCCGGCAGGTGTAGATCGACTGTCCCTTGCCGGGCTTCACGAAGTTATATTCCGTGATCACATACGGGTGCCCGTCGACTTCGATCTTTAGTCCCTTGCGTAAATCGGATGCTGAAAACATGTCTATCCTCTCCCTAGGCGCGTTCAAAAGAAAGCGTATCCTAATACGGGACACTTGGTTATGTCAAACCGGAATGGCGGAATGGTGCCAGCAGAATACGCACGCGGGGCTTGCATCCGGTGTGGCTGGCACCTATGATGCGTGGAGTATCCGCTTGTAAACCCTGTGCGCGTGGTGCCATGCAGAAGCCGACAGACCGTTATGCCGTTGCCTCCGAGCTCCGCTTTGCCGCCGCGGATGCCTACCGGACGCTGACCGCCCCGCCGCGGGGCTGCGTACGCCAGACGTCGGCGGGCTTCGCGCATACCGAGCGCCATTTGCAGTGCATCTGGTTCGATAGCGCCCTGCGGCCCGCGGATCTCAGGACCGCCGATGGCGAACGGGTGTCCGTGATCTCGCCGGGCCGCTGGAACCTGGAAGCCGGCCCCGATTTCCTGGATGCCACCCTGCAGCTCGACGGCGGTGACTGCCGCCAGCTTCAAGGCGATATCGAGATCCATATCCATCCCGCCGACTGGGAACGCCACGGGCATGGCCGTGACCCGCGCTACCGGCGCGTCATCGCCCATGTCACCTACAGTGCCGCCGCCGCGCCGCCGGCCAGCCTGCCGCCCGGCGCGCTCGCGATCCCCCTCGGCGAGGCCCTGGCCGCCAATCCGGCCTTTTCCATGGATGCCGTCGACCTGACGGCCTATCCTTACGCCTTCTCCACCGAGAACTGCCCCTGTGCCGCCATCCTCGCCACCTGGCATCCCGACCGCGTGGCCGCCATGCTCGAGGCCGCTGGTGCTTTCCGTCTGGAGCAGAAGGCGGCGCGGCTGGCGGTGCAGTTGCGCGGGCAGGATGCCGATACCGTGCTTTACCGCGAGACCATGGCCGCGCTGGGCTACAAGCAGAACGCGGTCCCGTTCCGCCTCCTCGCGGCGCGGATCCCGCCGGAGGTGCTGCGTCCGTTGGCCCCGCTCGATGCCTACGCCCTGCTGCTAGGCGTTGCCGGCCTGCTGCCGCCGTCGCCTTCCCCGCGCTGGAATCCCGGGACGCGCGCGCTGCTGCGTCGCCTCTGGGATGCCTGGTGGCCGTTCCAGGCCCGCTGGGCTTCCGCGTGCCTGCCGGCATCGGCCTGGACCCTATCCTCGCTGCGCCCGCAGAATCATCCGGTCCGCCGCCTGGCCGCCGCCGCCACGCTGTTTGCCAGCAACCCGCAACCGCCCTGGCAGCGGCTGCAGGCGCAGTGGCAGCGAACGGGCGGGATCGGTGATGCCGCCGCGTGGTTCGATCCGCCTCCGCCGCTGGACCACTGGCTGCATCACCTCGGGTTCGGCGGGGCCACCCGTCCGTCACCGGTGGCGCTGGTCGGTTCCGCCCGGCTGGCCGCCTGGGGGGCCAATGTCGTGCTGCCCCTGCTGGCCGCCAGCGGTGCGGATATGGCGGTGCTGCTGCCCGCGCTGCCGCCGGAACAGGTCAACAGCGTGATGCGGCAGACCGCCCACCGGTTGCTCGGGCGCGACCATAATCCGTCGCTGTATGCCAGGAGCGGCCTGCGCCAGCAGGGCCTGATGCAGATCTTCCACGACTTCTGCCTGGCGGAACGCGCCGGCTGCGCGACTTGCACCTTTCCCGCTGCCCTTGATGTTTTCTTGTAAGGAAATTCACGGTTGATAGGAATACAAATTATGAATAACTCGAATACGCTCGGAATCCGTTCGTGGGTCGTTGTACATGTGGCGGTGGTTTTGCTGTTTCTAGCGATTCCCCGCCGGGCATTCAGCGAAGACCGGGTTGATCTGAAGGCCCTGTATTATCAGGAAAGCGATCACCGGATGCAGATCATTTCGCCGACCTTCATGGTCGAGCATGATCTATCGTCCACACTGACGATCAAGATTGACGGGATTTACAATTCCATATCCGGTGCGACTCCCAGCGGTGCGCCGCCGCTTAAGAATACAACATATTATAGCACGGTCACCCAGCCGGGCGGGGGCGGGGCGACGTTTGTTCCGGATTATGACGATGACGATGACGATGAGGACGAGTACGAGTACGAGGACGAAGACGAGGATGATAAGATTCGCAATAGGCTTTTCGGCAAATCATCAGGTCCCTATTATGCAAAAGCCGGTGCTACACCTTCGCCGGCTCCAGCGCCGGCTCCAGCGCCTGGCGGGTCGTCAGGAGGCGGAGGTTCCACGACAACGACAGCCAATACGGTCACAGAGTATGACAAGGCCGGCAAGGCCCCTCGTGCCGATGTGGACGATGAGCGGGTAGGCTTGAACATGGAGTTGGCGAAACGTCTGGGACGGCATACGCTCGTTTTCCAGGGGGCATACAGCCAGGAGTCGGATTATATCTCGCGGGGCATCGCACTCCGGGACAGTGTTGATTTCAATCAGAAGAACACGACCATCACGCTGGGTGCGTCGTATGCCAATGACGAAGTGGATGCGGTCACCATGGCGGGACCGGAAAACAAGGATAGCGTCGACATCATGGTCGGGGTGTTGCAGGTTCTCAACAAGAAGACGACCCTGACGTTGAATGCAACGGTCGGTACGACCGATGGCTATCTGACCGATCCCTATAAAGTCGTGGAGTTGAACGGGATACTGGTACCTGAACGGCGCCCGGATAATAAAGAGAAGCAAGTCCTGTATACGGCATTGAACCGGTATATCGAGACGTTAAGCGGTGCGGTTGAGTTATCGTACCGTTTCTATAACGATAGTTTTGGCATTGGTGCGCATACGGTGGGTCTCGCCTGGTACCAGAAGATCGGGTCGACGCTGATTGTGAGTCCTGCCATGCGCTACTATGTTCAGAGCGAGGCCGACTTCTATGATACACAGTTCGCGGGCGATCCGGTTGCTTATTCCTCTGATTACCGGGTGTCTGAAATGTCGGCACTGGGATATGGCGTGAAGTTGATCTGGAGGCCGGTTGAACGCTTCTCGTTCAATGTCGCGGTGGACCAGTACGTTCAGGAGGGGCTGGACGGCGTAACGGCTGACGACATGTATCCGAGTGCGCTGTCGGTCATGGCGGGAGTGCGTGTATGGCTGTGAAAACCAGAGCGATGCTCCGCGGACAGCTTATGATTTCGCCGATATCATCCTACGGCGGCTACCACCGGTTGTCTTTTGATGCCATGGGTACCGTTAACGAGATCATCTTCTC
Organism: uncultured Victivallales bacterium; assembly: GCA_964652765.1. Taxonomy (GTDB): domain Bacteria; phylum Verrucomicrobiota; class Kiritimatiellia; order UBA8416; family UBA8416; genus UBA8416. The sequence continues at coordinate 21,005 of CAZZBA010000004.1, read as the reverse complement.
GGCGGCCAGCACGGCCCGCGCGATGGCGTTCCGGGAGGCCATGTTCGACTGGCTGGCTGATTTCGAGTTCAAGTATTCGGTCTATATCGACAATTCGCTCATTTCGGAGATCAACCGCCAGGCAGGACGGGCAGCGGTCCCGGTGGACCCCATGACTGAGGAGCTGCTGGCTTTGTGTCACTGGTACAATTGGAAAACGCGAGGGCTGTTTGATCCCACCGCAGGGCCGTTGATAAACCTATGGAGTTTTCATCGCAAGCATACAGCGCTGCCCGGGGAGGATGAGATTGAGCGTGCACGTGAGCGGGTCGGATGGGGGAATGTCGAGCGGTCTGCGGGACAGGTGAGACTCAGGAATGAAGGGATGATCCTGGATTTTGGCGGCATCGGCAAGGAGTATGCGGTCGACTGCCTGGTCCGGATGGGGACGGAACAGGGCATTGCGAACATGCTGGTCAACCTGGGGCGGGATATCAAAGCCACAGGCAGCCCTCCGGAAGGCGGCGCATGGAGAGTGGGCTTGGAATTCCCGGATGGAACCAACCGCTGCTGGGCGGGAGTCGGGCTTGATCACATCTCAATCTGCTGTTCAGGCCATTATGCCCGTTGTTTTTTCCTGGACGGGGTTCGTTACAGTCATATCATCAATCCGCGGACCGGATATCCATCGACCGCGGACTGCGAGGCGGTGTGGGTGCTGAGCCCGTCGTGCGTGGAGGCAGGAATCCTGTCGACCACCTCCGCCTTGCTGGACAGTGACGATGCATTACGGTTGATTGCGGCGGATGTCGGTGCAAGTGGATGCTATTGGAAAAAAGGAGGTCGGTATGAGACGCGTTCGTTCGATTCATATGTCATCAAGCGCAAAAAGAGCCGGAATGATAATGCTGGCGGTGCTGCCGCTGTCGCTGCTGTTCACGCCGGTGCTGCGCGCTGAACCCGGTGCTGCCGGGCAGGCGATCTATTCCTTGGAGTCGTTCGGCCTGGAGGGCAGTTTGCCGGATCTGAAGGGGAAGATCGTCCTTCTGGATTTCTGGGCATCGTGGTGCGGGCCCTGCGCGAAGTCTTTCCCTTCGCTGGATGCCTTGTATAAGGAATACCGTGAGCGGGGGGTGGTTGTGCTTGGCATCAACCTCGACGAGGATCCTGCCGCCATGGGGGCCTTCCTGAAAAAGCGGCCGGTGAGCTTTCCCATCGTGCGCGATGCGAAACAGAAGCTGGTGGCGAAGGCGAATGTGGCGAGCATGCCGACATCCTTGATATTGGATCGCAGCGGCCGCGAACGATTCCGTCACAACGGGTTCCAGGGGGACGAGACGGTCACCGCCTTGCGTCAACATCTGGATTCGCTGCTTGGGGAGAAATAATGCATAAACCTCTGTGCGTTCTTGTCCTGTTTGTCCTGCTCCAACTGGGAGCCGGGTGCGTGGCGGTCAAGCCTTGGGAGCGGGGCACGCTGTCGGATTACACGATGCGCCCGGACCGGGATCCGTTGAGTGATACCCTCTATGAACATATTTACTTCACGCGCGAGGGTGCTGCTGGCGGTCGCGGTGTAGGCGGGGGCGGCTGCGGTTGCAATTAGGAACGCGACAAGGGAGTTCAGGATGGATGATGAATGCAAGGTCGCGCTGGCGGCGGTGAGCCGCGCGGCAGCCCTTTGCGAGGCGGTCCGACGCGCGTCGGGCGGGGCGGATGCGATCACGAAGGACGACTGCTCGCCGGTGACCGTGGCGGATTTCGGCGCGCAGGCCCTGTTGATCCACGCGCTGCGGCAGGCGTTCCCGGCCGATCCGGTCGTTGCCGAGGAGGAAGCGGGCCTGCTGTTCGCCGACGCCGGACTGCGCGAGCGCGTCTGGCGGTTCGTGCATGCCGCCGACCCGGCCATCGGCATGCAGGCCATGCTCGACGCGCTGGCTGGCGGTGGTGCGGCCGGCGGGGCGCGCGGCCGGTTCTGGACGATCGACCCGATCGACGGCACCAAGGGGTTTATCCGCAGGGACCAGTATGCCGTGGCCCTTGCCCTGATCCAGGATGGCCGGGTGGTGCTGGGTGTGCTGGGCTGCCCGTACCTGTCCGACTCGCTCTCCGCCGCGTCGGCTGCCCCGCGCGGAAAACTGTTCCATGCCCTGCGCGGCGGCGGTGCCTGGTGCCAGCCAGTCGGCGGCGGCGCGCCGGAGCCTGTCCGCGTCAGCCGGCGTGCCGATCCGGCGGCGGCGGTTTTCTGCGAATCGTTCGAGAGCGGCCATACCGCCCAGGGGCGTGCCGGTGAGATCTGCGCCGCGCTGGGGACGGCGGCCGAGCCTGCCCGCCTCGACAGCCAGTGCAAGTATGCCGTGACGGCCCGTGGTGAGGCGGATGTCTACATGCGCCTGCCGACGCGGGCGGATTACGAGGAGAAGATCTGGGACCATGCCGCTGGCGTGCTTATAGTGGAGGAGGCGGGCGGGCGCGTGAGCGACATCCATGGCCGCCCGCTCGATTTCACGCAGGGGCGCACGTTATGCCGCAACAAGGGGGTTCTGGCAACAAACGGCGTGCTGCACGATGCCGTGCTCGCGGCGATTGC
>CAZZBA010000004.1:0-18336 GCA_964652765.1 uncultured Victivallales bacterium | reverse complement strand
TTTGATTTTGACAAGGTGATTGAACGGCGCGGCGGGGACAGTTTCAAGTGGAACCAGCCCTTTGAACAGGACTTTATCCCCATGCCGGTGGCCGACATGGACTTCGCGGCCTCGCCGGCGATCCTGGAGGCGCTGCACCGCCGTACCGACCACGGCATCTTCGGCTATGCGCAGGCCCCGGCGGCCACGATCGAGGCGATCGGTGAAAAACTGCTCAAGGATTACGGCTGGGAGATCGATCCCGCCTGGCTGGTCTGGCTGCCTGGCGTCGTGGTCGGCCTCAACGTCGTCTGCCGCATGCTGGAGCATCCGGGCGACACCGTGGTGACCACCACGCCGATCTATCCGCCGTTCCTCAGCTCCCCCGAACATGCGCAGCGGCCACGGCGGGATGTCCCGCTCGATGTGGAAAACGGACGCTATACCTTCCCGATGGACCGCCTGGCTGCCGCCCTGGATGGTGATGCCCGCCTGTTTATGCACTGCAACCCGCACAATCCCTCCGGCCGTTGCCTGACCCGGACGGAACTGGAGCAAATCGCCGAGATCTGCCTGTCACGCGACGTGGTGATCTGCTCCGACGAGATCCACTGCGGCCTGATCCTCGAGGAAGGGGCGCGGCATATCCCCATGGCCACGCTCTCGTCCGAGGTCGCGGCGCGCACGATCACGCTGATGTCGCCCAGCAAGACCTATAATCTGGCCGGGCTGATGTGGGCGTTCGCGATCATTCCCGACCCGTCGCTGCGGCGCCGCTTCCTGCATACCGCCCGCGGCATCGTCACCGAGGTCAACGCCTACGGCTATGCCGCCTGCGAGGCGGCCTATCGCCGCAGCGACGACTGGCACGCCGAGCTTATCCGCGTCCTGCGGCGCAACCGCGACCTTGTGGCCGCGACCGTGCAGGAGGTTCCAGGGTTGTGGTCGCCGACGGTCGAGGCCACGTACCTCGCCTGGATCGACTGCCGGGCGCTCCCGATCGCTGGCAATCCGGCCCTGCATTTCGAGAAGGCCGGACTGGGACTGGGCGATGGCCGCAAGTTCGGGGCCCCGGGATTCGTGCGCATGAACTTCTCCTGCCCGCTGCCAACCCTCGAGGAAGGCCTGCGCCGGTTCAAAGCGGCGGCCCAATTAGGCCGATGCCCTGGGGATCTCAATATCCAATAATCAACAAAGGATTTTTCTTTCCGCGCACTTGCACCAGCGGTGGGCTTCCCAGGGGGCTGCGGGCGGTAGGGGTGCGAGGGATTACGGAAGGATGATGCGGTAGTAGCGGGTGGGATGAAGGTCTGAGTCCGCATCTGTGTAGGTGAAGGATTCGGCGGAAGTCACGGTGCCGGTGAAAATTGGCAGCCAGTTGCCAGATAAAAGGTCTGAGCGTGCTTCGACAACGAATTGCTGGTTGGTGCTGGCCATGATGTTGAACGTCAAACCCTCGGCGGATAGCGTGGGTGCTACCGCTTCTGGCCAGATTCGTACGGGGCGGCTGGCAAAAGCAGACGCCCATCCTGAAGCGTCATAGAGACGGTAGATTGTAGGTGTAGAAGACGTGAAGATCCCTGTGCCGACAGCTACCGGGGCATTTCCCATAAAGAGGGCACTGGAGAGTTTGGTACAATAGCGGAATGCGTAATCCTTTATACGCCAAGTGCTTTTTGGGATCTCAACTTTCGTGAGGCTGGTGCAGTTGTAGAATGCATAAGCTCCGATGATTGTGACGCTGTTTCCGATCTTGATGCTGCAGATGTTGGTACAACTGCTAAATCCGAAATCATCGATGGTTGCAACGCTGCTGGAGATCGTGACGTTGGTGAGGCTGGTGCAGCCGCTGAATGCGGAAACCCCGATATTCGTGACAGTTTCGGGAATTGTGTAACTGCCGGATATCCCATTAGGACAAAGGACAAGGACGGTCCTGTCTTTGTTGAAGACAACTCCTTCTTTACTGCTGTAGCGTGGATTCGTTGCAGCCACCATGACGTTGGTGAGTTTTGTGCTGTATGTGAATGTGGATCCGTGGAAATTGGTAACACTAGCGGGGATGGTAATGCTAGCTAGGCTGGTGCAGGAGGAGAATGCTGAAGATCCGATGCTAGTGACGTTGGATCCCAATGAGACGTCTATGAGAGCCTCGCAGTAATCAAAAGCTCGCATACCGATAGTTAGAACACTATCAGAAATGGTAACTCCGGCAAGGCTGGTGCAGTAAGAAAATGCGTATTCCCCGATGCGGACGACGCGAGATCCAATAATGGCGGTGGTAAGATTCGAGCACTCCCGGAAAGCCCAGTCTCCAATGCTAATAACGTTATCGGGAATCGTGATGCTGATCAGTCCATGGCAAGCGCGGAATGCGTAAATTCCGATATTGGTGACACTATTGCCGATGGTGACGTGTGTGAGAAACGAATTGCGGAATGCTGAGGTTCCGATGCTTGTGACGCTGGCAGGGATGGTATATGCACCGACTATTGCCGGCGGGAATTGGATAAGCAGTGTTTGGTTCTTATTGAAAAGCACGCCGTTCAAGCTGCTGTACGATGGGTTTGCTGTATCTACAGAAATACTGCTGAGGTTGGCAGAGAGTGCCAAATCTCCGATATTGGTCACGCTTCCGGGAATGGTGACGCTTGAAAAACCGGTGCGCTGGTAGAATGCCTGATCCCCGATAGTAGTGACGGGGAATCCTTGAATAGTAGCGGGAATGAAAAGGTCGCCTAAGGGATTCGTATGGCCGGTGATGGTGACGGTATCGTTGGTGATGGTGTAGGTGAAGTCTGCCGAGGCTACGGCAGCGACGAGAAATGAAAGCAAAACAATAGCGCGCAATGAAATTGGATCGTTCATACGATCCCCGACGGTACAAGTTATGACAACAAACACAAGCAAATAGATCAGCAAAAAGATCAATCGTCTTTGCTAGAGGGTGCATTCCGGAAGCTCGCGATTTCGGTCGTGTACGAATTCATGACCAGTATATATTACCTGGACCGTCCCCGTCTCCCGTCTCTGGCCGCTTCAGCGCGGCAGTAGCAGGTATTGAACCTGCACCTGTTTGTTGAGGGGGATGATCCAGTCGCGGTAGATGGCGGTGATCACCTCGGGGGCGACCGTCGGTGTGGTGGCGTTGCGGTTGAGGTCGGCGGTGTAGGTGCCAGCCTTGGCGGCGACACGATCCAGCACCTGCTGCTCGACGGCCTTGTCGGTGATGGCCGCCATCAACAAAGCCGGGGCGCGTTTCGCCAGAGCCTCGCGCAAGGCCTCGTTCGGGTGGCGTAACTTGCTTTCGGCGACGAATTTGCCGTAGTGGATCCGCTTGGAAAGCGCCTGCAGGCAGGCCACGTCGCAGACGCCCGCCGAGCCGTACTGGCGGTCGTCGCCGGGGGCGCAGATCAAGGGCACGAGGGTGTCCTCGTAGTGTTTGCGGATCTGCGGGTTGACGTTGATGGTGTTGGGCACGAGCGGGTTCTGCGCGAAACCGAGCGCCGGCAGGATCGGCGCGGGCAGGTCCGGGAAGAACGGGTGCTCATCGGGGCTGGTGTAGCGACGCACCTTGGCATGGGTGCGCTCGCATTCGCGCAGCAGGAAGCCGCAGAGGCTTTCGCCCTCGAGCGCGTCGCCGAAGGCGCCCGGCTGGTAGACCGGCACGTTGCGCAGGAACTGCGCCCGTTCGATCAGCGCGAAGATGATGGTCTCCTCGAGCCGGATCAGGACATGGCGTACATTCGCGATATGAAGCTGTTCACTCATGATCGCCAGCATAGGCGGCCGCCAGCCGGATGTCCAGCGCGGAACCGTCAGCAGGCTTGCTAATTCGCCGCCGATGCGGTTAAATCGCTCGCTATGTCAATGGAACTCGAGGAGCATCGCCAGCGGTTGGAAAGGAAGGTCCGGGAGCGGACGGCCGAGCTGGTGGAGATCAACGCCCGCCTTTCGCGCAGCGAGGCGGCGCTGGCCCGTGCCCAGGCGATCGCGCACATGGGAAGCTGGGTGTGGGACATTTCCAGGAAGAAACCGGAATGGTCGCTGGAGATGTTCCGGCTTTACGGTATGGATCCAAGCAAAGGCGAGCCGGATATCGATACGCTGATGAGCACCATTCATCCGGCCGACCGCCAGAATTTCAAGACTATCACCGGGGCGGCGATAGAGCAAGGTGGCGCGTACCAGATTGAGATTCGCATCCTCAGGGCCGATGGGACCATGATCGATGTGCTGGCTGACGGGTGCGCGGAACCGGTTGCCGGTGGAGCGGGAATGCGCCTGGCAGGAACGATGCTGGACATTACCGAGCGCCGCCGCCTGGAGCGGGATATCGTCGAGGCCAGCCAGCGCGAGCAGCAGCGCATCGGGCGCGATATCCATGACACGCTCGGGCAGGAATTGACCGGGCTTGCACTGCTGGCCAAGGCCATGGAAAGGCAGGTCAGCAAACTCGATCCGAAGCTGGAGGCGCGCGCCGCCGACCTGTCGAGGCTGGCCGGGCAGGCCGCCAAGCACGCGCGCGATATCGCACGGGGCCTTTCGCCGGTGGATATGGCCATCGAAGGCCTGGCCACGGAACTGCTGAGGATGAGCGAGCGCATCAGCTCGCGTCACGGTCTGGACTGCCGGTTCAGCGCCACCGCCGATGACCGTGTGCATGACAATATCACGGCCACGCATCTGTTTAATATCGCCCAGGAGGCCGTAATCAACGCGGTCAAGCACGCCTCACCCTCGCTCATCACGGTTGAGTTGCAAGGGGGTGCGGAAGGCAAGCTGATCGTGACCAACGATGGCAAGGGGCTGCAAAAGGTGGCGGACGGGAAGCGTGGCGGCATCGGTCTGCGGATCATGCGCCACCGGGCTGATATCATCGGTGCCAAGCTGCATATTGAATCGCCCCCCGGAGGCGGTACCCGCGTGTCCTGCATGTTCCCGAACGTCCTGGCTGAAGCCGGCCTGGCCAAGGAACCGTAAACGTTTACAGAAAGATCAATACGTGCGTGGCGAAACCAGGGGCTAGGGATTAGGCGTTAGGCGCTAGGAGGAAACACCCAACTCCTAACGCCTAATCCCTAGATGCTGGGAGCCAAGCTACCCAAGGAGATGATCATGAGAAATGCCTGCAACCCTGCTATCTTGTCTGCCGTCCTCTGTATCGTTGTGTTCAGTGGCTGCGGCAGGCGCGAGACGCGCGTGCAGCAGGGCGATCGCGAGGGAGTGCTGCATTTCGGCAATCTTTCCGAGCCGGCCTCGCTCGATCCGCATCTGGTGACCGGCGTCTCGGAACATAATGTGATCTCGGCGCTGCTCGAGGGGCTGACGGCCGAGGATCCCGTCACGCTCGAGCCCGTCCCCGGCGCGGCCGAGCGCTGGGAGGTCTCGGACGATGGCCGCCGCTACACGTTCCACCTTTGGCCAGACGGCCGCTGGTCGAACGGCGATCCGGTCACCGCTGCCGATTTCGTGTTCGCGTACCGGCGCATCCTCACGCCGGCGCTGGGTGCCCCGTACGCCTACATGCTGCACGGGATCGTCAACGCCGAGGCCTACAACCGCGGGGAATCGAGCGATTTCGACCAGGTCGGAGTCAAGGCGCTGGATGCGGCCACGCTGGAGATAACCTTGCGCGAACCGATCCCCTACCTGCTGTCGATTCTCAGTCACTACTCCTGGTTTCCGGTGCATCCGCCGACCATCCTGGCGCATGGCGCGATCGGCGATATCGGTACCGGCTGGACGGCGGCCTATGTCGGCAATGGCCCGTTCGTGCTCGAGGAGCAGCAAGTCAACAAGCACATCCGGGTCCGCAAGAGCGAGACCTACCGCGACCGCGACCGGGTCGCTCTGAATGCCATCGTCTTCTACCCGATCGGGGACCATACCATCGAGGAGCGTGCTTTCCGCGCCGGGCAACTGCATGTCACCGGCACGATCCCGGCCGACCGTATCGACCATTACCAGCGCAACCGTCCGGAAGTCCTGCGTCTCGAGCCCTACCTCGGCTGCTACTACTACCTCTTCAACACCACCCGCCCGCCGCTCGACAATCCGGACGTGCGCCGGGCCCTGGCCCTGGCGGTCGATCGCGAGAGCATCACCCGTAACATCACCCGTGGCGGCGAGACGCCCGCCTATCACTTCACGCCGCCCGGTACCGGCGGCTACACCGCGACCAACATCCTGGCCGGCACGGCGGAAGAGGCCCGGAGCCTGCTCGCCGCCGCCGGATTCCCCGGCGGCAAGGGTTTCCCGGTCCTCCGCCTGCTCTACAATACCGCCGATGCGCATGCGCGCCTGGCCGAGGCGCTCCAGCAGATGTGGAAGCGCGAGCTGGGGATCGACATCGAGCTGGTCAACATGGAGTGGAAGGTCTATATCGAGCAGACGCAGAACGGCGACTACGATATTGCCCGTGCCGGCTGGATCGGCGACTACCTCGACCCCAACAGCTTCCTTGATCTCTGGGTGACCGGCGGCGGCAACAACCGCACCCGCTGGAGCAGCCCGTCATACGACACGTTGATCCGCGAGGCGGCGCGGACCCCCGACAGGGACCAGCGCCACGCCCGGTTCCAGCAAGCCGAGGGCATCCTCATGCGCGAGATGCCCATTATGCCGCTCTACTTCTACCGCAGCAAATCGCTCGTCCAGCCCTCGGTGCGCGGCTGGCACCCCAACCTGCTCGACCACCATCCCTGGAAGCACATAAGCCTGGTGCCCGCGGAATAGGGCTGGCTTACCTTTCACTTTTTGCTTGTTTTCGTACGGGCGATGCCTAACGTTAACAGTATGAGAGAGTGCGCTGAACGGCCTCATGGCAAACCGTTTCCCTTGAGACGGGCGTTTTTCGTGCTGTTGCTGGCTGGTGCCGCGACGGCGGTGGCCGCCGTTGCCCAGGACGCGGCTTCTTACGGTACTCTGGTGCTGCAGTCGCCTGTGCAGGCGGTCGCCACGGTCAACGGCGAGGGCACCTTCCTGCTGGTTCCCGGACAGGATCTGCGCTGGAGCCGGATCCGTCCCGGCAGCTACCGGATCGGGGTCAGCAGCGGCGGCGAGCAGTGGCAGCGCGAGGTGCAGGTGCAGCCCGGCCGGACCGAGACGCTGGTGGCGGCCCTTTCCTCCGCTGGCAGCCCGCTGGCTGAAGGGGCGCCGCCGCCCCCACCTGTCACGGATGCCGAGTCCACCCATGTCCCACCCGCGGCGGTTCCGCCTCCGCTTGCCGAGACGCTTTCAAACCCACCGGAGACCGTAACACAACAGCGAAAGGGGGATCGCGAGGAACAGGAGGCGCAGCGCCGCCGTGATGAGGACTTGCTGAGGCAGCAACGCGAGGACCGTGCCGCCGAACAGCGGGAGAGCGAGACGCAAGCCCGTGCCCTGCGCGAGGAACAGCGGCGCGAGCAGGAAATGCAGGCAGAACAGGAAAAAAGCAGGAAGCCGAAACGGCCAAAAGTGCACTAGGAGTAAAGTCGAAATCGGAAAAGTCGAAAGTCGAAATAATAAAAGGAAAAGGAGTCGGAAGATGAAGAAATTGATGACGCTTGGTATGGCCCTGGTACTCACGACCGCCCTTGCCGGCAGCGCGCTGGCCAGCAGTATCGCCGGCAAAATATGGAATGCCGAATCGGAAGAGCTGGACGATTCCACGCTCATGTACGGCGGTACCGCCTCGCTCAGTCTGGGCGAAAGCCTCTGGCTGTCAGGTATGGTGTTGCTGGGAACCTATGATGATGTCTTCAGCTCCGGCGTCGATTATGATTCCGCCGATGCGGAAGCGGTGCTCGGCATGTCATTCAATATCCTTGATGTCGGCATCGGAGCGCGCTACTCGCTCTGGACGCTGAGTGATGACTTCGGCAACGAGGAGGAATTTATCGTATTCGGCCCCATGGCCTACCTCGGCCTCGGTGACAGCTTCGGCGAATCGCCGCTCGGCTGGTACATTGGCGGATCGTATATGTTCAAGGACTTCGGCGATGCCTATGACCAGGATCTGGAAGACACATTCGAGCATTACAACGTCGAGGGCGGGCTTTCGCTGTATATCGATCCGGTGATGGCTACCGTTGGCTATCGATTCAAGGATTATGTGAACTTCGAAGAAAGCTCTTTCGGCGGTGTGGCCGCCTCTGTTGGCTTCGGCTTCTAAGGCGGATAAACGAATATAATCGCCACAAAAAACACAAAACGAAAACTCACAAAAGGAGAAATTATGTTTTGTGTCTTTTGTGGCTATCAAGTGCTTGGTTCAACGTTATGAGTTCTTCCGTGTATTCCGTGGGTAAAAAACATAATCTTTTGTGCCTTTTGTGCCTTTTCGCGGCGGTTCCCCCATTGCTGGCGGAGCAGACGTACGAGGAGTGGCTGGCGCAGGACCAGCAGGCGTTTGCCCAGTACCAGGCGGAAGTCACTGCCCAGTACGAGCGTTTCGTCAAGGAGGAAGCCGAGGCGTACACGGTTTTCCTGCGCGAGGCTGGCAAGCAGTGGGGCGAGGGCAACGTCTGGTTGCCCGAGACGAAGCGCTGGGTGCAGTACACCGAGTCGCTGGATGAGCGTGGCGCCGTGCAATTCGAGGAGGGCGTTGCCGAGGTCGAGATCATCATTGCCCCCGGCACGTCCGATGCCGAGGCGCGCGCGCTGGTTGCCGGCGGCGTCGAGAACCTGGTGCTCAGTGGCACGGTCGACCCGATCGAGATGGTCCGCCGCCGCTTGTTCCCGGCTTCCGCACGCGAGGCGAACGATCCCGATCCGGGGGCGACGCTGCCGTCGGCCCGGCGGGGCCGCCAGGTGGCTAGTCCCGTTGTACCGCCGCCGCCAGCGTCAGCCGAGCCGGCAACGCCATCGGCCGCACCGAGCCGCTACACGGTCCAGGTGGGGGATTCGCTCTGGGGCCTGTCGAAGCGCTTCGGCGTCTCGCGCCAGTTGATTGCCGAGGCCAACGGCATCAATCCGGACGGCTGGCTCAAGATCGGCCAGAAGCTGATCATTCCCGGCCCGGCTGCCGCCGCGCCCGCACCAGCCATCGCTTCCGGCATGGGGGGCGAGGCTGAGCCGAGCCGTCGCCCGGCTGCCGACACGCTCATCGCGAAGCCAAAGCAGCCCCTGCTGGACCGGCAGGTCGTCATGCCCGACGGCACGCCCGTCAACGGCGCGAATGCCCGTGCCTTTGCCGAGACGCAGGCTGCCTCGGATCGCGTGCAGCGCAAGACCGTGACCGGTAGCGACAACGTGCCGCGCGAGGTGGTGTCGGTCTCGTTTCCCCTGGCACCCGATCACCTTCGCGTGCGCGCCGAGCGTTTCCGTCCGTTTGTCACCCGCTATGCCGCGCAGTATGGTGTCTATCCGCCGCTGGTCTACGCCATCATCCATTCCGAATCCTCGTTCAACCCGCGCGCCCGTTCGGGTGTGCCCGCCTATGGGCTGATGCAGCTTGTGCCCCGTTCCGGCGCCCGCGACGCCTACCTGATGGTCTATAAGCAGGACCGCATGCTCAGCGACACTTACCTTTACGATCCGGAGCGTAACATCGAGCTGGGGGCGGCGTACCTGCACATCCTGCAGGACCGCTATTTCAAGCGGGTCGAGAATCCGATGAACCGTATGCTCTGCGCGATCGCCGGCTACAACACCGGTGCCGGCAATGTCTGCAAGGCGTTCGATGCCGGAACGTCGCTCACGCGGGCCGCCCCCGTGATCAATGGCATGACGCCCGAGCAGGTCTACGGCCGACTGCTCGCGAATCTGCCCTATGAGGAGACGCGCAACTATGTCGTCAAGGTCAACGAGCGTCTGCCGCTATACCGCGAATGGCAGTGAGCGGGGGCAAAAAAGATGTTGGGTTTGTGCAAGGCGTGTGCTAGAGTTTTTCCAGAGTGAATTTATCCATCGAACGGGAGGGTTGGGATGGCAAGGTTTCGCTACATAGCAATGGATGGCAAGGGAGCCGAAGTCGAAGGGGTCATCGAGGCCGGCAGCCAGAACCAGGCTGTCAGCGCGCTGCGGGGACAGGGGCTCTTCCCGACCCGCGTGGCCGAGGTCGGTGCCCGGCAATCGAAGGGTGGAACGGCACCGGTCAAGCAGGTCCAGCCCAAGCGTCCTGGAGCCTCGCGCATGCCCGCATTCCTGCGCCCGCGGATCAAGCCCAAGCAGCTCATGGTCTTCACCCGCCAGTTGGCAACGCTGATCGAGGCCGGCCTGCCGTTGCTGCGCGGCCTGCGCATCCTGCTCAAGCAGGAGAAATCCCCGGCCCTGCGCGAGGCGCTGACGGGCATGGGCGAGGCGGTTGAAAGCGGCGGCACGTTCTCCGAGGCGCTGGCCCAGTATCCGCGCGCCTTCGACAAGCTGTATATCAACATGGTCAAGGCCGGGGAGGCCGGTGGCGTGCTCGACAGCGTGCTGGCGCGGCTGGCCGAGTTCATGGAGAAGGCCGAACGGATCAAGGGCAAGATCAAGAGCGCCATGACCTACCCGATCGTGGTCCTGGTTGCAGCGATGGGTATCCTGACCTTCCTGATGATCTTCATCATCCCGAAGTTCGCCGAGATCTTCACTGATCTGCTGGGCGGAAAGGGGCTGCCGCCGCTGACGCAGTTCGTGATCGGACTCAGCGATGCTGTCGCGAACCAGTGGTATCTATTCCTGGGGGGCGGCTTCGGTATCGTGATCGTGTTCAAGTTGTTCAGGCAGACGCCTCGCGGCGCGATTATCCTCGATAAGCTCAAGATGCGTGCCCCGCTCTTCGGCCAGCTCGTGCGCAAGACGGCGGTGGCCCGGTTTGCGCGTACGCTAGGGACGCTGATGCAATCGGGCGTGCCGATCCTCCAGGCGCTCAATATCGTTCGCGACACGGCGGGCAACCAGGTGGTGGCGGATGCCATCCAGCGCATCCATGACAGTGTCAAGGAAGGCGAGTCGGTGGCGATGCCGATGGAGGCCTCGGGCGTGTTCCCGGGCATGGTCGTCAGCATGGTGGACGTCGGCGAGGAGACCGGTGCCCTGCCGGAGATGCTCGTGCGCGTGGCCGATGGCTACGACGAGGAAGTGGATATGGCCGTCGAGGCCCTGACTTCGATCATCGAGCCGATCATGATCGTGCTGCTGGCGCTGATCATCGGTACCATCGTGATCGCGATGTTCGTGCCGCTGATCTCGATCATCAGCGAGATGTCGTCGTAGGAGGGGGGGGGAGAAAACTGCAGACTATAGACCGCAGACTTTAGACCTTCTGGAGTCCACGGCCTGGCGGCCATGGCTACGGGCTGTAGGTACGCTCGCGTAGAGCGTGGACGGTGCCTGGGTAGAGAAATTGAGTACTGGAATCCGCAACAGCCATATGGTATCATTGAAGGGGTTATTGGAGGAGATAGCAAATGAACAATGCAAGCATAAGCAAAAAGTCTGCCGTCTGCCGTCTGCAGTCTACAGTCTACAGCCGCCGCCAGGCGGCTGGCTTCACCCTGATCGAGCTGATGATGGTGGTGCTGGTGATCCTGCTGCTCTCGGGACTGCTCTTCAGGCTCGGGACCATTATCAAGAACCGATCCGAACGCGCCAAGGCCACGGCGGACTTGGCCAACATCGAGCACGCGCTCAACGAGTACTTCGCCGAATACGGCATCTATCCGCCCGTGACTTCTACCGCGTATGAGTACGAGAACATCGACCTGCAGCCGCCCTCGATGCGGGACCCGAATTTCACGCATCCGGTTGGCTACCGCTACGGGCTGGTGTCGCATCTCTACCGCCGTGACATGGATAATTCGAACGGGGATCCTGATCGCAATCCGGATACCAGCCGAGATGAGGCGGCAAAGGGGCGTTGGGCCCATTATCTGGCCGATGTGAATTTGTCAACCGTTACCACATCGAACAATATCGAATCTGTCGATGGCGTCCAGGTCTATTCAAACCAGGTGAGTTCAATCTACGATCCATGGGGTAGCGAGTACCGGTATGAAGCCCGTCCGCCGTACCTTTCTTACAGGCTCTGGTCGTCTAACATGGATTAGTTGATTACAATTGTCGTGGTGGTGGGAAATATTACTGCTCCGTTGCCCAGATCGCAAAGACTTGCAGCAAGCGTAATGAAACAGGGGAAAGCAGAAATGAAAAGACGGAGCATAAGAATAAAGTCTGCAGTCTGCAGTCTAAAGTCTAAAGTCCGTAATACCAAAGGCTTCACCCTGCTGGAGATGCTCGTGGTGGTGGCCATCCTGATAGTGATGGCCGGGCTTATCCTCGCCTCGGTGACTCTGGCCCGCGACCGGGCCAAGGTGCTCAGGGCCCGCCGCGATGTCGCCCAGCTCAAATCCGCCTGGGAGACCTATTATGCCGACTACAGTGGCTTTCCTGCCCCGGCTCAGATCACGGGCAACTCGATTGCCAATGGCTATCTGGTCACCGGGGAGGACGTGATCCAGATCCTGCGTGGCCGGGAAAACCACCACGGCCAGAATCCGAAAAGGATCCCCTACATGGATTTCCACCAGAACACGACACAATTCCTCGACCCCTGGGGAAACCAATACCGGATTGCGCTGGATATGGCTTTTGCCGGCGGGAATGCGTATGACGGGGAGGTCGATATTCCGGGCGGAACGCTGCGCATGAGCGTGGCGTCCTGGTCCGCCGGGCCGGACGGTAGCGACGACACGGACGACGATGTCCGCACGTGGCGGGAGTAGCAAAAGGTAAAGTGGTGGGCATGCCGGGCGCGTTAGCGATAGGGATGGACATATGGAAATGAAGAACAAGCGTATCAGTGATAAGTCTGTAGTCTGCAGCCTGCAGTCTACAGTCTCTCCCCGTACTCCGCATTCCGCATTCCGCATTCCGCGTTCGCATGGCTTCACCCTGCTTGAGATGTTGATCGTCATTGCCCTGATCATGGTGCTGGCGGGACTGATGATTCCGGCTTTTTTCAAGGTCAAGAACGGGGCCAAGGCGAAGCGGGCGCAGATCGAGGCCCGGGTCATTGGTTCCGCCATCCGGGCCTACAAGCTTCAGGAAAAGAAATTTCCCGCCCCTTCGGGAGATCTCGGCGGGGGGGTAGATCTGACTTACGGGGTCGGTGACCGCGATAACAGCGAGGTGATGAGTATCCTGCGAGATGCCACCCCCCCGGTGCTGGATGTGAACAAACTGCGTTGGGACAGCGACAACGTCATCAACCCCTACGACAATCAATACAGAATCACCCTCGATCTGGATTACGACGGCAAGATCGGCGGTGACTATGTGGAATGCAAGGTGGAATGAACGGCAAGGGAAAGCAGAAATGAGACCGCAGACCACAGACCACAGACTACAGACCCAAGGCGCGTTGGCGACAGGGATGGCGATATGGAACTAAAACATCAGAGCACCAGCAAAAAGACTGCAGTCTGCGGTCTGCAGTCTGCAGTCTTTCCCCGGGCAGGCTTCACACTGCTGGAGCTGATGACCGTGATGATGATCATGTTCATCCTCATGGGCATATCCACCCTGGCGCTGCGAGGGTTGGTGCGCGGTGCAGGGATCAGCGGCGCGGTGTCGAATGTCCGCTCCATGCTCACCCAGGCCCGCCAGCAGGCGATCATGAACCAGCAGGCGACCGCGGTATTTTTCACGCATGCCGGAGAAACCAACACCATGCAGATCCTGACGAGCTACGGGCGGGTTGCCGACGCCGGTGCCAATGCCTTTACCGCCGAAGATGAATTGCCCTGGGATCACAGCACCCTGAGTGGCGTTGCCAATTATAATTTCAGGGGCGGTGTCGGGGCCTTCACGGGCGCCGGTGCGGGCGAGACCTACCAGACCAGTGGCATTATCTGGCGGGATGGAGATGACATCGCTTTCCAGGTCGGTGCCATCCGTCCGTTGCCGGATGGGATAGAGTTCGATGGTCTGCCCTCCCCGCCAGTCGTGGTCTTCAATCCTGACGGGTCTGCCCGGGCCGAATTGGACATCGGTCTGCGTGAACGCAACGCGCCGAGCACCGAGGTATTTACCATCACGGTCACGGCGCTGACCGGCTGGATCGAGGTCGAGGAACCTGCAGTCACCGAACCATGAGGACCATGATGCGACAACTTATCCAGAAAAGCGGATTCAGCCTGATCGAGATCAACTTGGCGATCTTCCTCGTGGCCATGGGGATGCTGACGTTGTTCTCCCTGTTCCCGGCCGGTATGAAGCAAATCGAGAGTGCCCAAGAAAGCACGCAAGAGGCGCTTTTTACGGATTACGTGCTCTCCACCATTCGGGCCGACGCGATGGCGCTGACCGCGACAGAGTGGTTGGCGATCAATAGCGACTCCGCCTCTGCTACCTTTCCCGATTTCGCCTTCAACAGCATTACCCCGGAGCAATTCCCGGCCGGCTCGGACCTCTATCTGCGTTATCTTCTTCAGCTTAACCGGATCAATACGCATGTCTGGTCCGCCACCATCTGGTGCCGCAGCGGGCAGTACGGGGCGACGGATGTGGATGTCTTTAAAAGTGGGGCATCGAAATTCTATACCGAGTTCTTCTACTCGGGGATGCCGTAGGGGTGGGGTGGGAGGGGAAAGACTGCAGACCACAGACTGCAGACTACAGACATATGTCCCGTTGATTTATTGATGAGGGGCAAGGCTGAGCCCTTGCAGCGATAGGATTGGCAGAATGGAAATGAAAAACAAGAGCATAAGCATTAAGTCTGCAGTCTGTAGTCTGCAGTCTGTAGTCTCCCACTGCCCCCGCCGCCAGGCGGCGTTCACCCTCATCGAGCTGCTGTTGGCGATGGGCATCCTGATGATCATTGTTCTGATGCTGGCCAACCTCTTCCAGGCGAGCACGCGTTCCTGGGATACCGGCATGCGCCAGGCGGAAGTAGGGCTCGAGGCCCGCGCCGCCATCAACCTGATCGAGCAGGATCTCAATCAGGCGGTGGCCTCGACGAATGTCGATCAACTGTTTTCTGCAGATAGCTCGGGATTATCATTTGCGATGTTCGCCCGCAGCCCCACGAACGGAACAGCCATTGAGCGGGTGACATACTCCGTCTCGGGGGAGGGCTTGAAACGGAATAATGATACCCTACTGCTAGGTTCGGATACGCTTGAGAATTTCGATGTCAGTGTTCCCGGTGTCGGCGGTGTATCCGACAGCACCAATTTACCGGATCTGGTGGAGATCTCGCTGAAGATGAATTCGAACAAGAATTTCTCGGAAGTGCGGGTTTACGTGCAAGGGCGTGAGTACGAAGAGGGTGGAACCGACTGGGTAGACACCCGCCGCGGCAATTAAGGACGGGTTCCACCCCGTCCGCGGAGCATAGGCAATTGAATATGGGAATGATCATCTCACACGAAAAGACTTCTGTTGAAGGATCGGACAGGGAATGGAAATGAAAAACAAGAGCATCAGCAAAAAGTCTGCGGTCTGTAGTCCGCGGTCTGTAGTCTGCCGCCGCCAGGCGGCTGGCTTCACCCTCATGGAACTGCTGGTGGTGCTGGCTATCATCGGCTTGCTGATGGGCTTGCTGTTCCCGGCCCTGATGGGTGCCAGCGAGCGTGCCAAGATCACGCGGGCACGCAGCGAGGTGCAGACCTTGCAGCAGGCCTGGCTGGCCTACTGGAACCTCTACGGGAAATGGCCTGATGGCGTCAGTTCAATGAATCCTGGTGCCGTGGAGATCCTGGCCGGGTTGAACACAACGGAAAACCCTTCCAGGATCGCGTTCATGGAGTTCGATGAAAGGCAGTTGAGGGAGGGCTTCAAGGATCCCTGGGGGGAAAGCTTCTACCGGATTGAATTGGACGATATGGATACGGACACCGAGGTGGAGTGGCATTTCACCACACGGGCGCATTGCGTGAATGCTGCCCGTTACAAGTACTGAGGATGTCATGAGAAATCGCAAGGATGGTGTGGCGGTGATTATCGTGCTGGGGCTGCTGGCGCTGTTGATGGTGCTGGGGGTGGCCTTCAGTGTGTCGATGCGTGTGGAGCGTACCGGCGCGGCGAATTATTCCAGCGCGGCCAGGACCCGCCAGATTGTCTGGGCCGGTTTGGCGCGGGCCATCGGCGATATCAACCGGGCAAGCACGGACGTCTATCCCGGAGGGGATTTCCTGACCTCGCGCAACGCCAACCCCGTCTGGGGCAGTAACACGGTCAGCGGCGTCCGGTTGTTGACGGGTAAGGTCCTTGACCATGTGCCGAAGGTCTTCCTGGATCTCGGCTACGGTGCTGAGCGTTCCGAATGGTTACCGCTGGGTGTGGGGGACGACCGCGAAGGCTATGCCGCCTACATGGTGCTGAACCTGTCCGATATGCTCGACGCCAATTTTGTCGGCGGTGCTACCCGCGAAGGCGGACGGGATGCCAGCGAGCTTGCGTTGGTAACCAATGTCTTGACAGCGGTGGAGTTGCAGCGTTTAGTCGACCGGCGGACTGATCCCGGTCTTGGCCCGTTCGAATCGCTGGCCGAGCTCAAGGCCATGGATCCGCCAGATCCGCCAGTACCCGCTGACTACTTCAGCGTTTACTCCCGCTATTTGGTGGATACGAATCGCGTCAATGCCGTTTACATGGGAACGAATGTGACCGAGATTACGGCGAACCGCAATGCAATCCTGGGGGCGATGCGTGGCATGCTTGGTGCACCTAGGGCGTTTCGGCAGGAGAGCGTCTGGTTTGATTATCTTCTGGATTATGTCGACACGAATACGGTGCCGCGGCAACTCAATGGTCCGAATGCAAAACCGGTTCCGTTGCTGAATGAAGTGGCCCCCGCCCTTGGTCGCGCGGTTCCTACGCTCAGTTTGACCGGGCTTTCGGGTGAGCTTGTTGTCGAGGTATGGAATCCATCCATGACAAACCGACCGGGGCAACAGTATAAGATAATTGGCAACATGAGTACGGTGGTTGCCGTAAGCAATGATCTCGGGACAGTGGGCTCATACACCTACACAAACAGCTTTGCGAGCGAGCCTCGGAATTCGCCCTTCCGTCTTCCCCCGAATCAATTCAGAATTCAATCTTTTCCTGTTTTTGGTAGTACCTGGCCGTCAGTGGATGTCACCACCAACAATCCCCAGGTGAATATTAATGTTTTGGTTACCAATCTACAGGTGATTGCGACATCAGGCAACACGGTGGTTGAATCCGCTGCTGGTGTTGTCTTCCGTTTTGCTTTCTCCGGGGCCTATGCCGCAGGCCCCGTCGCGTTTACGCCCCAATCCTGGCAGGCCATTGACCCGAGAGTCAACTGGCACCAGAGGGGCTGGATGAATGCACCTGCAACCATTACGGATAGAGCTGGTCTACCGAATGCCGGGCAGGATGGCAAGCGTGTATATGCGTCTGAGAAGGGTGTTTTATATTCGCCGCTGGAGCTGGGGCATCTGCTCTGCCTAGGGCAGGAAACGATACCAAGAGATCCCAATACGGAATGGTCCCCGTGGCGTGAATTCCAGATAGACGGAGCCGGTCGGCATGCGCTGTTGGAGAATTTCACGACCCATCAATCCGAGGTCAGGCGAGGACTTGTAAACGCGAATTCGTTTGATCCAACGCTGATCCAGTTGGCCTTTGAGCAGCTTCCCGATCCTGCCCCGTCGGCTTCGTCCGTTGCTGCCGCTGCCGCGAATTACCTGGTAGCCCATAATACGGTCAATCCGTTCCGGAATTTAAGTGATACTCTCGATCTCTCCTGGCGAACGGATTTGGCGGCATTGGGTCTCAATGACGTCGAGTGGGATTCCGTGCTGGCCTACTCAACGGGGCTGCTGGGGGTGCGGCAGAATCTGTTCCTGATCGTGGTATCGGCGAGTGCCGCGAGCGAGGGCATGGGTGAGGCTAGCCGTGGCCAGGTCGGCTGGCGCGGTCGCCAGCGGGCCGTCGCCCTGGTCTGGCGCGACCCGGTCGCCAACGCAGGTGGCCTGTATGATTGTTTCATCCGCCAGTTCCAGTGGCTGGATTGATCCGAATGCGGAAATCGGAATGCGGAATGCAGAGTTGTAGCTGGCCTCGGTGAGGCCGGCTTACGGAGCAGAGGTGTTTAGAATGCGTGATCCGCGCGGCCGGGCGTTCCGGGGTCACCGACCTCCGGCTACAAGGAACCACGGACGTTCGCCCCCGGATGCGGGAAACACGGTGGACGAATAATGGTGTTGGTTTGTTTCTGATATTCAGACGTTTCCTGAATTTCCGAGAATTTGTCAAGTCGCTATAGAACCGCCAACCGCCCCATTGCAGCGGGAGCTTCCAGCTCCCGTATCCCTGTAGCGTCCGCAAACGGGAGCAGGATGCTCCTGCCACTATCTGGGGGCGATGAACCCCTCCGTCCTCTGCCATCAGTCTGTAGTCTGATGCCTGTGG
>CAZZBA010000003.1:0-46585 GCA_964652765.1 uncultured Victivallales bacterium | reverse complement strand
TATCACTCTCTCGGCAGAACCTCTTAATATGCGTCAAAAATAGCGGGGCCACACGGCCCGCTATCCGTCAAACCAAAGCGTTGATCACCAATTAATCCCAGTGGCTTATTGACGCATATCAACAAACCAGGCGTGCAGCTATGCGTCAAGAAGGCCCCCGGGCTGCCGCCCCCGCTGAACACGGAAGGGCTTTGAATGTGCAGTTCCGCGGTATCGCTCTAACCCCGGCCCTGATGTGCCCATCCCGCATGGTTCCTCTCCCGAATCTGCCAATCCCGTGCCGACGGCAGGGCTATCCAACACAAAAACCTGCATCCGCAGCCGTTCCGTATCCAAACAGCCTCATCTGCACGGCAGGCTATTGGAAACCGGACAGCGAGGTCAAGCGCAATTACCGTACCAGCGTGAAGCGGTGGTCTTGAATACGGATATTGTTAGCCGACTCTTCTCTCCACAAGATCACCTTCAACATACTGATGGATCATTGCTGATATCAGGGTCTGATATGGCATTCCCTTCTCCATGGCCTTCTTCTGGACGCCCTTGAGGTCATGATCATAGAGGCGTATGGTGACCCTGCGATCCTTGCGGAAGGTTTGTTCCGCCATGGACTTGATCGCCTTCCGTTCTTTGATCGAGGGAGATAGTAGCTTCAGCCTTCCCTCGTCGTATGCGTTAAGAATATCATGCTCTTCTTTATCTAGTTTCATTCTGCTCATTCTCCTTCTCGAAATCACGTGTCGCTTTCCGGCTTGGGATTATCGTCTTCAGAAAAACGCACTCATTTTCCACCACGTGGGGGACGATGTGGATGTACCCTTCCACATTTACAAAATATAGCTTCTGTCCTGGGTACTGCTCCTGATTGGGATGATCAGAAATCTTCCATATATCACCTTGCGACAGATGAAAGACGATTTGCTCAAAAGAGATATTACGTTCTCGTTTAAGCATCTCATTTTTATCTGGATTCCACTCGTATTTCACGACGCCATTGTGCATTGATTGTGCGTACTGAAGCAAGGATATTTTTCATCTCGGCTACCCTCTTGCCCAATACGGCGTAAAGGTTCATTATCTGCATTGACGATGAACAATAATATCGAAAATTGTTCATTATGAATTACTGTAAAGAGAAAAGAGGAAATAGTTATGAGCACGCTTATGAGCAGGCCGGTTTTGAAGATGACCATGGAAAGCAGCCGACGAGGGCGCGACCGTGCCGGGTGCACTGCCTTCCAGCGTTCCGTCTACGAGGCCGTGAGCCGCATTCCACCGGGCAAGGTCAGCACCTATGCAGCGATCGCGGCCGCGATCGGATGCGGAAGCCCCCGGGCCGTCGGCCAGGCGCTCAAGGTCAATCCGTTCGCCCCGGAGGTTCCCTGTCACCGGGTGATAACCTCCACACTGACCCTCGGCGGCTTCCAGGGCAGTACCGGCACGGATGCGGTCAACAGGAAACGCCGACTGCTGGCGCAGGAAGGCGTCTGTTTCAACGCTGATGGCAGGTTGATGGATCCCTCGCGGTGCGTGTGAAGTCGGATGTCAGCCGACCACCCACTGCGGTGGGCGAAAACAAGTGGGTAACTGGAGAGGATGAAAGCGGGAGAGATATACGTGTACGAGTATGTGTACGAGTAAGGGAATGCCGCTTCGATGACGTACTCGTACACCTACTCGTACACTCAAATCTCTTTTTCCTGCAAACAGTTAGAATGCAATATGCCACAAACAGCGTATTGAAGTTATAGGTGAGTTGGATGTAAATCGACATTGGCAGTTGCAAATTGGCTGTGGTAGGGTTCCGTTGTTGTTTTCACGGTTCTGGCAGAAACTAGGGAGAATGAATATGGCAACGACGGAATGGGACCAGGTGCGGCAGCAGGTGGAGGAGCTCAAGCGCGAGATCGGGCGGGTGATCGTGGGCCAGGAGGCGATCGTGGAGCTGATGCTGGTGGCCCTGCTCTGCAACGGGCATTGCCTGATCGTCGGGCTCCCCTGCCTCGCCAAGACACTGCTCGTCAGTACCCTGGGGCAGATTCTGGGCCTTAGCTTCAGTCGTATCCAGTTCACCCCCGACCTCATGCCAATGGACATCCTCGGCAGCCAGATCCTGCAGGAGGACGCGAACGCGCACCGCGCCTTCGAGTTCGTGCGCGGCCCAGTCTTCGCCAACCTGCTGCTGGCGGACGAGATCAACCGCACCCCGCCCAAGACCCAGGCGGCGCTGCTGGAGGCCATGCAGGAGAAACAGGTGACCGTCGCGGGCAAGACCCTGCAGATGGAGGAACCCTTCATCGTGTACGCCACCCAGAACCCGATCGAGCACGAGGGCACGTATCCGCTGCCCGAGGCCCAGCTCGACCGCTTCTTCTTCAACCTGCTGATCACCTATCCGACCCTCGCGCAGGAAAAGCAGATCGTCCTGCAGACCACCGGGCGCGAGACTCCGTCGGTGCAGCATGTGCTCTCGCCGGGCGATGTGGCCAGGCTGCAGCAGGCTGTGCTGGACGTGCCCGTCCCGGACCATGTGCTCGAGACCATTCTCAAGCTCGTGCATTCATCACGGCCGGACTCCGAGCTGGCCGATGACTACATCCGCCAGTATGTCGCCTGGGGCGCCGGGCCGCGCGCCTCGCAGAACCTGACCCGCGCCGCCAAGGCGCTGGCGCTGCTGCACGGCCAGCCCGCCGCCTCGATCGAGGAGGTCATCGCCGTGGCCCCGCCCGTGCTGCGGCACCGCATTATCCCCAACTACAACGCCACCGGTGAGGGGATCAGCGTGGAAACGATCGTCGAGCACCTGCTCGCCAGGCTGTAGCCAGCAAGGGGGATACGGCCGCGTATGTCCGCATCAACGCCATTCAAGTACCTCAAGCCGGAGCATATCCGGCGGCTGGCGAATTTCCAGTTCGCCCCGCGCATGCTCGTCGAGGGCTACTACGCCGGCCGCCGCCGCTCGCAGGCACGCGGGACCTCGATCGAGTTCCGCGACTACCGCCCCTTCGTCGATGGCGACGATCCGTCCCTGATCGACTGGCGCGTCTATGCCCGCACGGACCGGCGCTACCTGAAGACCTTCGAGCAGGAAACCAACATGGAGTGCCATGTGTTCCTCGACAGCAGCGCCTCGATGGCCTTCGGGCGGACGATGCCCAAGATCGAGTACGCCTCGTTCCTGGCCGCCTCGCTCTGCTACCTGGTCACGCACAACCGCGACCGCGTGGCGCTGCTGACGTTCGATGACCGCCTGCGCGCCTATGAGCCGCCAGCCAGCACGCACCGGCACCTCACCCGCCTGATGCACATCCTCGAGAACAACCGACCGGGCAATCCGACCTCCCTGGCCACGGCCCTGCGTACCGCATTCCCGCTGGTCAAACGCAAGGGCTCGCTGATCATCATTTCCGATTTCCTCGATGACCCGGCCGCCATCTTCGCCGCCTTGAGCCCCTACCTGCATCGCGGTTTCAAGATCCATCTGTTCCATATCCTGGCACCGGAGGAACTGGAGCTGGAAACGCGTGGCCTGGCGACTTTCGTAGACATGGAGAACAACAGCCGTGTCGTCGCCCACACCGAGCACCTGCGTCCGGCCTACCGGGCCGCGATGGAGGCCTTCATGGGCTCGCTGCGTGAACTGGCCAGCCGCCGGCGCGTCTCCTACAACCCGGCACGGACCGACACCCATTTCTTCGACCTCTTCGATACGCTCGCCCGATGAATATCATACTAGCCAATCCTGCGCTGCTTCCCTTCCTGCTGCTGGCCGGTGTGCCTCTGCTGGTGCACCTGTTCGCCCGCGCCCGCCCGCCGGTCTACCGCTTCAGCTCGAACGCCTTCATCGCGCGGCTGCAGCGCGAGACCGCCCGCCTGCGCCGGCCCCGGAGTTGGCTGCTGCTCTTGCTGCGCACGCTGTTGATCCTGGCGCTCGTGGCGGTATTCCTGCAGCCGGTCCGTTTCGCCATCCGCAATCCGGCCAGCCGGTTCGAGGCGCGGCATGTGGTCGTCATCGTCGATGCCACCGCCTCGATGGCCTATGCCGACGGCGCTCAGTCGCGCTTTGCCGCCGCCTGCGCGGAGGCCGACGCCGCGCTAGCCGGGCTCACGGCCCGCGACCGGGCCAACATCATCTGGCTGCGTCAGCCGCCAGCCGCCGTCCTTCCGGAGCCAACCGGGGATACGGCGTACCTGCGCGAAGCCCTGCGCAAAGCCCGTGTGTCCGCCGGCAGCGGCGATCCCGCCGCCGCGTTCACGCTGGCGCTGGCCCAGATCACGGGGGCGGAAGGACGCCGCGAGATCTGCCTGGTGTCCGACTTCCAGTCCACGGCTTGGGAAAAATTCGCCCCGGAAGTCCCGACGGATGTGCGCCTGCTGCGCATCCCGGTGGCCCACAGCGAGGCGGAGAATACGGCCGTGACGCGGATCGCGGTCGAACCGCCGCGCCCGATCGTCGGCGAGCAGTCCGTGGTCATCTGTGAGCTGGCGAACTTCTCGCCTCAGCCCCGCCGGCGCACGGTATTCCTCGAGGCTGGTGATATCCGCCGCTCGGCCGACCTGCTCGTACCGGCCTGGGGCACGGCCATCGCCTCGATCCCCTGCCAGTTTGCCTCGCCGGGCAGCGTCGCCCTGGTAGCTACGACCGAGGAAGACGCGTTTCCCGTCGACAACCGGCGGGTGGCCGTGGTCATGGTGGATGCGCACGCCCGCGTCGTCATCGATGGCGAGGCCAAATCCACGGCAGAGGCCTGGACTCGGGCGATCAACGCCCTGGGCTGGGCGCAGGCCACCCCACCGGACGCACTTGCCAACCCGGACGCACGCACGGACCTGATGCTGGTCGCCGGCTGGAACGGGAGTGACCCCGAAGCCGTCATGGCAACCCTGCAGGTCGGTACCCCGGTCGTGGTCTTGCCGCAACCGGGCCTCGCGACCGGTCGCCTGCGCGAAATCGTGACCGCGATTCCGGCTAAAGCCGGTACTACAAACACATCTCTCCCTGCCTCCAAGGCGCTTGTAGTTCCGCCTTCAGGCGGCGTCACCGAGGAAGTGCTGGCGGTACCGCAGCGAGTCAAGGTCTCCGCGCCGGATGAACGCCTGTTTGAACTCTTCCGGTCCGAGGGGATCGATACCCCCGTCCGGGGCGGTTTCAGCCGCCGGCTCCGCCTGCCCCCGGATGACGTGCCGCCCGCGCTGACCCTGCTGGCCTTCGCGGACGGACTGCCCGCGCTGACGCGTAGCCCGGGACTGCCGCTTTACCTCTGGTTGATGCCGCTGGCCGCGGAAGATGCGGAATGGCCCCGGCACGCGGAGTTCGTCATGTTCATGGGCGAGCTACTCCGGCTGCACCGCCGCGATCGGCAGGACGGCCTGCCGGTGCCGGGCTATCCCGGCGATATGCTGCATTTCGAATCCGCCCGGCCACTGACTACAGGCGGACTGGAACTCACGCATGAAAGCGGTTTAGCGGTCGGCGTCAGCGAGCAGTTCCGGGAAGGCGTCATCCGTTTTGCCAGCGACACGGTTGAACAACCCGGCCTCTACACCTGGCGCAACGGCACGGACACCGTCGCCATGCATGCAGTCAACGTGCCAGCCGTGGAGTCGGACCTGCGCACAAGCGATCCGAAGCAGCAGCAGGACGCGCGCGACACGGTCATCGCAGGCGGGGCAGCCCTCCGCGATCTGCACGAGGGACGTCCGCTCTGGCCGCTGCTACTGGCGGCCTGTCTCGCCCTGGCGCTGCTGGAAGGTCTTGCAGCATGGGGGGTGGAATGGAAATAAACCCGATCATCCCCCTGGCGTGGATCGTGCTGCTGGCGGCAGGTATACTGCCTTTTTCGGCTATCCTCGCCTGGCGCTCCAGCCGCCTGTGTACCCTGCGCAGGCGGATCGTGATCACGGCGGCGCGCCTGCTGGGTGTCGGCTGCCTGATGCTGCTCGCCCTCAATCCCGGCACCTGGCGCCGGCATCTGGAGACGATACAGGGGGAATGGGCGCTGCTGCTCGACCACAGTGCCAGCATGGCGACACCTGACGCGGGCGATGGACAGGCGCGCTGGACCGAGGCCCGGCGACTGGCCCGCCTGGCACTGGACGTCCCCGGCGCGAAGGAGACCGCGGCCGTCTTTACTATGGCCGATACCCTCAACCGCGTCTCGCCCGACGCTATCGACACGGTACAGCCCAACGGACCGGCCACGCGGATCACCGACGCCTGCAGGCGCCTGCTTGAGCGCTATCACGCGGAAGGGCGTACGCTGACCGGCATCCTGCTGCTTTCGGACGGGCGCCAGGTTCCCCCGGCGGATCCGGTCGACGTAGCCGCCCTGGCGCGTGCCCGCCAGGTGCCGATCCACACCGTGACCCTCGGCGGCCAGCTGCCCCGCCGCGACCTGGCCGTCCGCTTCCGGCGCAGCCGCGCCGTCGCCTTCACCGGCCAGGAAAGCCGCCTGACCGCCGATGTGACCGCCACGGGCCTGACCGCGCTGCGGACGGACGTCACGCTGCTCGACCGCGAAGGCAACCGCCTGGCCAGCCAGTCGGTCGAGCTTGCCGGCAATACCGCCACGGCCACGGTCACGTTCGCGGTCTCACCCGCCGTCAAGGGCTATGCCCCGTACACCCTCAGCGTGCCTGCGCAAACGGGCGAACAGGATATCCAGAACAACGCCGACCGCATGGCGCTGCTGGTCCTCGACCAGCCCATCCGCATCCTTTCCGTCGAGGGACTGCCGCACTGGGATTCGAAATTCCTGCTCCAGCTCCTTCACCGGCAGCCGAACGTCGAGGTCACCTCGCTCTATCGCCTGACTGCCGACCGGTTCTTCCGGGTGCAGCCGGGCCATCTCCAGGCCGAGGACGGCGACAGCAGCGATTTCCCCGACGATGCCGATGCGCTGCTGGGCTACGACCTGATCGTGTTCGGTAAGGGGGCCGAGTACTTCCTGACGCCGGCACGCATCGCGCTGCTGCGGCGCTTCGTGAGCGAACAGGGCGGCGGGATACTCTTCGCGCGCGGCAAGCCGTACACGCGCGAGTTCCCGGAACTCGCGGCCATGGAACCGCTCGCCTGGGGTGAGCGTACCGGGACGGAAGGCCGCCTGCGCCCGACCACTGCCGGGGAGGAATCCGGTCTTTTCGGTGACGCCCTGCCCGGCAAGGACGATCCCCGCTGGCAGCAACTGCCACCGCTGCGCGACATGCACCGGGCCGCCGCCCTCTCGCCCTTTACTCAGGTCCTGGCGGAAACCGCTGCCGAAACCGCCGGTGCCACACCGCTGATCCTGGCCCGCCGCCTGGGCCAGGGGGTCGTCGTCACGGTCAATGCGGGCGACTTCTGGAAGTGGGACTTCTTCCCGGACGAAAGCGAATCGCACGCGATGTACTCCGCCATCTGGTCGCAGCTCCTGCAGTGGATCATCACCTACGCGGAGTTCCTGCCCGGCGAATCCGGAGCCCTGCGCCTGAGCCCGCCGGCCGTGCTGCCAGGCGAGCCGGTGCGAACCGTGATCCATACCCGTTACGATGCCGGAGCCGCCGGGGACCTGCTGCTGCGCGTCGTCGGCAGCGACGAACTCCCCGTGCTCGAGATCATGGCCGGCGGCGGCGCGTCCGGTCGCCGCGACGCGGTCTTCTCGCTAGTGCAGCCGGGCGACTACCATGTCGAAGCGGTTGATCCGGCGATCGGCAACCGCATCGCCCATCCAGTGGCCTTGCGCGTGCTCGCGCCTCCCGCCGAAGGGGATAACCTCGATGCCGACCCGGAATTCATGCGCCTGCTGGCGACCCATTCCGGCGGTACCGTGACAAAAGAGGAATCCCTGCCTGCCGCCGTCGCCGCCATCCAGCCCGAGAACCGCCTAGTGCCCCTGGAACAGGCCGTCTGGCAACCGCTCTGGAACCGGGCGATCATCCTGGCCTTGATCGCCCTCGTCATCAGTATCGAATGGATTGTCCGCCGTCGCGGCGGGCTGGCATAGGAGCAACCGTGCGTCACCACAGCGAACATCATAAACCGGATGCGGAAACCGCGCGCTTCCTCGCGCTGCTCGTCCGGCATCACCGGATGTGGCGGGGCGGGCTCGTGCTGCAACGACTGCTGCATATGCTTGGGCTCGCCCTGACCGGCCTGGTGTTGATCGCGCTGTTCGACCGTTTCCTGCCGATGGCGTCCCCGGTTCAACGCGGCATCAACATCGGCGGCATCATCGCGCTGTTCCTGGTCTTCGCCTTTGGGCTACGGCGGATCGCCCGCCTTGGGCTGGACGCCACCGCCCGCCGTCTGGACCGCCTGCTACAGGATCGGCGTCAGTCCGTCCTGAGCGCCTACGAACTCCAGCAGTCCACGCAGGCCCGGCAGGAACTAGGCGCCTACCTGGTTGCCCGCAGCGTGTCGGCAGCGATGCTGCGGCTCTCTCCCCTGCCCGTCGTCCGCAGCCTGCCCCTACCCGACTTGAAACGCCAAACTCGCCTTTTCGGCCTACAGTGGGTCGTCGCCCTGGCGCTGGTGGTGCTGAACCCGCAAGCGGCCCGCACCATCCTTACACGCATCGCCCTGCCGGGCAGCGATACCCCGCCCTATAGCCGGTTCATCTTCCAGATCAGCCCGGCGGCGGCGCAGGCCGTCTATGGGGGCAACATCGAACTGACCGTCACCATCGAGGGGGCCACGTTGCGCGATCCGGTCTGGCTGCTGACACGCGCCAACGGCCGCATCCACCGCACCGCCAGCTTCCAGGAATCCGAAAAGCGTTTCGCCCAGCGCCTGGAACACCTCGTCGCGCCGGTGGAATTCGCATTTGCAACCGGCAAGGCGCGCAGCCACTGGCAAAGGGTGGACCTGCTGATCCAGCCGCGGATCGCCAATGCCACACTCACCGTGACACCGCCTGCCTATACCCACCTCGCGCCGCAGCAATTCGAGGCGGGCAGCCGTCCATTGCAGGGCCTGCGCGGCACGCGCGTGCAGCTCATCCTCACCAGCAATCGCCCGCTGCTTGATGGGCAGGCCACGATCCAGCCACGCCAGGACGGCCAAGGCAGCCAAAGCAGCCACGATGCGCAGCATACCGGCAGCATCCGCCGGGATGATCCCAATGCGCTGGGATTCGAGTGGACGATTGAACAGTCGGCGGAAATCGCCGTCACGCTGCGCGACGTCCAGGGCACCGCTGCCGCCGCCCCTTTCAACCTCGTTCAGCAGCGCCTGCCGGACGCGCCGCCCGCCGTCAGCCTGAACGAACCAGTACCATTCTCCCTCGCTACGCCGGGGGCCACACTGGCCATCCGGGGCGAAGCCAGCGATGATTTCGGCCTGCAACGCATCGACCTGGTCCAGGCCCTCGTCGGCTACCGCGACCGCATCCAGCCGCTCCCGGCACCGTCAGCCGCCCGGCAGGCGAGCATCACGCATGAACTCGACCTTGCCAGACTCGGGGTCGCACCCGGCGATGTGCTCGAGTTCTACGCCGAGGCGCTCGATACACACCCCGGCATGGCGGGGCTCTCGGTCTCGGACATCGCCCGCGTCCAGATCATCTCCGAGGCCGAGTATGCCAACATGCTGCGTACGCAGATCTCGCTGCGCGAATTCATGCAGCGCTACCAGACCGTCGAGCAAACCTTGAAGACCCTGCGCGAGACCCTCGCCGAACTGGCCGGTGCCGAACCGGACGAGCGCGCCAAGAAACTCGAGGCAGCCATCGCCAGCGCCAGCGAGGCGGCCGAGCAGTTTAACCGGCTGGCAGATGATTTCGCCGTGTTCAAGATGGAACAGGGGCTTGCCGAGGAGATCCGCGGAATCGCGGACACGGTTGAGCACGCGCGCCGCGAACTGGCTGCCACCACACCTGCCAACCCGCGCCTGGACGCCATGGCGCAGCACTGGTATGACCGGTTGACACCCGCCGTGCAGCAGGCCGCCGCCCGCCGAGAGCAGGCGGAGCAGGTCGCCGAGATTGCCGCCCTGATGGAATCGGCCGTGCGCTTCCGCCAGCTTGTGCAGCGGCAGGAAACCCTCGTCCGCAGCCTGGCCCGCTACGAGCACGAGCCCGTCGGGGCGGACACCGCCCGCCTGCGCTCGCTCGGTGCCCGCCAGGACGCGATCCGGCAGGACCTGCTCGAGACCCTGGAGGCGATCGAGCGCGACGCCGCCCGCCTGCCCGCCTCGGCGGCGGCATTCGCCGAATCCGCCCGCGCTATGGCGGCGGCCCTGCAGGAGGCCGATCCGCTTACACCCATGCAGGCCGCGCAGCAGGCCGCCGACAACACGGACGGGCGGCAGTCGCATCACCAGGCCCGGCTCGCGCTGGAACGGATGCAACAGGCGTCAGGCAACTGCGCCGGAGATGATGGATTCGGTGACCTCTGCCAGGGCGGCGGTCTTCCGAAGCTTGGCGAAGGCGACCTTCAGGAAACCCTCGAACAGATGCTGGCGGCCATGATCCAGCGCCTGCTGGGCGGACAGGGCGGCGAGGGGCCCACGCCAGGCCAGGAAA
Organism: uncultured Victivallales bacterium; assembly: GCA_964652765.1. Classification (GTDB taxonomy): domain Bacteria; phylum Verrucomicrobiota; class Kiritimatiellia; order UBA8416; family UBA8416; genus UBA8416. The sequence goes on along the minus strand of CAZZBA010000003.1, from coordinate 36,086 downwards.
CCGGCTCGCGCGGGGCCGGTCTCGGCGGCGACGCGGACAGCGGATTCTGGATGTCGGGCAACAGCCCGCTGAACATCCCGGTGCGCGGACCTGCCCGGACCCGTTTCACCACCTCCAGCGGTGTGACGGGCGAACAAGGCAGCGGCGGCATTGCCGGACCGCCCCAGCGCATCACCGGCCGCGCCACCCTCGACAGCCAGCCGCAAGCCACACCCGACGGCCAAGCCATGCCCCTCGAACGCATCCCCGCCTCCTACCGCGACGCCATCCGCCGCTACTTCACCACCCCCGGTAGTCCCTGATTCTCTTTGGAAGAGCGCTTCCTTGTCACACGATGTCGGCCAGGTACCGGCGAAAGGCGGCTTCGGCAGCATCGGTGGCCGGCACTGGGACGCCGACGGCCCGGCGGGGTGCAGGGGTGGCCAACGCCAGGATACGGTCGCTCCGCTGCAGAGCCAGATGCGCGTCCACGAGGTACGCCACGGCTTCGCGCACAGCCACGGAAGATGCGTGGATTCCCCGCTCAGTCAAGCGGATGGTCACCGTTGCCAGATCGACGGGGTCGTCGGCCAGGCAATACACCTGCGCCGGCAGACCATGGAGAACAATCTCGTGAGACGCAGAGCAGGGCCGGGTGTCGGTAAACTGCAGAGTGTCCGCGTCCAATTTCTGCATGATCAATTCTGCCGGGCGAGGCCCCCCGTATTCGCGCCGCCACGCTTCGACGGCGGCGATCAGGCTGCACACGCCCGGTGGATTGCGGTTCACCTCCGGGAAGAACTCCGGCCACTGTGCGTCACGGAAGTAGTATGCGAGGTCATGGATGTCCGCCGTTGGCAGGGGGTAGATTACATCATAGCTGCTGTAGGGAACTGGCGTCAGTCCATACCGCGCTGGCTCCTGGAGGTAGACACTGAACCGCTGCAATGAGATGCCATGGATGCTCGATGGCGGCTGGAGGTGGTGCAGCAAGGGCAGCCATCCGGCCATCTCCCGGTACCACTCATCCGAATCCCCGGGCAACCCCGTGAGCAGATTCCAGCCAGCCCGAATCCCGAACTCGTGCGCGTGCTTCAGCAAGGCGATATTCTGAAGGGATTGAACACCCTTGTTCATGACTTCAAGGAGCCGGTCGTGCAGCGACTCGATACCAGCCTGCACATGGCGAACGCCAGCCGCGGCAAGTTGCCGGATGTTCTCACGGCGGAACCCGGGACGGATCTCGTAGAAAAGGTTGCAGGACGCCTGGCTATGCTCAAGGTGAGGAAGCAGCGAAGTCATGTAGCCTGGCGGCATCACATTGTCAGCCATCGAGAAGTCCCGTATGCCGTGACGGTTGGCCAGGATCTCCAATTCGGCAGCGGCCCTCTCCGGTTTCTTGGTCCGATAGGCATGCCTTCCCCGGTTCAGTCCGCAGAAAGTGCAGGCGTGTGCATCACGCCACCAGCAGCCACGGGAGGTCTCCATCGGCACTACCGGGTGGATGAGCTGTCGCTCGGAGTCAGTGAAACGACCGAGCTCGCGAAAGTAGTCATCGTAGTCCGGGATGGGGAGAGCATCCAGATCGGCCACGGTAGAGCGTGATGCGGCGCCGTGAGTGGCCGCCGGTCGGGTCAGAATGCCATCCGGCAACGGGCACAAAAGTCCTGCCCGGCCGCCGGAGATGATGGACTGGCACAGGGCGACAATCGCCTCGTCCCCCTCGCCCGAGCAGACGGCGTCTACCCAGGGGAACACGCGTAGAACCGCGGCTCCCATGCTTCCTTCGACGTTTGCCCCTCCGATAAGCGTCACGACCTCAGGGGCGAGTTGCCGGATTCGCCGGAGCAGCGCGAGGGACGGGACCTGCTGGGCGTATGTGGAACTACACCCGACTACGGCGGGTTTCCCGGCTAACACGGCGCCGGCGATTTCGTCGATGAATGCCGGGGCAGCGGCCCGCAGCCGGCGCAGTTCACGCCGGAGCGCACGGACCAGCGGCGCCGGATCGCCGTCGGCATACATCCGCGCAAAGGGGACGACACATTCATCCAGATAGCGCTCGTCCGCCGGATGGAAGTCAGGAAACGCCGCGCCCGCAAAGACCCATTCGCCGAGGAGTGAAGTGGCCCAGATGCGCTGGGGAAGGCTGGCTGCGGGAATCCCCAGGTGCCGGGCAAACTGGAGATTTGCGTAGACGACATCGGTGGCGATCCCGCTTCCGGTCAGGGCAGCCTTCAGCATGCCCAACGCCAGAGAGGGCCGTTCAATGTCACAAAACGGCATCAGGACGAGTGCGATCACGGCATGCGCCCTTTTCCCTCCGGTGCCGGCGGCTGACTTGTCGGGGCGAGTCGGCGCAGGTCGTCCTGGGTCAGGCCACTGGAGATCATGGTCTGCTTGAGGCGCTTCCAGACGGCGGACAGCAACGGAAAGTGGCAGCTGCCGGCGCTTGGGCAGGTATCGCAGTGGAAGCACGGCGGCACGGCGGTGGCGGCGACCCGTTGCGACAGCAGTAACTCACGGAGGTCTGGCAGCGACAGGTGGATCCATGGGTGGCAAGGACAGTATAACAGGTAGTCCGCCGCCTGGAACCGGCGCGAGGGAGCTGCCGCCGCATATCGTTCCATGGCTTGCACGGCCGCTTCCCGTTGCGCCAGCGTCGCGCCAACCGGTTGGGTCAACACGTGGATCTGCCGGTCGAACGACAGATACTGCCTCACGAACGAGTCGTCCACCGCATTGGCCATCTCGCCGACCCCGGGGACATAGACATGGTAGGCGGGAAAGCCCAGGAACGAATTGTCCCGGACCAGGAGTTCCCAGCCCGCGTCACGCACGATGCCAAGGACATAGTCCAGGTCCTGCTCATCCGACGCTGACACCGGGTGATCGAATCCCGCGAATACGCCGTCCGGTCCCGGTTGCAGCACGGCGTGCGGCCAGTGCCCTTCGTAGCACCGGATGTTGAGGTGCAGTTGGGTTTTCCAGAATTCCGTAAGATGCCCCGGGGCCGGATCATCGACGATCTCCGCGGCATCCAGGAAGAGGATCTGTCCGCCCTGGCACATCTCGGTGAAGCAGCGTTCAAGCGCCGTAACCGGACTCGGATCGGCACCCAGGTGGAACGCGTAGCGCCCGGTACCGTCCCGGATCAACAGGCCGAGAACGGGCAGCCGCAGTCCCAGCGAGCAGTCCTTGACGCGGATATCGTAGCCTTTGGCCGCGGCCAGGTGAAGGAGGTCCCGGAGGATCTCGTGACCGAGGAACCAGTCCAGCGGAATCTCCGGCGGCGTGCAGGGCGAAAGGATCAACTGCTTGAGAACGTGCCGCTCGAATACTTCGCAGATGCCGTGGACCAGGGCTTCGGAAGGAGTGTTGCCGCTGCACATCCCGTTGCTGCCGACAATGACCTGGAAAGCGCGGAACGGCAGGTACTCGGCGCGTGCGCCGAACACATTCCAGAAAGGCACCCCCAGCGCCGTCCGCCCGGGCAGGTCGTCCGGGGCCAGGTCGGAGCGGGCGAGCAGTCCAGTGCCCTGGCGCAACTCCTCGCCCGTCAGGATCTTCTCATCCGGAAAGTACCGGAACGGAGCGGGCGGGACGGCGTCATCCGTTTCGGGCTCCGATGAATAGACCAGCATCATGTAGAGCGCGAGGTTCTGGATCCGCTCGATCATCTCGCCGTAGGCGCTGGCCCTGGCATAGGCGTCGGTCCGGCCTTTGCCCATGGTCTGGAAGACCGGCTCGCCGCTCGCGTCGTTCACCATGCAGAGTCGGTACGAGCATCGCCCCGATTCTCCGGGCAGGGCCTGTTCGATGAACGTCAGTCCCAGGCCCATCAGTCGCGACCGGATGCTCCGCACCGTATCCTCGGGGGGCGCGGCCTTGTAGGGCTTGCTGCGTACCAGTCGCCCCCGGGGGGCGGATTCCGCGTTGGAACTGACGTCTCGTGGCATGTCCATATGACTCCTTGTCTCCAGTTGCCCGCAGGTATGGCTATTCCGCCGCCGGGGGGCCGCTGGGGTGATATACTTCGCGATCCGCCAGCGAGAGGAATGTGTCGCGCACCAAGGCGTAGCCTTGGCCGGGCGGCCATTCCATCTCACGGTCCAGATCTCCCCCGATCTGGTCCACGGTCGCGCTGCCATCGAACTTCCGCACGGCGGCGCACGCTGCCGGAAGCAGGGGAACGAAGCCTTCCTTGCCGGGTTCCCCGCGATAGGACACGCCGTTCTCCTGAACGGTCACCGTCCACCCCTGCCGGGCCATGGGCACCATCTTCCGGAGAACGGAGTCGGGAAGGTGCCGCAGGAGATCCAGCGTAAAACGCCCCGGGATCGGGGTGTCCGGGGTGGCTGGCGCCGGCTCCGCGCGGCCGACTAAACGCAGACGGAGGAAGTCACGGCGAGTCAGCAACATGCGGTCCTCCATCATTCGTGTGGCCGGAACTGACCAGCGGGCGCAGGCGCGCGGCGCGGCGGGCACGACAGCCCCCGCTGCACATCTGCCGGACGCGATACTCGCAAGAGGCACATGCCCGGAAACACCCGGCCGGCAGGATCGCCGAAAGTTCCCGGTCAAAAGCCGCGCTCCAGTCGCTCTGGTCTCCCTGTTCCGGTATGGGAAGCCGGCAGGTCCGCGACAGGGCATAGCAGGGAATGGCATCTCCTTCCGGGAGAATATCGACAACCGGGCCGCACCGGATTCCAACGGCTCCGATCACTTCGCGAGATTCCTCCGGTCCCGGAACCGGATACGCCGGGGGCGCGTGATGCCCCGGTGCCGCAAACAGAGCCGCGTGCTCCTCGACAAACGGACGGGAGAACATGCAGGGCGTGAAGCCGCAGTCAAAACCGACCTGGATTCCAACCTGTCGCGCCGCCAGAAAGAAAGACTCCAGCAAACGGATGGGGCGCGGATGACGGAAAGGAAAGAAGACGTTCGCCCCGCCCAGGATGGGCTGGGCGATTCCGACGCGGACCGTGCGGCACAATCCCCGTTGCAGCACCCAATCCAGCAGGTAGGCGGGGTTCTGTTGCCAATCAAAGATCGTCGTTCCCAGCGTGACCCTGTCGCCCAGAACGCGGCAGACCTGCTCCTGCCGGAGCAGCAGATCCGGCCGATCCGTGGCGGGATTGGCCGCGTTCAGGAGCAGGGAGAATCCGGACGCCGGCAGGGTTGCCAGATAGGTCAAGGCAGGTTCCGGAATCAGCCCGCCGCTGAAGATGAGGATGCGAAACCCCGCCGCGCGGGCCTGTTCCACGTAGTCGCAGAAGAGGGGATGCTCGGTCGGCTCGCCACCCAGGATACGGGCTTCTGGAATCCGGGACCGTTTGAGAAAATCAAGTGCTCGTGCAAAGGTGTCGGGCGGCATGTCCAGCAGGCCTGAGCGACGGATCTCGTGCTTGGCAAAGCAGTAGCTGCACTGGCGGCGGCAACGGCGTGTGATGGAAATGTTGGCCATACTAGTCCTCTTTCAGCAGGCCCTGCCTGACCCAGGCCTCCAGGGTGTTGCGAATCCGGTCTTCCGCTTCCGCCTTGCTGATCGACTGCAGCACGGCCATCAGGTCACAGGCCGTTTCCATGGTGTAGTTTCCGTTGGCAATCAGTGCCCAGAGTCCAGCCCATGGATACGGGATCGAAAGATGAATTCCCCGGTCACGACGCAACAGGGTTACGCCAGAATCCTCGACCAGCCAGGAAAGTCCGGTGGCAGGCTTCATGGCGGTCCTCCGTCCGGCGTCCAATTCAACAACCGGTCGTCCGGATGCTGGGCCAGAGCCTCCAGCGCTTCCCGCCCCATGGCGAAGAGGTCCGGTGCCTCCGCGCCGCCGAGGCTGCGCACGAGTCGGGCTGCCGTGATCAAGCGAACAGCCCGGCAGCGGTCATTGTACTCCAGTGAACATCCCGGCGGCGTCTGGTCGATGTGACAGCCGCCAGCGCAGGTGTAGCGGCAGAAACAGCGGACGCAGCGGGGTTTCGGTTGGACCGACTGGAGCAGCGCCTCCAGTTTCGCCTGATCGACGGAGACGCCAGAGGTTGCCTCCACGTTCCCGATATCCAGATCGAGGCCGACTTCGGCACCGCGCCGCGGATCCAGGTAGCAGGCTGTCAGACGGCCCTCCGGCGTCAGCATCAAGGTTCCCTTCCCGCATGGACACGACGTCATGCGCGGCCCGGCGAGTTCGGAAGGCCCGTGGATGATTTGCCGGTTATGCCGTGCCGCCACGGTCTCGGCTGCCAGTACGCCCGCCGCGAACGCGTAGGGATCCGGGGCGATTAGGCCGGCGGCCCGTCCCGATTCGTTCTCAGTCAGAATCTCGAAGCCCAGGATCGCGAATTCGAAATCGTTGCAGAAGCGTTCCGTGATGTCGGCCATGGCTCCCACCGAACGGTTGGAGACACACATGCGCAGGCTGATCTCGACGGGGTAGGCACTCAGCCGGTGGAGATTGGCGGCGATGTCCGCGTAGGTCCCCCTGCCATCCTGCCGCTTCCGACTGTAGTCATGGAACGATGCATCCCCGTCCAGCGAGATCACGACGCTGTCGAAGTAGTCCCCGATAAAGGGTACGACGTCGGGATCGAACAGGCCGTTCGTGGTCAGCTCGAACCACGGTCTGCCGCCCTTCTGCGCGCAGAGCGCGCGGCCGTAGTGCACGATCGTCTCAACGCATTTCCGGGCGACCAGCGGCTCGCCGCCGAAGAAGTGAACGCGCAGCGGATCGACCGGGGAGGCGCGCACGTGCGCAACGTGGTAATCCAGCAGACGGCAGGCCCGTTGCGGATCCAGGACCGTCGCGGTGGCGTTGGCCGCCGAGAAATCGCAGTAGACGCAGCGCATGTTGCAGGCGCGCGTGGGGATGATGACGATCTTCTCCGAGGCCGGAAGCGGTGCCGCAGGGGCTCCGGCGGGCACGAGTCGACTCCACAAGGTACGCACGGATTCGGGAAGCGTTTCGCCAGGATGGCGCGCGCGGCGGCCCAGTGCGGCGGCGGCGGCGCGATTGACCAGTGCCCCGGTCCGGGTCCAGGGCGAAACCAGCAACCACTGCTGCGCAACCGGCAGGGCGTAGAGGTCGTGTTCCGACGCTGTGGAGAATGCTCCTGTCATGGCGTCCTCCGTTCCAAATGGACAGCAACCTCCGGCAGCGTCTCCCTATCCCCGGCGGGGTGAGGTGTCGTGGCCGCAGGTTCGTTCCACGCCAGATCCACCGCCTCCCGGATCAGTGCCCCCATGATCCGGCGATGCGCGTGACAGCGGAATGTGTCACCGGGTTCCCTTGCATCCGCGGCGGACGGTGAGGTCTGCAACACGCAGGCATCGGGGCAGCCATGCGTGCATTGGTAGGCGCAAAGGCAGTTCCGGCATGTCGCGGGGATGGTGGCGCACGGTTCGGCCATTGAGCGGATCCGGTCATCATCGAGGACAAAGCACCCGGTTTCCGCATCCATCCGGCCGGTCTGAACCCGACGACGGGCCATGCCTTCCGGGCGTGATTCCAGGAAGCATCCGGTGGCCAGGTTGCCCGGCACGAGATTCAGGACCTGGCGGAGCGGGTTGCAGTAGCGGCCGTAGAGCGAGCCCGCGCGGGTCAGCGAGGTGGTGACCGGCGTCTGCAAGGCTGCGCCAGCGTGTCGCGCGGCCAGGAATCCGTCAGCGAACCGCAGGGCGTCGTCCCGGGTGGGGATGTCCGTTCCGAAGGGGTTGACGTAGACGGGCTCCAGACGGATTTCCGCCGGGGCATGGCAGGCGATGAGGTGCTCCACGATGGCCGGTTGCTCCGCGAACGTCTCGATCGTGAGGGTCACCCGGATGTGGAATGGCTTGCCGTACTCGCGCAAGACGGCAGCTGTCCGGGCTACGCGGGACGCAGTTGGCGTGCCGTCCCGTCCTGGACGCTGACGGTCCTGGATGGCCGGCGGACCGTCACAGGAAAGGCCGACCCGATCGAAGTTCCGGGCCAGCCACCGGGCGCGTTCCTCCGGCATGACGCCGTTGGTGGCAAGATAAGTGCGCAATGGAACCCCTTGTTCCGCAGCAACGGTCCGGACGACGTCCAGCAGTTCGTCCACGTGGCGCGGGTCCTGCGTCGGCTCGCCTCCCCCATGGAAGACCACGGTGAAGGGTAATCGACGCCGGGCGCATTGTCCGGCCACCCCTTGACTGGCTGCCCGCACGCATTCGGGGGTGATGCGGGCCGGGTTGTCGCCGTCCGGCGCCGAATAGCAGTAGCGGCATTTCAAGTTGCAGGAATTGTTGAGAAAGAGCGTGAGGCATTCCGGCGCGAAGGGTCGGCGGCGTGCCAGGTCCGCTTCCTCTTCGGCGGTCTGTGCCGCGCTCACGAGGCGTGCCGCTTCATCCCGATGAAGCGCAGGTGCCTCGCGGCCCGGCTGCCGCTCCTCCGGACTTTGGCGGGCGGCTAGCGTCTCGACAAGATCGGCAACTGCGGCAGTGTGGGTTGCGGGTACGGCGTACGCAAAGCGCGGCGCATAGAAAATGGCCCGGTCGGCGCCCTCTGCAAGAAAGATCGGCAGGGGAGAGGATCCGATCCGCCGGAACCCCTGCACGCCAGCTGTCTGCCAGGAAGAAATCATGACTTGCCTGCCCGATCCGGCAGAAGTTCGAAATGCACCCACTGTCCGTCACCGGTACAGCTCAGGGGTGGCAACCGGCGCATAAGCGCCATCCTTCCGCCTGCCGCGGGAGGCTCTTTGGCATCCCGCACGGAGGGATCGATAAAGCGGACATCAGCCCCGTCAAAGATGCAGAGGCTCTCTGCCGAACCATCTTCCCGCAGTCGCTCGTGAGGCTGCAAGGTTCCGGGCGCCATCAGCCGCCGGCGGCCGCGCAATTGCCGGGCCTTGTTGCGCAGCGAGCAGTAGTTCACGGCCAGGGGGATTCGTTGCCCGGCCACGCGAGCCAGTATGGTTGCCACCAGTTCCGCGCTGGCGGGATTGACGGCGCACGGATGGCCGTCCGGCATCCGGCAATCCAGGCGCGCCCCGGGCATGTTTTCCGACGGGCTTCCGTCGTCATGGATCAGTTCATGCAGATTCAGGTATCGGACGCCGCCACCGGCCCAGTCTTCCAGGTCCCCCAGGAGCAGGTCGCGATGCTCCGGGATGGCGGGAACCTCCACCGCCACGGCGGAAAGACGGCGAGCCGCCTCATACAGCATGGACAGGACATGGGGGTGCCTGTAGGCGGTGGCGGCCAGGTTGAAGCGGAGTTCATTCAGACCGGCCTCGGCCAGCTTCGCCAGCAGGTCGTCCGTAAGGCAGACTCCGTTGGTGTAGGCCCAGAGGTAGAGATCCGGCAGTTCCTGCCGCAGAACGGTCACCCAGTGCAGCAACACGTCGGGCTGGAGGAACGGTTCTCCCCCGGAAATGCCAACGCCCTGGACGCCGGTACGGGCATACTGCGCGCACAGGCCGGACAGATCCACACTCAGGGCCGAGCGTACGGGCTGGTCGGAGATCGTCCTGGGTGTCAGGCAGAAGGGACACTGGAGATTACAGGACAGGGTAAGAAAGAGACAATCCCACCGGCCGGTTTTGCAGGCCACGCAGCCCGGCGAAAGGTCGCCGGAGCAAATCGTATCGCCATCATCCTCGATCCGGGCTGCGGGGGCATTCTGCCGGAAGAGCGTGACCTGTCGCTGCCAATCCCGCGCGGTCCTCGCGCGTTCTCCGGCGTGCTCCTGGAAGGCCAGCGCTTCGTCGCGTATCCGGGCCAGGGATTCCGGCAGGTCGGCACCCGTGGCCGCCACGTCCGTGATCGCTGCTGCTTCACGTGTTGCGCAATGGTTCATGACACAACTCCGGATCGGATATCCGGTGTCGGCTTCCCCCCCGAAAGGACGGCCAGGATCATGTCGTAGACCAGTGCGCGGGATATTTCGCAGCGGGCGGGGGACTCGGGCCCCGCCCGGTGTCCGTCCATGACCTTGGCTGCGCAGTCGCCGGCGCAGGTGTTGACGCAGAAGCAGCCGGCGCAGGCCGCGCGGTGGGTGCGGGCCCAGCTGCGGATGGTCGCCACACGTTCCTCATCCACCTGGATGGCAGATCCATCCTCGGGGATCCGTCCGTAGAAGAAGGGGTCGCGCAGCGGATCCTCGGGATGCAGGATTTCATAGCAGCATGTCAGGTTTCCTTCGGGCGTTACGCCGAAGGTCGGCTCCGGATAGGCGCAGAAGGCGCACTGCACGCCAGTGACTCGGGCACCGGAATACGACAGGTCGCGGCCATGGGACTGCGCGACCTTCAGCGCTTTCCGGAACGCATCGACAAAGGCTGCGGGATCCGGCGAATGGAGTCCGTGGGTGACAGCCCGACCACGGCTGTACAGCGGCTCGGCACGCAGCGCCTTGACCTGTGTGTTCCGGCAGATGTGGTCCACGCTTTCCGGCAGGACCGCGACGTCCTCACCGGTGACGGTCATTCGCGCGAAGTAGGAGAGACCCTTTTCGTCAAAGATCCGTGCCGTCTGCAGAACCCGCTCCAGGGTGGGCTGGCCGTTGACCGTCCGGCGGCAGCGGTCATGCACTCTGCTCGTGCCGTCGATGGAGAGCGTCGCGTCGCGGACATGGTCCGCGATATAGCGAGCCTGGTCATCGGAATACAGTCCGTTCGTGCCGATGGTCATTTCCAGCGGGATGCCGGCCTCGGCGCTGATTCGTTCCGCGAACGCCACGCTTTTCTGGAACAGGCCCCAGCAGGCACCCGGATCGCCACCGTGAAAGTTAAGCTTCATGGTCTGACCCAACCGGCGCGCGTTGTCGGCGACAAAGCGAACAGCACGCTCGAAGACCGGCCACGGCATGTCGCGGCCTTCGCCCCCGTGACAGTAACAGTAGGCGCAGCGCATCGTGCACTTGTGGGTCAGGAAGACCGTTGCGCCGGTCGGCTCGAACTTGCGGGGCCATTCCGGATCCAGGCGCCAGGCCAGGCTCTGGGGCGGTCGGACGAACGAGTCCAGGACCTCACCGGACAGTCCCATCAACTGCATGGCAACCGCATCCCCGTCCAGCGCGGCGCGGAAATGACGGATATAGGCTTGATTGACCTGCATGGCCACCCCCTGGAGGGGGGCATAGAGCACCGGCGGGGAATCGTCCGTTTCTATGGCAAAAATATCGGGTCGGAGACTCTGCCAGCGAATGGCCACATTCCGGTCAGTTGGGATACCAGTAGGTGATGTAGTAGGTATGACCGCCACTCCCGCTAGAAACATGACCATCGCAACTGCATGAGGGCACAGTTACCGTATTGCAGGTGCATGTCCAGCCTGCGGGCAACCCGGAATTGACCGGCAGGTGCCGGACATGGCCGCTCTCCGCCTGGATTTGCATGCCGGTTGAGCCACGCGGTACGGTGCCGGGCTCACCCGGGAGATCCTCCTCGTCATCGACGAACGGATGCTCGCCGTCTTCCGTCTCGCATCCGCTGAGCAGACCCACGACGGCAGCGGTACCCGCGAACGCGGCAGCGCTCTTGAAGAAGGATCTGCGATCAATGTCTGTGCCACCAGGAGCGGGGAACTGCGCGATGCTGAACACCTTGGGTTCTTCTCCTTCAAGGCCCTTCTCGTTCTGATTCTCGCTCATGACTACCCTCCTGTTCCGGTCCCGACATAAGGTTCAATTACAACACTGCGCTGGTATATGCCCTGCTAGAAACGGGCCATCACTCCGATTTCGCCGCCGATGCCATCCACCCCGTAGGTCGTGCCAAATCCGTTGCCATCCACGTCTCCGGTCGCCAGCGTATACTTCAGCTGAAAGTAGATGCAGTGAAGTTGACGGGATCTGAATTCACACCCCAGGGCGCCGTAGAAGCCCATGAGCGGATCGTAGCTGAAGCTGCTGTCGTCGTCGAATGAGTAGACACCCACGCCGACCGACGCATAGGGCGCTATCAAGGCGCTCATGGGGCGCGCGTACTTGACGCCGGCTTCGAAAGGCATGATCGTGAAAGAGCTATCATCCGCGCTGCTGTTCGAATCATCAGAGAACATGTTGTAGCTGACCTGCAATTCCGCGCTGATGTCACCCCAACTCTGGGCGCTGCCGAACTCATAGCGGAGGCCGGGGCCCCCGAAGGTGTAGTCGGAAACCGAGTTGATGACGGAGAGAGAGCCTCCTAACTTATGAAAAGTCTCTGCCTGCGCCACGGTCGTGATCGCGGTCAGCACCAATATGAGCAGTCTCCTCGCTCTCATGTGTCCCCCCGTCCATCGGATTTGTTGATTCGTGCGTTGCGCCTAACCATCCCGATGTCTGCAATGTATACGACTTTTTTCTGACTTAGCAAGCTTTTTTTGACGGCCTTTTTGATTAGGTTTTAGCTGTCTGGGGAATATCGACTTGCAAACCCGTTGCATCGGCGATACGATCCAGACAATTGGAGGTGACGGACATGCTTGGAAACGTGTTTCAAATCATTAAAAGTTCGCATTTGAACTTGCCTTCCATCGAGGTGGCACTGTTCGTCGTCCTGCTTGCCTTGTCCCTGCTTTACCGTTACAACCGTGCCGGCATGGTTGTCGCCTATGCTTTCGCATGTCGCTGGGGTTGGATGGTGGTTTGCAATCTGCCGACCCCCGCCAAGACCATCTACATCATTCTCGGAATCCTGGTCGGCGTGCTGGCGATCGTCAGTATGATCTCCGAACCTCATGATTAACCCCGTTCAGACCCCATCGCCTATGCCAACACATATCCGCCGTTTCCTTGTCCGTTTCGTGATCATCGCCCTCGTCGACACCGTGCTGGTCCTTTGCCTGATCGCCGGCTTTCGCTTGTGGTGTGTACGCAATGCCGCGGCCAGCGCCTTGAAATACGCGGAGGGTGGTCAGCCGGAGCAGGTAATCCGCAAGCTGCGCCTAGCCAACCGCTGGGCACCGGCCTACCCTGCCTTCAGCGAGACCGTCGCCGGGTTGTACAAGCAGGCCCTTCTCCAGGCCGGTTCGCCCGATGCGCCTCCCGTGCCGGAAGACCGTTCCTTCCTGTCTGCCCTTCCTCTGGCCGAGAAGGCGTTGATTCCCGCGGACATGCTTGTCAATTTCCTCTACCGGAAATTCAGTCAGGGTCAGGCTCCTCAGCCGGACGCCACCGCAGCCGAGTTGCGTCCCGGTCCTGAAGAGGAGGCCGCGCGGCCTGCCATCGCCTTGCATTCCCTGCCCTTGGCGGGACAGCCGCTGCCCCCCCCGCCATCCGAGGCAGCCGCGCCGGTACCGGAAACAGAAACCGGGACCGCGCCTCCGCCAGTCGCCCCTCCGCCAGCCTACAACCCGGACGCCATGTGGGGGGCCGTCAGCACCCAGGACGCGCCGGTCTACGACCGCAACGGGAAGAAGATGCGCGAGATCCCCGCCGGCAGCCTGGTCGATGTGCAGGAAACCCGCAGTACCTCCAGCGGGGATCTGGTCATCTGCTCGGTACGGTCACGCAGCGGGAGCTTCAAGGATGTCATCCTTCGGCGCGACGATGTTGAACTCAATATCGGCTATCCGATATCAAGCGCATCCAAGGAACAGATGATTCTCGTCTCAAGGCGGGGGGAGGTTCTCGGTGCCATCAAATCGCGACAGGATGAGCTGGAGAAAGCCGCCAGCAACCGGAATCCGCACCAGGCTGAATTCCTCGCTGTCGCGCTGAAGTATAAAGCCATCATGGATGAATCCAAGCAGTTGAATGAACAGTACAAAAAGGCCACCGGGGCCCGGCGCATGGAACTGGCAAACCGGCTCCGCACCCTCAAGAATGATCAGTTCGTGGTGATGCCGAAATACAATGAACTCAAGCAGAAAAGAGACGACTGGAATGGCCAGAACAAGAATGTCGCCCAGGACGTCGCCAACGACCCGCAAATACGGCAACTGAACCAGCAGCTTGAACAGATCGACCAGCAACTCAGGAATGTTTAAACCCAGAAAAGAAACAGGCTATGGCAGATATCGAATACAGGTGCTCGGCATGCGGCAAACCCCGTGTTGTCTCGGAATTCGCGGAGCCTTCCAGGCTGAAATGCGCCGCCTGCGGCGGACCGCTGCAAAAGAGCGGGGGTGCCCCATCCGCCCCGGTGCCTGTGCCGGATACCGGGGCGGGAACGCCCGCCCCGATTCCCGTCACCGCGCCGGCTCCGGCAGGGGGCTCGCGCCTGAAGGTTGCCAAGCAGCAGCGCGAGCAGCTTGAAACCGAGGTTGTCGAACGGTTTACCCCGCCGAAGGGTAAAGTGCCGAAGGCCCCGGCTCCCGAGGAAACCTTCCAGGCCGATGACCTGTTGCGCCAGACGCCGCTTGAACTCCATCCGAGGGTCAAGACCCGCCGCAAAGGGACCCGCCACACGCTGCTGGCGTTCCTGCTGTTCGCACTCATCGGGGCCGCGACCGGCTACCTGCGCTACGGTAGCGAGATGAACCTGCCCGGCAGCCAGAACCTGCCGGCGAAACTGATCACGGACCTGATGCAGTACGCCTGGGGCGGCATCCTGCTGCTCAACGTGATCGTGGTGCTGAAGGCCCTGTCTGACAATATGTTCCAGGGTATCCTGTGCCTGCTGATCCCGGGGTGGACGGTGGTCTACCTGCTGTTCATCTCCGATAACTTCTATTTGCGCGCCGTGTTCTTCGGCTGCCTGGTCGGCATCGCGCAGGATGGGAGCTTGCAGCTTTACGAGATCGCGGCCAACGCGATGAGCGCGGTCACGAATTTCATCAACAGCGGTGGCGGCGCTGTCCGCCGCATCGACCCGGCATGACCATAATGTCGCTTTTACGCATGGGTCACGGGAGGACGGTTTGCCTCGATCCAGTCCAGGATCCGGTCGGCCACGGCGCGCTTCGACATGAGCGGCAGGGGCTCGATGCCGCTGGCCGTGACCAGGCAGACGGCGTTGGTGTCGACCTCGAAACCGGCATCGTTGCGGCTGACATCGTTCGCCACGATCAGATCCAGGCCCTTGGCGCTGCGCTTGCCGTCGGCCGCCGCCAGTAGGTTTTCCGTTTCCGCCGCGAAGCCGACAACCAGTTGGCCGGGGCGTCGCAGCCCCCGCACCGCCTGCAGGATATCCGCCGTCCGCTCCAGCTCCAGCGTGCCGCTCATCGCGCTCTTCTTGAGTTTCTGTACCGCGACCTGCCTCGGGCGCCAGTCGGCCACCGCCGCGCACATCACCAGCACGTCGCAACCGGCAAGGGCGTCCATTACCGCCGCCAGCATGTCGGCCGCGCTCGTCACGCGCGTCAGCTCCGCCCCTTCCGGCGGCACCAGCGAAACCGGCCCCGAGATCAGCCGTACCGCATGGCCACGCGCCAAACCAGCCTCCGCCAGGGCATAGCCCATCTTTCCCGTTGAACGGTTGCTCAGGAAGCGCACCGGATCCAGGAATTCGCGGGTCGGCCCCGCCGTCACGAGTAGATTCATAGCGTTAGCCTCAAAGTTCAGGCGATATACTCGAACGCGCTGCCGCGGCGGGCCTCGTCGATCACCCGCATGACTTCCACGGCCTGATCCAGCGTGACCGGGAACGGCACCCCGTCGCAGAGCGTCTCATGGAGCGCATCCCAGATCGCGCCCGGATCGGCATCGGGAACCTCCCTTTCCTCCTCGATCCAGTGCAGGGTCTCGGGCTGCCCGAAATTCGAGCCGATCGTGCGTGCCGCCAGCGACTGCTCGCCGTCGGGCTGGGTGAACTCGGAGCCGGGCACGCCGGCATACGCCGTACGCGGTGTCAGCGGCACCGCCGGGTCCAGGTATTTGAGTTTGAGGCGGTTGTCCCAGCCTTCCAGCGCGCCGCGCGTGCCCCAGACCAGATAGGTCGGGGATGGCAGGGCCGAACCCCCGCCGACCTCGATGTCGACAACCGTGCCGGACTGCCCTGTCAGCACGATCTTGGCGTGATCCTCGGCATCGCCGACTGCCGCGATCCGGGCCAGATGGCTGAACTGCCCGGCCAGGGGCCGCTCCGGTGCGCCGAGAAACTGGAGCGCATGATCGATGATGTGCGATCCCCAGTTGCCAAGCTGGCCGCCACCGCACGCGCGCAGCGTCTGCCAGTCGTTGCGCCGCCCGAAGCTGACGCGCGCGAGCTTGATCTCGGCAATCTCACCCAGCAGCCCGGACTCCAGCACGCGCTTCACCTCCTGGAAGCCAGCCTCGAACCGCCGGTTATGCCGCACAAAAAGCCGTCCGGGCCCCTGACGTGAGGCCTCCCGCAGCCGGCAGGCCTCGGCATAGGTACCGCACATCGGCTTTTCCAGGAAAACCGTCTTGCCGGCCGCCAGCGCGGCCATCGCATGGTTGAAATGCTCGTTGCTGGGCGTGGCGATGCTGATCAGGTCGACGGCCTCATCCGCCAGCAGCGCATGGATGTCGTTGCAGGTCCGCGCCGTGGGATAGTGGCTGGCAAAGCGCTCCCGCCAGGGGGCATAGGTGTCGCAGCCGGCCACGATCTCGAACCGTTCGCGGCGCAAGTCGAGTTCGCGGCACTGCATCCCCCAGCCGGCGCGCCCGAGCCCGACGATGCCCATGCGTATTATCCGTTGCTTTTTCATGGCGGGGTACTCTGCCCCGCCGCGCAATACCTGTCAAACAGGAAATATCCCTTTCTCTTTGCATCCGCCACCCATTTTGTGCTAATAAGCCACCGTTACGGATATTGAAAGGAACAAGACACCATGCCTCCACGGACCCGACAACGCCGAAATCCACGCATCCTGATTGTCACACCGGAAATCACCTACCTGCCTACCGGCATGGGGAACATGGCCAACAAAATGAGCGCCAAGGCCGGTGGCCTGGCGGATGTGTCTTCCTCGCTCGTGGCCGCGCTCTTCGATCTCGGCGCGGATGTGCATGTCGCCCTGCCGCATTACCGGCGCATGTTCCATGTCGACGCCGGCAAACTCATCAGCGAGGAACTGCGTGTCTACATGAACAAGCTGCCCCAGGCGCGCATCCACCGGGCCGAGGACCGCTGCTTCTACTACCGCAGCGCCGTCTACGGCAACGACGAGCAAAGCAACAAGAAGGTGGCGCTGGCCTTCCAGCGCGAGGTGATCAACAACATCATCCCGTCCGTGGATCCCGACCTGATCCACTGCAACGACTGGATGACCGGCCTGGTGCCCGCCGCCGCCCGCCGGCTCGGGATCCCCAGCCTCTTCACTGTGCACAACATCCACACCTACAAGTCGACGCTGGAACAGATCGAGGATGCGGGAATCGATGCCGCTGGCTTCTGGAAGTATCTCTTCTTCAGCCGCCAGCCGTGGAACTACGAGGAGTCGCGCAACAACAACCCCGTGGATCTGCTGGCCAGCGGTATTTTCGGCGCCCACTACATCAACACGGTCAGTCCGACGTTCCTCGAGGAGGTCTGCGATGGCCAGCATGATTTCGTTCCCGGCAACATCCGCCACGAGATGCTCCAGAAGCAGCGCAACGACTGCGCCAGCGGCATCCTGAATGCCCCGGACCCCTCCAATAACCCAGCCAGCGACACGATGCTGGAGGTCACCTACACGCCGGAGACGCATGTCGAGGGCAAGCTGCGCAACAAGGCGCTGTTCCAGGAACGGGTCGGGCTCAAGCCGGATACGCACGCGCCGATCTTCTTCTGGCCCTCGCGCCTGGATCCGGTCCAGAAGGGCTGCCAGCTTTTCGCGGATATCCTCTACCGTATGGTGTCGACCTACTGGCAGGACAACCTGCAGATCGCCATCGTCGCCAACGGGGCCTACCAGCAGGTGTTCCACGATATCGTCGAGCACCACGACTTCTACGACCGGGTGGCGGTCTGCGACTTCGCCGAACCGCTGTCACGGCTTGGCTACGCGGCATCCGACTTCATGCTTATCCCCTCGCGGTTCGAGCCCTGCGGCCTGCCGCAGATGATCAGCAGCATCTACGGATCGCTGCCGATCGCCCGCGACACAGGCGGGCTGCACGACACCGTCACGCATCTCGATATCGGCAGCAACAAGGGCAACGGATTCGTCTTCGAGACCTACGACAGCAACGGCCTGTTCTGGGCCGTCGAGCAGGCCATGCGCTTCTACCGCCTTCCCGACGCCGTCCGGCATCCGCAGATCGAGCGCATCATGCGCGAGAGCATCGGACGCTTCAACCACGAGGAAACCGCCCGCCAATACTTCGGGATCTACGAGAAGATGCTCAACCGCCCCATCGTCAAGACATTCTAGCTGGCGCAGCCTCCTGCGGCAGTCCCAATGCCTTGAACGGTCCACAGTGATCGTAGGGATACCGGTACACGCGTTGCGCGGGATCGGTCATGATATGCTCCCAGACGATCTCCTTGGCCGGCGTTACTTCAAAGAGCCGCCTGCACATGGATTCGAGAATCAGGGTGTTGCCGTTCGGCAGCCGCTGGCAGTTGGCCGTGAAACGGGCGTGCAGCTTATGGCTGTCGTCATAGACCCAGGCCAGGCTGTTGTCGCTTGGGTTGATCTCCAGTACATACGAGCAGCCGCAGTGCGCGAGATCCTTGTAGGGCGAGGCCCCGTTGTCGAAGACGAGGATGTTGCCGTCCCCGGGCAGTCCCTTCTCGATCATGTGCGGCTCGTGCTGCCCCGACATCCCGCCGTTGTAGTCGCCGGTGTAGGACCACACGACCTCGCCGCTGTCCTTGTCGATGATACTGATGGTGTCGAGCTGCCGCAGGCTCTGCAGGATATTGCCGGGCTTGAAGCGCATGTCCCCCGCGTCGTGCCACCGGTTCTCCGGCAGGGCCTGGATCGTGTTGGTGTGCGTCCAGTCGCTGATCGTGTTGTTGTCCGCCCCGCCCGCCCAGTTCCGGTTGGCCGGGATCGGGTTGCACCAGTTGACATCCATGTGCTCGTGCTGCACCCAGCGCCAGACCACGTTCTTCGCGCGATCCACCTCGATCAGCTCGTCGCCGAAAACCTTGACCGCCCGCCGCGCCGGATCGGTAATCCGCTCGCGGTATTCATCCGGCAGCAGGATGTTGCAGATCAGGAACACGGAGCCATCGGCCATTGGCCAGAAGTCGTGATGGGCGAAGCGCTCCGGGGTGTATGACCAGGTCTCCAGCCCGCTCCAGTCGAACTCCACCACGCGGCTTTCATAGGCCGCCGTGCCGAATAGCAGCATCAGCCTTCCGCTTTCCAGCATCCTCGCCCGGTGGATGAACCCCTTGTAGCGGTTCGTGTCAATATCCCAGCGATGCACGATCTCGCCGTTCATGTTGACGAGCTTGACCACGCCCGTCCCCGAGATGAGGTTGTAGCCGCCGCCGCATTGCTCCGGCTTGTAGATGGTCGTTCCAATCGGAAATACGCTCTTCATCGTCTCATTCCCTTCCCAGTGTCTCAACAAGCGGGTTCTTGCCGCTCATTGACCGCGAGAGTCACTTCTTGCTGAACCACACGTTGGCGTTCGGATTGGTAGTGAAAAATTCCGTGAGCATTTTGACTACCTTTGTTTTGCCTTGTTCGCTGGGGTGAGTTCCATCATCGACAAAGTCATTACGCTCCCAGGCAAGGCCATCGGATTGGCGCGGGTTGATGCCATCGGCCCAGAGATAGGGGCCCCAGAGGACCAACGGAGCTTTGACAGCGCCAGCGTCGGGGCTCCAATTGAGCTCAGGCTCTCCTGCCATCTGGTCTTGGATTACCCAGCGCACGGCGAACGCAGTCGCGAAGGATTCGGGTTCAGGATGTCGTGTCGAGTAGCCACCGTAGGTTCGGCTCGATAGGTAAGCAACCTGCAGGTTAGGGAAACGTGTTTTTGCCCTGTTGAGAATTTGAACGAGGTGATCCTGAAGCACGCGAGCGTTCTCCATGGCGTCAGGCCGAGGCCGCAGCTCGGCCTGTTTGAGCCAGATGGTCTGAACCTGTTTGTGTGTGATTCCGGCCGTGGACAGCCGCTGGTCAAGTCGGGCCCAAGTTTGTTCGGCATGGTTTACAGTCCACTCTGATGCGCTCTGTCCTCCTTGTGCGCCATCAACCAGAACAACGTGTCGCGATTTCCTGATATCCTTATCGATTGCGCGTTTGAACTCTGAGAACTCCTGGGTGGTGTTGGACATACCGATTGAGAGCAGGACTATTTTACCGTCATCGTCAGGCATACCCTGCCCGTTTAGTGGCCGGATCTTTGCCAGTTGCCTAATAGCGGCAAGCTGGAGAATGTCAGGCGGGGAGTTCGTGCCGTTACCGTAGAGCCCGCCGTCCTCCGTCTTGTACGACTCGGCTGCTGCCATATCGCATAGCGGCTTGATGCCTGTCGACGTTCTGCCAGGGGCAGTGGCACTGCCCCGTTTGGTGTCGCTTGTCGGCTTTGTTCCGCCTTGGGCAGATCGTTGCTTGTTCCTTAAGGC
This sequence comes from uncultured Victivallales bacterium, assembly GCA_964652765.1. GTDB lineage: Bacteria > Verrucomicrobiota > Kiritimatiellia > UBA8416 > UBA8416 > UBA8416. Next base: position 15,743 of record CAZZBA010000003.1, on the reverse strand, counting down.
TTTGGCATGGTCAAGGTATACCTGCTCTTCCTTCGTGAGGTGGCCGTCGGCTTTCTGCTTCCTGAAGAGCTCCCGAGCCCTGTTCATGTCGACAGGCTCTTCATCGCTTTGGCTCCATGCCATGCCTCCCGCGAGAACGAGAATCGTCATCAGCAAGATGGTTTTTACTGGGCCTTGAGTCATAGCTCTACTCCTGTTTGCTACCTGTCGTGCAGGCCACGATCAAAACAACTACAACCCACACCCGGCGCAACTCGAATGAAGAATGGAGATTCGTGCCTGCCAGCCTCATGCCTGACGCCGGGAGGAGGAGGCGGTTTCACTCAAAACGCGAAGAACTTCCGGCAGCAGTTGCTTCTTGCGCGACAAGACGCCGGGCAGGCAGAGCAAGCCTTCGGTGGTCCTGTGGTAGATGAGGGCCTCTTCGGCACGTCCAAAGCCACTTGATACCAGCACGCTCTCGGAATGTACAATATCCGAAACCATTAACATCAGCCACATCAACCCCTTCTCGACACGCACGCGCTGCAGTTCCTCGCGCAAGGGAGCAAGGATCTCGTTGATTTCACTCAAGTCGGTGGTCTCGATCTGGCCAATCCCGAAGCTCACCCCGAAAGCGTTGTAGAGTTTGAGATCCCCGGAGACCAGTTCCGCCGTCGGGCGCGAATTGAGCGCGCAGGTTTTCGAGAATATATCCTGGGCGACAAGTCGCCAGTCCAATCCCGCCAACCGCGCCAATGCCACCAGAGCCTCCTCATCCTCCGCCGTGGCGGTCGGGGACTTGAGAGCCACCGTGTCACAGATAATCGAGCACATCATCAGGAAAGCGGTCTCCGGCGCAGGGGTCTTCCCGGCGCGCTCGAATAACTGCCGGATCAGCGTGCAGGAACTTCCCACCGGCCGGGCATAGATGTGAATAGGTTGCGTCGTGGCGATCCCCCCGAACCGGTGATGGTCGATGATCTCGCACAATTCCGCCTCCTCGGCTCCCTCCACTGCCTGATCCAGTTCGTTATGATCAACGAGAATCAACCGCTTCCGAATTGTCTTCAGGAGGTCGGACCGGGTAAGAATGCCGATCAGTCGCTCCCCCTCCAGCACGGGAATTCCGCGCTGGCTTGACTTGCGGAAAATCGCCTTGGCTTCGCCGAGATGCGCCTCCGGGGAAATGGTTTGCGCCAGTGAGCTCATCACCTCCTGCACCGGCGTGCTGAGCATCAGCCGGCGATAGGACTCCAAGGTGTCGTGCGGTGAGCAAATGATCCATGCCGGATGCGCTCCCACGGGCAGGACGGGTTTTTCGGTCTCGCCCATGCCGGTAATGACCAGGACTTCCACCTTGCGTTCAATGGCATGCGCAATCAGATCGGGCCGATTCCCCACGATCAGCAAAGTGGACGCGGGATCCAGCGCGCCCACACGCCGGGTGAACCCCTCCAGCGGCATCGCCCCTATCATCACCGAGACTTCCAGGCCATTCCTTTGTCCCCGGTGCAACGGGCGGCCTCCCATTACCCTCACGACGTTCTCCGCCAGGAAGAACATCCGTGTACGGCCCTGCCCGGAGCCCGCGAGCAGCTTCATGAGCTCGTGCTCGCTGATGATGCCCTCATATCGTCCGCCCTCCGAAACGACGGGCATATTGTGTACATGACGCTCGTCCAGGATGTGAATGACGTCGGCCAGGGGCGAATCGGGAGACGCCGTCTCGCAATGGGCGGTCATGACATCGGACACCAGGGGATAGACGTCTTTGACGAATGCCGGCGGCTCGACACCGGCCCGTTTGAAAACGTATTCGGTCTGTTGCGTCAGCGGACCGCACCGCAATGCAATGGCGACTTCTTTCCCGGCCAGTTCATTCTTCAGTTGCGCATAGGCATAGGCGGCACATACGGAGTCCGTATCAGGATTCCGGTGTCCGATCACAAGGTATGTGTCGTTTTTCATTTCCCCCTGTTTCCCCGCTACACAGCTGCGGGAGCTTTTCTGAATAGCATCCCGAGTGCCTCAACAAGCATCATTACCGCAAGTCCGATCAGGACTATTGATGCCCATGGCACAGGGTCAAGCCACCAGTTGTCCTGCACGACCTTTCTCTGGACGATGATTACCAGCGCCCATAAGCTCATCACGTACATGAACACCATGGGGATGCCGGTTACCCAGATGATCCAGCGCGCCTTGTGTTTACGTACAAGCCAGACCGTTATTCCCAGCAGCGTCAGCGCGGCCAGAAGCTGATTGCTGGCACCGAAGAGTGTCCAGAACGCCTTCCACACCGGGATTGCATTGCCTTTCGCATCAGTGGCCGTGCGCAGGACGAAGATGAGCGGGATCACGGCCATGATGGCTGTGGCGGTCCAGCGGCCAGCGCGACCGTGCCAGCCGGTAAGTTCCTGGATTATATAGCGGCCGAGACGGGTGCAGATATCCAGTGTGTCATACACAAACGTGGCGAACGCAAGGAGGCCGAACGATATGCCGAAGGCGACTGGAATGCCGAGCGCCTTCATGAACTGGCCAATACCTGAAGCATAGATCAGGTTCGGTGCTCTCTTTGTCAGCGGATCATCGATTGCAAGCATCATGACGCAGCCCAGTGCGACAACCGCGATCAGCGCCTCCAGCAACATGGCGCCATAGCCGACGATCCTGGCGTCCGGTTCGCGGCTGAGCTGTTTGGATGAGGTGCCTGAGGATACGATGGCGTGGAATCCGGAGCATGCCCCGCAGGCGATTGTGATGAAGAGGAACGGGAAGATGTCGTCGCCGGATGCGGACGTCCACTGCTGGAATGCAGGATATTGAACAGGCTTGCCTGCCACAACCAGGCCAGCTCCGCCGGCAATAATCACGATATACAGGAAACAGCCGCCGAGATGACCGCGCGGCTGGAGAAGCATCCACATCGGCAGCAGACCTGCGATAAAGCAGTAGGAGAGCAGCCCGACGTCCCATATTTTCAAGGCCGTATGGGCCGCCTGTTTCGGGCCCATGTTGAAGCGAGCAGCCAGCCACTGATCCAGGCTGATCGGCATGAACTGGCCAACCCAGATCGCCACGCCAACGAGCGGGAGAAAGATCAGCGTTGCCCAGCCGACAGTAATCCTCGTGAACCGGAGCAGTAAACCCATCAATACCGGCAGGGCCAGGTAAAGCATGGAGGAGGTTGCAATGCCACCCCCTAGCACCTTGTCGCCGTTCTCCAGTACAACGTCGCCGACGAATGACTGGGCGGTAACGTCGGTGAAGGCTATTATGATATAGATCAGCGCTATCCAGATGAAGCCAAGGAACATGAGATAGGCGCGACGACTCATGTTCTCGCGGACCACCTCCGTGATCGAGCGGGCCTTGTGGCGGATGGATGCAACAAGAGACGTGAAGTCGTGGACGCCGCCGATAAAGATGGATCCGATCAGGATCCATAGCAGGGCTGGCAGCCATCCGAATGCAATGCCCGCCACGATGGGGCCCACGATGGGACCGGCGGCCGCGATCGCCGAGAAATGCTGTCCGAGAAGGAATGCCGGCTTGATAGGGACATAGTCGACATCATCACGCATTTCTACCGCCGGTGCTTTGGCGTCGGGGTCGAGTTTGAAAATGCGCGCAAGGTATCCGCCGTACAACCAGTAGGCCAGCCCGAGGATAGCGGCGGTAGCCATTACAATTAGTACCAGGCTCATTGTTTTCTCCTTTAACAGAAGACGGATGTCAAGAGGCGATCGTGCAGCAGGGGCATGCGATCAGCCATGACAATACCAAGATATATTGACCATTTCCATATTTTCCCCATCCGAACGCTACTCCTCACTTGCTGACAGTACTTATTATGCCTACTTCATTTTTGTGACCCTGTTTGTCATTCGGGGTCAGGAGGTCGTCAGTGTTCTTTGGTCGCGACAATTGCGCCATCCTTGAGCACCAGCGTCTTGGTGGCGCTCTCGATGGTTGAGAGACGATGGGCAACCACGAATGTGGTCCGCCCGCGCTTCAGGTTATCAAGGGCTTTCTGGATCAGCGCTTCGGACTCCGTGTCCAGCGCCGAGGTGGCCTCGTCCAGGATCAGCACCGCCGGGTTCCTAAGCAGCGCCCGGGCGATCGCGATGCGCTGCCGCTGGCCCCCCGACAGGCGCGAGCCGTTTTCGAAAATCCGTGTGGAAAGCCCGTCCGGCAGCGATTCGATAAAACCGGTGAGTTGCGCGTCGTCGATGGCTTTGGCGACCCTGAAGGGGTCGATGCCGGCATTCCCATAGGTGATATTGTCACGGATGGTGCCGTCAAACAGGATTGTCTCCTGCGTCACGACCGATATGAATTTCCGGTAGGAGCGCAGGTCGAACGCATTCATATCGCATCCGTCGATATAAATACCACCGGAGAGGGGGCGTATAAAGCCGATCAGGAGCTGCAGGATCGTCGATTTTCCCGATCCCGACGGACCGATAATGGCGATGGTTTCGCCCGGCTTCGCATCAAAGCTGATATTATCAAGCGCATGGATTCTGCTCTGCGGATACCGGTAGCAGACGTTCTTGAATGAAACCGCGCCTTCAACCCTGGAGAATTTCGGTTTGTTCTCATTGGCTTCAATGTCGGGACACTCCAGTACCTCGGCCACGGAACTGACCGATTCAAGCCCACGGTTGATGAGCGGCATTAGGTTGAGCAGCCCGCTGACTGCCCCTGTGATTGAACTGAAATAACCCGTTAATAGGATGACATCACCGACACCCATCTCAATCCGGCCGCTCAGCATCAGGCTGGCGGCCGTGAGCAGCGTGATGAATTCAAAAAGGCGGAACATGACCCAGGTGAGCGATCCGAAGCACGCATTGGTTACATCCAGCTTCATGCCGGATGACTTCAGCAGGGTGAAATTCTCATTCACCCGCCCGATCGCCACCTCTTCGAGGCTGTGCGCCCGGGTGATCGGAATCATACGCAGCATCTCGATCACCCGTGTTGACATCTCCTCCACTCTGCTGCGGTAATGGTAATTCGCATCCGTCATCCGCCGGCTCATCACTTTATTGATGACGATGGCGATCGGTACGGTGCAGACGAAAAAGATCAGGAATGCCGGGGCGCGCCAGGCGGTGACGGCGATCGAGACAAACAAGGTGATGATGATATTCGGCACGGATTCGGAAAGCTGCCTGCTGAGCTGCTCGATGGACTCCACATCGCGCAGGACCTTGGTCTGGAGCTTCCCGAGACTCGACGAATGATGGTAGCTGAGCGTCAACTGCTGGATACGTTCGCAGAGTGCGGAGCGGATTTTACGTTCGACTTCCCGCAGATAGAGGCTGGAGGTGTATACATAGAGTGTATGCGTGACGATGTTCTGGGTGACGATGATGAAACCGGCAACCGCCAGGGGGATGATGGCCGCCGGATCGGTTCCCGGCCCGGCCGTGATCATATTGATGATCGCGGCCGTGATGACCGGCATGATCCAGACGGGCGAGGTCTTGATGACCAGTAGCAGGGTGGCGAGCGCAAACCGGAAGAACTGGCCCTCGTGGAATTTCAAGTAGATAGAGAAGCGCGATTTCCCTTTGTAGTCACGGGCAAGCAATGTCTCTTTTTGCATGGTATATCTCTAGAAAAATTTCCTGTACTTTGGAATCAGGGTTCGTCGGCGCAGGACCGGGCTCCGGCCAGCCCTGCGGGGGAAAGCCGGGAGGCGAAATCAGGGTTCCTGCCCGTGCGGATGTCGCGCCATATCCGGGCCGTGTCCTGCGTGCTCCATTCGCGATGCACGAACTCCGCCAGGAACCGCCGGGCACCACCGGCCCGCAGTCCGGGGAGCTGGGGCAGGCGGCTGAACGGCGCGCTGTTCAGCACGATGCTGCGGCACCCGTCGCGGTGCAGCGTCACCTGTTCGCCGTGTGCGGAGCGAAGTCGCGTCGAGGTACTGCTGCACTGGCCTGTGCCGGGGCAGCCGCCCTGGAACCGGGACGGCGCGCAGGATTCGGAAATCATCATCGGCGGGTCCAGGTAGACCGGCATCGTGATCCGGTCACCGAAGGCCTTCAATAGCGCGAGGATGTTGTCCATCCCGTCCTCGGGGGAGACGGTGATGCCCCGGTATCCGTGAGCCAGGATCCAGGCGGCAGACTCCCGGTTCAGCGCATACAGCGGCCATCCGGCGATGATGTCATCGGCGTCCGGCACGGTTGTCGCCAGTATCTGTCTTCCCCCCATGCCGAAGACCTCCCACCGGACGACCCCGAGTCCCGCTGCGTCGGAAACGGCCTGTCTCGTCGCGTCTGTCTCGTGGTCACGCACGATCAGCGGCAACCCGATGCGGAGACGCTCCACGCCGATCCGGGCGATCAGCGTCCTTAGCTGGTCGTTGACCTGGATGCGGTTTCTCGTGTCCAGGCGGTAGATCACCTCGTCCACGGATGCCAGATCGCTGAACCCATCCAGCGTCTCCGCGCGATCAATCGCCATTACCCATTCCTCCCGTGTTGCGGGGCAGGGGCGGTGTGGCATCCGGTCCGGCGAAAACGAGGCAACCAGCGTCTCGCGTCTCGCGGCACGGTTCGCGGCCAGTTGTTCCGCCAGGATGTCGGTCAGTTCCCGCCGCAGCCTGTTCAGCAGGGAGACGGGGGCAAACAGGGAATCGGGATTCTCGAAACGGATATCCCCGGGCTGGAACGGGGTTTCCCCCAGTTTGGTAAACGCGTCCCGTGCGGCGCTCTCGCTGCGCTGCGGATCCTGCGCCGGGGTGAACGCCCCCTTGACGTCGGCACTTCCCGCGGCCATTCCTACCCCGGTGGCGTCAAAGGCTTCCGCGTCCGCGGTGATCCGGTCCGGGAAAACCCGTATGGTCGCATCCAGCCGGAATCGCAGGCGGAACGCGCTGGCGGCAGGGCGGAGGAAGGGGTACTCGCGTTTTGTCTTCTGGGATGAGGCGCAGTAGACCGGTGTGCCGGGAAGAAGGGTGGGGGAACCGGGAGGTAGCGTTACTTCCACGATTGCCCCTTCAGGCGTCTCGAAAACGCTGCGCGTCGTTCCATCCTGGCCGACCATATAGAGCGATTGCGCGGAGAACCCGAAGGGTTTGTCCTCCCCGTCCACATCCACCTGTATTCCGTCATGCCGTTCGATCGGACGGCATGAGCTGAACCGGAGCCTTGACTCGCCAGCGTTCCGGCGCACGGAGATCACGTCGCCGACCCGCGCCCCGCGGTGTCCGACGGTCTGGTCATCAATCGTATCCAGTGATCGCCGCCCGCTGGAGAACAGGCTGGTCCAAGGGCGGCTGAACACGGTCTTGACATCTTCGGTGATGGCTTCCAGCTCCTCGGGTGCGGCACCCCCGTCGAGAATCCGCCGGTAGAGCGCGGTCACCGTGGCCACATACAGCGGGCTTTTCTTCCGGCCCTCGATTTTCAGGCTGGCGACGCCCGCCTCGCGCAGCGCGCTGATCTGTTCAGGGAGCGCCAGGTCCTTCATGGAGAACGCGAACAAGCCCTCGGAATCCGGCTGGTGATCGGCCTTGAACCGGTCGCGGCAAGGGTAGGCGCAGCTGCCGCGGTTGCCGCTGCGTCCGCGCAGCAGCGAGGAATACAGGCAAAGGCCGCTGTAGCTGTAGCAGAGCGCGCCGTGCACGAACGTCTCGATCTGGATTCCCGGCACCGATGCGCAGTCCCGCAGATCCGCAAGCGTCAGTTCGCGGGCCGTGTTGACCCGCGCGAATCCAGCCTGCCGCGCGCCGATCACCCCTGCCCGGCTGTGGATGGCCATCTGGGTGCTGGCGTGCAGCCCCAGTCCGGGCAGCGCGGTCTGGGCGATGCGGGCCAGTCCCAGGTCCTGGACAATCACCGCGTCGGCGCCCGCGTCGGCGCAATCCTGCAGCATGCCGGCCGCCTCGTCGGTCTCGTCGTCCCGCACCAGCGTGTTCAGCGTGACATAAACGAGGCGGCGTGGTGTCAGGGAATGCGCGTATGCCGTGAATGCCTCGAGTTCGGGGAGCGTGAAGTTCTCCGCTTCCGCCCGCGCCGAGAACCGCCTCAGCCCCAGGTAAACCGCATCCGCGCCGAAATGCAGCGCGGCGTAGCCGGCGTCGGGTCCGCCCGCCGGGGCCAGCAGTTCAGGGGCGGGGCTGTTGTTCATGGCAGTTCACTCCGGAAATCTCGACGTTCGTTTATCAGGCGTGGCGGATAAGGATGCGTCGGCAGGGCTTGCAAGTAAAGGCAAATTGCCATGCCATTGCATCAGGTTAGGCTTGCCAGCCAGCCGGAACCGGCTTAGGCTCATTCCCATGAAAAAGGTTTTTGCAGGGAATCCGCTGGCTCGCGTGCTCTTCGTGACCGCTCGAATGCTCGTGCTGGTATACATCGGCTTTTCTTTCTATCTGGCCTTCTTCCAGCGGCGGATGCTGTACTACCCGACGCGGGCGGGCGAGACGGACCTGATCCCGCTGGCGGCCAGCAACGGACTGGTCCCATGGCACAGCGGCAATGGCGGCTATATCGGCTGGCAGCCCGCAACCAAACCGCCCCCGGCGGCCGACCTCCTGCTTGTCTTCAATGGCAACGCCGGCTTTGCCCTGCATCGCACCTACCTGGCAGACGGTTTCCGGCAGCCCCCCGCGGAGCCTGCCTTTCATGTGTTCCTGATGGAATACCCCGGCTATGGACCCCGCCCCGGCGACCCGTCAGAGAAAGCCTTCCAGGCCGCCGCCGCCGAAGCCCTGGCGCAACTCCGGCAGGATCACCCCGGCAGCCGGATCTTCCTTGCCGGGGAATCCCTCGGCAGCGGCGTTGCCTGCTGGCTGGCTGGCGAACATCCGGAGCAGATCGCGGGGATTTTCCTGATTACCGCCTTCAACCGCTTGGTCGACGTGGCGCATCACCACTACCCGATCCTGCCGGTGGCGCTCCTCCTGCGTGATCGCTTCGAATCCAGCCAGGCGTTGACGCGGTATCGCGGTCCAACAGGAATCCTGCTGGCGGGTGATGATAAAGTCATCCCGCCAGCCTTCGGTAAGCGGCTCTATGAGGAATACCAAGGTCCCAAGCGATTGTGGATACAGGATGGCCGCGGCCACAACACCCTTGATTACGGGATATCCGCATCCTGGTGGTCCGAGGCGACCGCATTCCTGGATTGATTGATGCTCCCCAATGCCTTCTTTTCCGTACCGATACGGCTAGAACAAGTTGGATAACGTGAGCGCCGCGATGACGGGCGCGAAGAGGGAACTGACCAGCGACATCACCGTGATGAGGGTGTTGATGGAGGGCCCCGCCGTATCCTTGAACGGGTCGCCGACGGTGTCACCAACGACGGCGGCCTTATGGGCGTCCGACCCCGGTCCACCATGGTGTCCGGCCTCGATGTATTTCTTGCCGTTGTCCCACAGGCCACCCGAATTGGACATGAACAAGGCGAAGATAACCCCAGTGAAGATCGATCCCCCGAGGAAGCCGCCCAGGGCGTCCGTTCCCAGCAGCAGTCCGACAACCAAGGGCACGACCACCGCGATGGCGGCCGGCAGGACCAGCGACGACAACGCGCCAGCCGAGGCGATCGACACGCAGCGCGCATAGTCCGGGACCTCGGTACCTTTCAGTATCCCCGGATGCGTACGGAACTGGAGGCGGATCTCCTCGATCATCAGGAAGGCGTTCTTCGTCACGGCGAGCATCAGCAAGGCAGAGAAGATCGGCGGGCATGTCGCGCCTAGCAGTACGCCGGCAAGCACCATCGGCGACTGCAAGTCCATTTTGAGCGGGATGCCCAGGCCTTCCAGGATCTCCCCATAAGCAGCGAAAAGTGCGAGTACTGTCAGCGCCGCGGCGCTGATCGCAAACCCCTTGGTGATGGCTTTTGCCGTGTTGCCCGCCGAGTCGAGAGTATCGCACCGCTCGACTACCTCGTGGCCCAGGTTCGCCATCTCCGCAATGCCCTTGGCATTGTCCACGATCGGCCCATAGGCGTCGGCGGACACGATCACCCCCGTGATCGAGAGCATGCCGACGGCCGCGATGCCGATGCCATAGATGCCGCTGATTCCGAACGCATCGGCGGAGAAGTACGAGACGAGCGTCGCGATGACGATCCCGATCACGCTCGGGGCGACGGAAATCAGCCCGTAGCTCATGCCCGTGATGATGGTGATCGCCGAGCCGGACTTCGACATCGCAGCCACCTGCTGGACGGGGCGGTGCTCGTCGTTCGTGAAGAAGTCGGTGCTGAACCCGATCATGACCGCGATGACGAGCCCGGAGATCGTCGCGATCAGCACACCGGGGTTGAAGTTGCCCAACAACACCAGCAGGGTCGCCAGGATGCCGAAGATGACGCAGGTGATGATCGTGCCCTTGTTGAGGGCATCGCCGGGACGGCCGTTCTTGCCGACGCGCACGAACTGGATACCCAGGAACGTGGCCAGCATCCCGACCGCGCAGAGGATCAGCGGGAATATAACGTACACCGGGTTGCCCGTGTCGCGCCCCACGCTCACGCCCAGGATCATGGCCGCCACGGCCGATGCCACGTACGAGTCGAAGATGTCCGCTCCCATTCCGGCGACATCGCCAACGTTGTCGCCGACGTTGTCAGCGATAACGGCGGGGTTGCGCGGATCGTCTTCGGGAATCCCGGCCTCGACCTTGCCCACCAGGTCCGCCGCGATATCTGCCGACTTGGTGAAGATTCCGCCGCCCGCTTTCGCGAGCAGTGCCATGGCGGAGGCGCCGAACGAGAAGCCCAGGATGATCTCGGGATCGGACGTCAACAGGTAGATGACCGAGATGCCGATGACTGCCGTCCCTACCATGGCCATGCCCAGCACCGCTCCGGCGTAGAACGCCACCTTGAAGGCCGGATTGAGCCCCACCTTCGCGGCAACCGCGGCGCGGAGATTCGCACGCACGGCGATGCTCATTCCGAGATATCCGGCGATCCCCGAGCAGCCGGCGCCAGCGACGAAGGCGAGCGCGGTGTACAGCCCCTCCAGCGGATTCTTGGCGCCCACAAACGTCCCGAGCTTGACGGACTCCAGCATGTCTATACTGAATACCGCCGCAATGACCACCCCGAGCACCAGCACCAGCATGGCGAGGGCGCTGTAGAGTTTCGCCAGGTACGCACGCGCGCCTTCCTGGATGTACCCGGCGATCTCCTGTGCGCGGGCGCTGCCAGAGTCTTGTCGGGTGACCCATGCATAAAGGTACAAGGCGAACGCAAGGGAAACAACTCCTAGCCCGATGGCGAGGTATAGCCACATGTTGACGGTCATCATATCTCCTGTAGATTTAGGAATTGGCCCCGGCCAACTCAACAAAGCCCAACACGCTAATCTACCCCCCTACGAAACGCAATCAAAAAACACCAAAAAATATGAAATGGTTGCGGAATCCGATTTCCTGATCTCTGCTTTACGCCTACTCCTCCAGGACTTCCTCAAGTTTTGCATTCTGCCGTTCGGCAATGGCCTGAATGTCAGCCTTGGCTCGCTGGCCGGCATCAACCGCGTATTTGCCGGTAATGCCGTCGGCCAGCAGTTCTGCCGATGATTTTCCAGATCACTTCTTGGGCTTTTGCCCTTCGGTCACGGTCTCATGCGCGATGCGCTGGAGGATGGCGACGTCGGCTGCCGTCATGCCCGGCGGCACGAAGGTGTTGCCGACGATGCTGATGGTGCGGAGGGGTAGCGTGTATGCCGAGGCAGATGTTGGCTGTAAGCTTGGTCCTGACAAATAGAGCTGGAGACCTGCTCGGTTTTCTGTACAGTAACGTACGGATTGGAGGATTCATCCGCACTCGCAGAACGGTTTGTAGATGAGGCGGGCAGCGATGATGTTGAGGATGCCTGTGCGCAAGCATCGGAACTCGGTCTGCTTGTTGCTGAGCATGGAAATGCCTTTGGGTAAGGAAGGAATATAGGAGTCTTATGAACATGATGACAGTGAAGAAGATGATGGCCACGGCGTTGGTTGCAGGAACCTTGTCCGCGAGCGGTGCCGATGTGGCATCGGAGAAGTTCGAGAGCACCTATTACAAGGATTGGCCGCTCTTCAGTACCTTCCCCAAGGAGACTGTGGAGAAGCAGCCGATCGAACACTTCGGGCCGGTCGGCATCGGCATGGACCTGCTGCTGCCGCCATTCCAGATGAAGCTGAGCCGCATTGACAAGGGGTCGCCCGCGGAGGCCGCCGGCAAGCTCAAGGTCGGGCAGATGATCGAGTCGATCAACGGCCAGACGCTCAAGGACATCGACCCGCGCGTCCAGCTCGGCGCGATCATCACCAAAGCCGAGGCCACCGACGGCATCATCACGTTCATGGTCAAGGAGACGCCGGAAGCCAAGGCCGAGGAAGTCATCGTCACGATCCCGGTGCTCGGCGCCTACAGCAAGACCTGGCCGTTGAACTGCCCGAAGTCGGACAAGATCGTCCGTGGCGAGGCGGACTTCCTTGCGCGAACCGGTGCCAACGGGATGGGGCTCGGCCTGCTCTTCCTGCTTTCGACTGGTGAGGAGAAAGACCTCGAAGTCGCCCGCGGCTGGGTTAAGAAAATGGTGGAGGAGAGCAAAGGCGTCAAGGAGTTGAATACCTACCCGTGGTATGCCGGTTACGGTGGAATCGGTCTCTGCGAGTATTACTTGCGTACTGGCGACGCGTCGATCCTGCCAGTCATTGAGTTGAATGCGGACTATCTCAGGCGCAACATGTGCAACCGCGGCTGGAATCAGAAAGGCGGTTTGAACTTCGGCTACGGCCACATGAACGCGGCCGGGGTTCCCTCCTCGGCTTTCCTGCTGTTGGCGCGGGAGTGCGGGGCGAAGGTGGATGAGTTCACGCTGCAGGAATCGCTGAAGCAGTTCTACCGGTTTGCCGGGCACGGCAACGTTGCGTATGGCGACGCGCTGCCGGAAAGCGGGTTCGTGGACAACGGCAAGACCGGCAAGCTCGCGTTTCAAATGGCGGCCGCCGCGGCGCTAACGCCCGACGGAGAAACCTCGGTCTACGCCAAGGCGCGCGATATCTCGGCCGTCAAGAGCTTCTACTCGACCTCGTGGATGCTGCATGGGCATACCGGCGGCGGCATCGGGGAGATCTGGCGTGGCGCCGCGATGGGGCTGATGGTCGCCAAGGCGCCGACCAAATACCGGGAGTTCATGGACAACCGTCAATGGTTCTACGAGTTATCGCGGCGGTTCGACGGCTCGATGGGCATTGTCAGCGCCACACACTTCAACGGGGCACAATACGACGCACCCAATAACTGGGCGATCGGGATCGCGTTGAGCTATACGATCCCGCGCAAGACGCTGCGAATCAGCGGTGCGCCGGCGACTAAGTACTCCAGGACGTATCAGCTACCGAAACGGCCTTGGGGCACGGCAGCGGACGAGGCTTTTCTCTCGTTCACACCGGCGGCTGACAAGGACGGCAAGGTCCAGGATTGGGACAAGGAGAAACTGGCCACCGACGCGTCATGGCCGATATTGCGCCGGTTGAATGCGACCAATGTCGCCGACGAGGTGCTGCTTCAGTACTCCCGGCATCCCGACCAGGGCGTGCGGGAGATGGCGGCGGGGGCCATCGGCAGGCAGGAGAGCGACCGGTTGATTGTGGAACTGCTCAAGGACAAGGATCCACGCGTCCGCCAGGCGGGATGCCTGGCCGTCAGCGCCCGGACTGCACCGAAGGCCAAGTACGAACCGCCGCAGGCCGAGCGGCTGACCGATGAGATGGCCCGGTTGCTGATCGGGATGGTCAACGACCCGGACGAGTCGTGGTGGGTGGTTGAGGCTGCGTTGAACAGCCTGGGCGTGGCCCGCACGGACTTGCTCGTGCCGCATCTGGACCGGCTCTGCACCTGTCTGGAGCATGAAGAATGGTGGTTGCGCAAGGCGGCATTGTCGGCAGTCACCGGGCTGGCCACCGACGAGCGATCCTACCAGAAGGTGTTGCCGCTGATCGGCAAGCTGATCTCCAATAATCGAAACAACACCCTGATGTGGTCATTGGTGGGATTTACCGGCAAGCTGCGCGAAGCATCGCCGGCGGTGCAGGCATTGGCCTTGCAAACGCTTGCGCAAGCATATGCGGATATCCCGAAAAAGATCAAAAACGAAGCCGGAATGGAACTGGTAACCGTGGAAAACGGTTTGGTCGAGACACTGGCCAGCACATTGGCCAGTTATCCAGGGGGCTTGGACACGCTCGGCGTATTGGCCAGCCAGCGCTATCCCGATCAGCCCCTTCCGCATAAGGACTTGTTCTTGAATGCCGATACCACCAACTTGGGTCCGGAGTTGAAAAGGAAGGTGAACGCGATCGTGCGTGATCAGTTCATTCCGGAGTATGTCGCCAACAACATCACGCCACTCCTGGCCGAGGTGCGGCCGGAGCCGGTGGTTGCCGATCCCAGGCAGCAGGCCAAGGTTGAAGAACTGGTTGCGCTCTACAACAAGATGGAGGTGAACGAGTACGACTGGCGCGGCTTCGGGCCGGTCTGGAACGAGATGAAGTGGGACTACTTCAGTTTCGATCCGCCAGAGACGATGACTTGGAATCCGGGGGAGACGCGTTACCGCAAGGTCACGTATCCGGCCGGCATGGAGAACTGGTTCGCGACCGACTTTGACGCGAAGAAGGCAGGGTGGCAGAACGGATTGCAGCCATTCGGCCAGGAAAACGGCAAGCTGCGCACGGACCCCAAACCCTATATTGATCAGTTGACTGGCCGGCATCCCAGCCAACTTGTACCCTGCACCGCCACCTATTGCCGCTGCTGCGAGCCGATGAAGACCTTCTGGGAGAAGGAAGTCCTCCTGATGCGCAGCACCGTCACGATCCCGCCGCTCAAGGAGGGTCACCGCTACCGGCTCGTGGTTGGCGGCCTGTCGCACATGAACAACGGCGACGGGGTGCGGGTCTACGTCAACGGCAAGCAGGTTCTCGAGCGCGAGCGCGAGTTCAAGAAGCGCGAAGGCGGGCATCCCATCGCTTACTACATCGACCAGGATCGTCTGGCCGAGTTCCGGAGCGGAACGGTGACCGTTGCTGCCACCGGCTTCCTCCACATCCATTTGCGGAGCCAGAACAAGGGCAACTTCATGGGCATCTGGTTCGAGGAGATGAAAATGCCGCCATTGGATCAGGCGGTGGTGAGGAAGGCGGCTGCGGCCAAGTCTATGCTGTGTGCAGACTGGCAGGCGTTGCAGAAACCGGTTGGTGTGGAAGCCGATTCCGATGAACCCGTCGATATCGAGGCGGGCAAGTTCCGCTGGGACGGCATGTTCGTCGCGAATCCGGCCTTGCTGGGGGCGTGGACGACGGTGACGATGGTGCCGTCCATCGAGGCGTTTGATCCTGCCAAGCTGGCGGCCCACCGCGCGCAATTGCAGGAGATCACGATCAAGGACGGCGGGCAGACGAGCGCAAGCACGATGCTCTGGTCCGGTGACACCCTGCTGGATCTCGGTCGCCTGGAAGCGCTCAAGATGACGGTGAAAGATGACTACCTCTTCATCGAGTCCGGCGGCTTCAGCGCCAGGAATCCGATTGGCTGGAAATCCCCGCTGGTCGTGTTGAAGAAGCGTCCTGTAGGGTAGGGCGAACCGTCCTTGGCGAGCCGCTGCGCATGGAGTGGTCAACGGGAATGCCCTCCAGAATTCTGGCCGGGCTTGTCCATTTCGATCATTTGCTTTTATGACTATCGGGTTGAGTAAGGTGGCGTCAACATGTAGTATACCGCCTCAT
>CAZZBA010000002.1:27080-48549 GCA_964652765.1 uncultured Victivallales bacterium | reverse complement strand
CGGTGAACGATTGGGATACTCTCTACTCGTTATCCGTTCTCGTCGCCGTTCTCGTTAACCGATTTGCCTTTTCATACTTTTCATCATACTTTTGTCAGTACCTCAGCCTTCCTCACAGGTTGAATTCGGCGGTGAGGAAGGTGTGGTCCGAGGGCTTTTCCAGCAGGCGCGGGGCGAGGTCAATCGCGGCGTCAACAGACCGGGCGGCCAACGGTGCGGTGGCGAGCATGTGGTCGATGCGCCAGCCCATTTTGCGATTGGCGGCGTTCGGGGTGCGGTAGTCGAAGAACGTATACTGGCCGGCTTCGGGATGGTATTTGCGGAAGACGTCGACAAACCCCCAGTCCAGCGTTTCGGCAAAGGCTTTGCGCACATCCACATGGTAACAGACGTGATCAGCCTGTTTCTCGGCGTTGTGGATATCGATCGCCTCGGGGGCCACGTTGAGATCGCCGGTCCACAGCAGCAGGTCATCAGGGCTGGTGTGGCGCTCGAGCCAGCGGCGCAGGCGCCGGAACCACTCCAGCTTGTAGGCATACATCGGATGGTCGATCTCGCGCCCCTGCGGGACATAGGTGTTCACCACTCGCAGGCTGCCGAAGCGCGCAACGGCGAAACGCGTTGCATCGGCGGGACCGCCGTCGTCGAGCCCGAAACGGATGTCATCGGGTTCGGCAAGCGAGGCGATGGCGACGCCGTTGTAGGATTTCTCGCCGCGGAACGCGATCTGATAGCCGGCATCGGTGAATGCCGCCTGCGGGAATTCGGCATCCTGCACCTTGGTCTCCTGGATACAGAGCACGTCGGGCCGGTTGGCCTGCAGCCAGTCGGTCACGATCCCGATGCGCGAGCGGATCGAGTTGGCGTTGAAAGTGGTGATTCTCATCGGGCGTCTCCCCCCTTTTCGGCATACTCAAGCGTGCCGTTGAATACATGTACGGCCGGGCCGGTCAGCGTGACGGCTCCGGGCATGTTGTCGCGGAGGGTGACCCCGACCTGAAGATGATCGCCACCGGCGGTCAGCACCGTGACCGGCGAGGTGACGCGTCCGCGCAGCACGGCCGTGACGGCGGCGGCGGCGATGCCGGTGCCGCAGGCGAGGGTTTCATCCTCGACGCCGCGCTCGTAGGTGCGGATGCGCAGGCTGCCGGGGCCGGTAACGGCAATGAAATCGACATTGGTTCCCTGCGGAGCGAAGCATGGATGCAGGCGGATTTCGCGGCCCAGAGTGCGGATATCGAGGTCATCGAGCGCCTCGTATTCAATCACGGCATGCGGGACGCCGGTGTCGGCAAAGGCGTAATGGACATTCTCGCCGCTGCCGAGCGTCAGCGCGCCCGCGAGCCTGCATGACCGTGGAGACGGCAGTTCCAGGCGCACTCGTCCATCCGCCAGCATCTCCGCCTGCACGGCCCCGGCGGCGGTTTCAATGGTCATGGCCGTCGGCGCGAGCTGTAATTCGCAGGCCAGCCGGGCGGCGCAGCGGGCGCCGTTGCCGCACATATCGGCCTCGCCACCGTCGGGATTGAAGAACTGCATCCGGAAGTGCCCACCTGCCTGCGGCGTGTGCAGCAGGATCAGCCCGTCGGAGCCGACGCCGGTGCGACGGTGGCACCAGGCGGCGATCAGCCCGCGCGGCGGTATCGCCGCCAGTTGCCGGGCATCGACGAGGATGAAGTCGTTGCCCGCACCATGCATTTTCCAGAATGGGAGCTTCATTTCGCGGATTGTGCGCTTTCCCACGCCGGGACGGGTTCGGGAACCTCGATTGCCGGCGCGGGCTCGACCGGGTTCCGGATGCGGATCAGATCCGCCAGGATGCGGACGGCTTCCTCCTCGATCAGGTCCGTCTCGCTATCATCGGGATCCTCGCCAGCCTGCTCGATCAGGCGGTTCTGCACATCCAGCAACTCCTTCTCGGTCCGGGCGCGTTCCTGGCGATCGTCCATCCGCAGCGAGATATCCTCGGACGCGTTCATCGTCTCGATACGCCCGAGCAGCTCGCGGTAGGCGACATAACGCGCGTCGCCCGCCTGGCGGTCACTCGACCGGGCGCGCAGGTCGGCCAGCAGCGGGGAGAGATCATCGAACGGCGAGAACATGACCGGGCGCACCGTCGACCATTCCAGCGGATTTTCCAGGCTTTCCTCGCCGAAATCCATGTAGTCGTAGGGCGAAGGGATGACGATATCCGGCTCGACCCCCTTGAGCTGGGTGGAGCCGCCGGAGATGCGGTAGAAGAGCGCGCTGGTCACCTTGATCGACCCCATGTCCTCGTTGCGGCCCAGCGGCAGGACGGTCTGGACGCTGCCCTTGCCGTGCGTCCTGGAATCGCCGATGACAATCGCGCGGCCGTAATCCTGCAGGGCGGCGGCCACGATCTCGGAGGCTGAGGCGCTGGTGCGGTTGACAAGCACCGCCAGCGGTCCGGAATAGGCGATCGTCGGATCGTTGTCCGGGAGGATGTTGACGGTGCGACGCTCCTTGACGAGCACGACAGGTCCCGTTTCAATAAAGAGCCCGGTCATCAGCACGGCCTCCACCAGCGAGCCACCGCCGTTGTTGCGCAGATCGAGGATGATGCCGTCCACCTTCTCGTCGTGCAGCTTTCGCAGGATGGCGGCCACATCGCGCGAGGCGCTTTTGTACTCGGGCTCGTAGCGCTTGGCCCCCATGTCGGCGTAGAAGGTAGGCAGCACGATGACACCGACCTTCATTTCGGTGCCATCGGGGCGGACGTGGGTCTCGACGCGGGATTTGGCCTCGCGCGCCTCGAGCTTGACCTCATCACGGATAAGCTCAACTGTCTTGGTGGTGTTTCCCGTCGGGTCGGCAGCCGGGATCACGGTCAGCACCACGCGCGAACCGACCTCGCCGCGGATCACGCGCACGGCACGGTAGAGCGGCCAGTGCAGGATGCTGACCGCGGGCTCGTCCCCCTGGGCGACAGCGATGATCTTGTCGCCGGGGCGCAGGCGGTTGTCGCTCTTGTCGGTGGCCGCCGGCCCGCCAGGCATCAGGCTGACGATCATCGCCGTCCCATCCTCGGGACGCAACAGTGCCCCGATTCCGACCAGTGAGAGCTTCATCTCGATCGCGAAATCCTCCGCGCTGGCTGGCGACATGTAATCGCAATGGGGGTCGAAGGCGCGGGCGAAGGCGGCGAGGTACTGCTGCACGACCCATTCCTCGTCGTGGTCATCGATCACCTGGACGAACTGGGTGTAGCGTTCGCGGATGAACTCCGCTGGCGGGAGGTCCGGCTCGATCAGGGCTGCGTCATCATCCTTGCTGACGTCTTCCGTTTCCCCTGGCTCGGCGGCGACTGCCGTTTCCGTAACGCCATTAGTTGCCGGATCGGCAGTCGTTTCTGCAACGCCATTAGTCGCCGGTTCGGCAGTCGTCTCCGGAGCCGCGTTGGTTGCCAGTTCTAAAGTCGTCTCCGAGACCTCGACCCTCGTCGTCAGCCCCAAATCCAACACTGGCGGAACTATCGCTGCCGCCGTCGCCGTTTCCTCGCCCAGGGATTGGGAGATCAGGCGCCGCAGGTATTCGTTCTTTATGCGCTTGCGCCACAGCTCGTCCCATTCGGCCTGATCGGCACACCAGGGGGCCTCGCGCCGTTTCCAGCGGTAGGTTTCATCAACCGTGAAATCAAACTCCTCGGCCAGCAGTTTCTCGGTGAAGGCCAGTCGGTCGCGCACGCGCTCCTTGAACGTCTCGAAGATCTCGCCAGCCAGCACGAGGTCGCCTTTGCGCAGCGTGTCGCCAAGCCCGGCCTGCCGTTGCGCGAAGTTCTCGATATCCGATGCGAGAAAGTAGATCCGCTCATAATCGAAGCTGGAGATGTAGTTGTCAAGCATCTGGCGCGAAAGATCATCGTCAACCTCGCGATGCAGCAGGTGCTGGCGGGGGAATTCGCCGACGACTGTGCGCGCGATGCGGGAAAAGTGCGCATCCTTCTCGGGCGGCAGGAAGCCGGAAACCCCGATCAGCAGGGCCGGCAGCGCGGCAAACATCATCACGGTTCGTTTCAGTTTCATGGCGACACGCTTTCTGAATGATTCAGGCTCAGTAAAACCTATTCGGAGAATTTGCCGATAACTAACACTTTTTTGAAAGGATAGCACAGGAAACGGGAAAAGAAAAGGGGCAGGGTTCCTTGCGGGCACCCCGCCCCATGTTCCTCTGCAGCCGTTGATCGCGTGCGATCAGGCCAGCAGCGCATCCTTGCAGGCCTTGGCCACGCGGAACTTGACCACGGTCTTGGCGGGGATGGTGATCGTTGCGCCTGTGGCCGGGTTGCGGCCCTGGCGCTCGGCGCGTTCCACCAGCATCAGCTTGCCGATACCCGGCAGCGTGAACCCGTTCGCCGCTTCCGCATACGCCAGGCTGGCGACGGCGTCAAGCAGGTTGGAAACGTCGCTCTTGGAAAGCCCCGTGTTCTCGGCCAGGGTCGCGATGGTCTGTGTCTTGGTCATCATGATTCTCCTCTTTCTGGTTGTTAGTAATCCGGTTACCATCATGGCATCCGATTAAACGCGTTTTCGAATTGTCACCAAAACTGGCAGAAACACAAGCGATTTTTTCGATATTTATGAGTTGACCTTGTACGGGCCGGTTTGCTATCTTCCGATTCCTGCTAACGCAAAAGAAGCACTCGTGGTGAAATTGGCATACACGCAAGGTTCAGGTCCTTGTGCCCGCAAGGGCGTGGAGGTTCGACTCCTCTCGGGTGCACCAGCAGCGTTGCCGAGGGCAGTGAAGGACTGGCGGGGGGGATGGTTTTCCTGAATTAATCGCTTGCAATGGCAGGCAAGTTGTGGGAGTCTTCCGGCCTTTTTGGAGGAAACATGGCAGTTAAGATTAGAATGAAGCGGACGGGCGGGAAGAATGACGCCTGCTTCCGGGTCGTCGCCGCTGATATGCGTTCACCTCGCGATGGCAAGAACCTGGAGACGCTGGGCTGGTACAGTCCGGGCTCCAAGGGCAAGCTGTTCGAGCTGGATCTGGGCCGGATCGATCACTGGCTGGGCAAGGGCTCCCAGATCAGCGATACCGTGGCCAGCCTGGTGAAGAAGACACGCAAGGCCTCGGCAGCAACGGCTGCCGCCACAGTGGTACCGGCGGCAGCAGCGCCGGCAACGGATGCGAATTGACGTTATAACGATTTTCCCGGGCATGCTTGACGGGTTCCTGAAGGAAAGCATGCTCAAGCGGGCATCCGCATCGGGCAAGGTCTTCTTCAATACCATCGACCTGCGCGATTTCACGACGGATGTCCACCGCACGACGGATGACCGTCCCTACGGGGGCGGCCCCGGCATGGTGATGAAACCGGAGCCGATCTTCGCGGCGGTCGAGTCGGTGCGGACAGCGGGGGCGCGCGTCATCCTGATGACGCCGCAGGGGCGGGTGTTCCGGCAGTGCGAGGCGATGGCGCTCGCGCAGGAATCCCATTTGATCTTTGTATGCGGCCATTATGAGGGTGTCGACGAGCGGGTCCGGCAGGGATTGGTGACGGATGAACTCTCGATCGGGGACTACGTGCTGACCAACGGCGTGCTGCCGGCAGCGGTGGTTGCCGATGCGGTGGTCCGGCTGCTGCCGGGTGTGCTCGGCGGCGAAGGGGCGACCGAGGAGGAATCGTTCGCGAACGGGTTGCTGGAGTATCCGCATTACACGCGGCCGCCGGCATTCAAGGGGATGGCGGTACCGGATGTGCTGTTATCCGGTAACCATCAGGCGGTCGCCGCCTGGCGGGCGGAACAGTCCCGGCAGCGGACGCGCGAGCGGCGTCCGGATTTGACGGTTTGATTAGGACAGGGTGCGGGGTGCGCCCGGCGGACGGTGTTGAAATAGTGAAAACGAATCCCGGGAGACGGGACGCGGACGGAGGACGTCATGATATCGGAAATTGTGAACAAGATTGGCAACGAGTGTCTCAGGTCGGATGTTCCGGACTTCAAGGTCGGTGACACGCTTAACGTGCATGTCAAGATCCGCGAAGGCGAGAAGGAACGCGTCCAGCTCTATTCCGGCGTGGTCATTGCCCGTGACGGCGGTGGCGGCACGGAGAGCTTCACGGTGCGGCGCATCTCGCATGGCGTCGGTGTGGAACGCGTCTTCCCAGTGCATTCGCCCTATATCGAGAAGATCGAGGTTCTGCGTTCGGCCTACGTGCGCCGCGCGAAACTCTACTACCAGCGCGCACTGACCGGCAAGAAGGCCCGCATGAAAGAGAAGATCGTGGCGAAGACCAAGGATTGAGTTGCTCCGCTACGAGCAAGAGTGCTGGGCACGGGGACTCACGCGTATCGCGGGGGTCGACGAGGCAGGCCGTGGTCCACTGGCAGGTCCGGTGGTTGCCGCGGCCTTTGTCTTTTCCAGGACGGTGGCGGAAGCCGGTTTCCTCGGCGACCTGGCCCGCCTGACCGACTCCAAGAAGCTCACGGAAACGCAGCGGGAGGCGTTCTACAAGTTGCTGACCGTCCGCGCAGGGGTTGAGATCGGGGTCGGGATCGCCAGTGTCGAGGAGATCGACCGTTTCAATATCCTCCAGGCCACGTATATGGCGATGCGCCGGGCGGTTACCGCCCTGCCAGCCCCGCCGGAGCACATCCTGGTCGACGGTCTTCCGGTTCCAGGCCTGCCGGTTCCCTCCACCGCGATCGTGGGCGGCGACGCGCTCAGTCTCTCGATCGCCGCCGCCAGCGTGATCGCCAAAGTCACCCGCGACCGCCTCATGCTGGAACTCGACCGGGAGCATCCGCAGTACGGTTTTGCGCGGCACAAGGGCTACGGCACGGCACGCCACATCCAGGCGCTGCTCGAACACGGCCCGATCCCGCAGCACCGCCGCTCCTTCCGCCCGGTACGCGAGGCACAGGAGATCCGTCGCCGGCAAGGCCACCCGGAGTCCCCCACCCTCGCGACGCCGCCATGGAACCTGCGACTGGAGGCAGAGTGAGCGGCATCGGTGGCATCTGGCGCTTCTTCTCGTTCGGCAAGACCAAGGCGGACGCCAAGGCCGAGTCCTCGCCCGAGCACCTCAAGACCGGCGTGTGGGGAGAGCAGATGGCGGCGGATTTCCTGAAGAAGCAAGGGTACAAGATCCTCGGGCAGCGCGTGCGGATCGGCACCCGTGATGAACTCGACCTGGTGGCCAGGGATGGCGATTGCCTGGTGTTTGCCGAGGTCAAGACACGCGCCACTGAAACGTACGGGCGACCGTTCAGCTCGGTGGACCGCCAGAAGCGCCATACGCTCTCGCGCGGGGCCATCCGCTACCTGAAACGGCTTAAGAACCCGCGCGTCTGCTTCCGGTTCGACGTGGTGGAGGTCATCGGGCGCGCCGGTGCCGCAAACCCGCCCGAGATCCGCCACATACGGAACGCCTTCCCCCTCGACCGCCGCTACATGCTGCCGTGATGGGATGCCGCGCCTACCCCGCTGGGAACCAGCGCAGCAGTTCCCTCGCTACGAGTTCATGACCCGTCCGGTTGGGGTGGTTTGGCCACGACAGGATATCGGACAGGTCACCGGCGGTGCTATGCTGCATGCAGGCCTGCAGGCTGTCGGCCAGCCCGGTCCCGTATTCCGCGGCCAATGCCCGGATCTGCCCGGCGTGCTCGCCGAGCTGGTGTTTATCCGCGCCCGCATAGCCAGCGGCCATCGTGGTGTCCGGGGTCGGGGTCAGCAGCAGCAGCCTGGCACCTGCCGCGAGACCGGCCCGGATCATCGACGACCATGCCGCATGCGCCTTCTCAAGGCCGAGGCGACGGTCGTTCAACCCGTAGTCGATGGTGATGACGTCCGGACGGTGGCACAGCACCTCGCGCTCGAACCGCGCGGCACCGGATTCGGAATTCTCACCGCCGATGGCCGTGACAATCACGTTGACGACCGCGAACGGGAACCGGTGCTTGAGGGCGACATGCAGCAGGTGCGGATACGCGTTCAGCGTATCCACCATCGGGGTCGCGAAATACCCGGCGGGAACGCTATGCCCGTGGCAGACGATATTGACCGTGCGGTTCTGGGGCCAGTGGGCCTGGAGTGCCCTGCGGATTTCCGCCAGATAGGTTGATCGTTCGGCAACGCTCATGGTCTTCCCGCTCCTCTCGTTCGCGATTCCGGTTTCATGCAAAGAGGCCGGAGTGTATCAGGGTGGATACGGAATACAAGGCGGAACAAACGCCCAGCATCCAACGCCCAACAGATTCCTGGCCGTTGCTTTACATTCTGCCTTGACGGCAGCGATTTCTGCCGAGAATGATTGACCACACAAACAAAAAAGGCAATGTTGTGTGCCATTAATCCTGGTTCCCAACCGTTCTTTCAGCATCCCAGCATGACAGAACGACCTGCAAACATGAAAAACAGGCAATCAACATGAAAAAATGTCTTTTGTTTCGCGCTTCCCTGGCCGGTGTATGCACCCTTTTCTGTTTATCCCGGTCACTGGCGGCTCCGGCAGATAACGCCAAGGACCTTTTCGAGCTGATGAACAACCGGTTTTCCGGGCTCACCTCGCTCTCCTATACCGTGAACCGGGTAACGACCTCAGGAAAACAAACGGTCAACGAGAAATGGGACTTCAAACTCAAGGCGCCAGCCCTCATAAAGGTGGAGTATTACAACCCTGTCCACCGCCACCTCATTATCAATGAAAGCTGCACCTGGGAGTATATACCAGCGGCAGGAAAGGCACTCAGAACCGATCTTGCGGCCATGCCTCTCGAAAGGAAGACGAAAACAGTCATGTCAATCCTGACCCATGTGTCAGTGGACGGACTTCGCCTTGGAGATTACTCAGGAATGCTGCCGCGTGTTACCAGCGTCAGCCAGGGCAACGACAACATCACCGTCGTCATCGGCCGGGATCCGAAATTCGTGGTTCATGCAGACAGTGAAAAGGGAACCCTGGTGCATTTCGAGCTTTACGACGAAAAAGGGGACCTGGTCATGCAGACAGAGGCCTCCCGGTTCATCAAGGCCGGAACCGACTTCTGGTTTCCCCAGGATATCATGGCGATCTACCGGACGGATAAAGGATTGGTCAAGAGCCGAAGCTCCATCAGCAACATCAGGGTCAACGAAACCCTTGACGATGAATTATTCCAACTTGTTCCGCCAGAGGGCGTCCAGGTCATTAACAACTAGAACGCGGTCCGTAGCACCAATGCCGGGAAGAGTCCATCACGAACGCCGCTGGAGCGCACCAGGCCGCAATTGACCTCGAACTCATCCAGGAAATCCTGCTTGCGGGACCGGTTGACCTTGTGTGCCCCATTGACCGCGTTGTAGATATTGCCGGCATACCAACTGACATCAAGCAGCGCAAACACGCTGCCCGCGAAATCCTGATTCTTGTCGAACGCCTCTGCTGCCGCCATTATCAGGACCCCATTGACCAGGAACGCAACCATCCCGTCCCGCGGGCGCCCCACATACAGCTGCCCGGCGCCGGGCAGCGCGGCGGAAAGAGAGCCGGCCAGCAGGGGCGACTTCAGCGGCAATGTATCGTAACCGCTTGTCTCGGCAATCATCTTCTCGGCCTGGCCTCGCAACGGCGACTCCATCCCGCAACGACCGAACGCCTCACGGGCCGACGAGGTCTCCCCCTGGCATAGCAGATACCAGCCAATCCGGATACTGACTGCATCATTGTCGGGATTATCCGGGTATCTCTGCAGGCACTTCTCCAGCGAGTCCCGTGCCTCTTTATATTTGCCGAGCCTCGAGTAGGCCTCCGCGGCCATCAGTAGAGCCTTGCGGCCAATCGCCTCATTGATATGCCGATCCGCCAGGTCGGAAAAAACCTGCACCGCCATCTCCGGCCTCTCCCCCTCCAAATATGACATGCCGATCTGGTACTCTGCCGTGACGGCGTCCGCGCCCAGAGGCTCGACAAACAAAAATCGCTTGTACTCCGTGATGGCACGATAATAATCCTGCTGTCCATACAAGTGATCCGCAAACGCGAGTATGCCAGCAGCGGACGTTCCGGCCTGGGCAAAACAAGCCTCTGCCGCCAGAAGCACACAACAAACGGCCATCATCTTCTTGATTTGTCTCATCGTCGATACCACCAGAAATCATTGTTTTCCAAGGGATCCAGATACTTGAGCCCGCCAGCGTCACGGATTTGCATAGCCCATCGCTTCTCATCGGCCTCGTGAAGAAGCCGGTCCGCCGTCATCACGATCCCGATAACGACACCATGTGTGTGGATGGAATGAATACTGTAGCGGGAACACGAGGGCACCATCGGGCATCTTGCCGTTCCTACCGGCGAAAGAATAGCCTGGTAGAAGCGGAGCCAGCCGTAAGCAAAATCACGCGTCAGGCTCAGGCCCAGGTCAAACGGAACCCCTGTCGAACCCGTCGCCATATGGATGGAGGAATCCATGATCGGATCACGGGCGCTTACGGACCATGGCTCATTGAATGCCGAAGACGCTGCCCCGGCGGATGGCGTCGAACACAGCGCATAGATCAAGGCCGCAATCACACCCGACCAACTGACTAGAAACGCCGTTCTCATGGTTCAGCCCTGTCATTGCATAAACAAAAAGAGATACCGCGCCACCGCGCGGCATCTCTTTTATTATCCAACCTGCCTGATCACTTCTTCGGTGACGACCAGAACTCGAAGCGCATCTCCCGATCCGTAGCACCATCAGACGCATCGAGCACAGAACTGATCATGAACGGAAAGCACAGCGCTCCGACAATACATTCACCAAAAGGATAACCACCTTCCCTGTCGCTATTCATCCACTCACCCACGCCTGGGAGAAAGAATGAAATGACGGCCGGACCAGCGCCGCCCTTTTCCTCGGCCTGTACCGGCACCGCCATAAACATTGAACATGCCATCAGACTCGCCACACCCGCCACGAACACCTTCTTCATCATGACCTCCTATGTATATTTGATTCTCTGAATTTCACAACGTGTGAAATTTCCCAAAAAACAGAACCGAGCGCAAGCCTAAAAAACAGCTTAGAAAACAGTACCGGGCAGTGGACGGAAACGATACGGATCTCCATCGGCTTTTTTTTATGATTTTGACTGTCATTGCTGTTGCGCCGCCGCGCACTTCAGGGTATCATGCATACCAAATCCCCGCAGTACGCCTGTGCTGCGGGATGAAACAGAATTATGTGAACGACCGGGCCGCCGATGCAAACGGCGGCTCTGGCGGCGATGTGGATCGTTTAGAGATAAGGATATAGCATGGCCAACGAAGCACCTCCCCGGCAAGCGCCGAAACCTAAAAGTCCCCCACCTCCCCCCCCGGCAATGAAAGCGTTCCTGCCTTGGTTGCTGATGCTGGCTGTGATCGGCGGGATGCTGCTGTATGTGGGTAACGACAAGCCCAAGGTCGCCGAGATCCCCTACACCTCGCCCTCGCCAGGCAAGCCGAACCTGGTGTCGTTGGTGGAGGGCGGCAAGGTCGAGAAGGCCAAGGTGATCCGCGACATGTCGGGTACGCTCTTCGTGCAGGGCACGCTCAAGCAGGATGCCGGCGTCGAGGGGGTGACCGGCGAGTTCAAGACGTATCTGGCGGTGGTCGACCGCGAGACGCTGGACTGGCTGCGCCGCAACGGCGTGGAGGCCGACATCCCGCCGCAGAGCCCGCTGCTATGGCATCTCGTCTCCAGCGTGCTGCCGGTACTGCTGATCTTCGGGCTGCTCTACTTCCTGTTCATGCGGCAGATGCGGGCGGCCGGCCATGGGGCCATGAGCTTTGGCAAGAGCCGCGCCCGCCTGCTGAACCGCGAGAAGAACAAGGTGACCTTCAAGAATGTCGCCGGTGTCGATGAGGCCAAGGAGGAGGTGCAGGAGATCATCGAGTTCCTGAAGGATCCGAAGAAGTTCCAGACGCTTGGCGGGCGCATACCCAAGGGCGTGATGCTGATGGGGCCTCCGGGCACGGGCAAGACGCTGCTGGCCAAGGCGATCGCCGGCGAGGCGGACGTGCCGTTCTTCAGCATCAGCGGTTCCGACTTCGTCGAGATGTTCGTCGGCGTGGGCGCCTCGCGGGTGCGCGATATGTTCGAGCAGGGCAAGAAGAACGCGCCCTGCATCATCTTCATCGACGAGATCGACGCGGTCGGCCGCAGCCGTTTCACGGGCATCGGCGGAGGCCACGACGAGCGCGAGCAGACGCTCAACGCGATGCTGGTGGAGATGGACGGTTTCGAGACCCAGGAGGGGGTGATCATCCTGGCGGCCACCAACCGCCCGGACGTGCTCGATCCGGCCCTGCTGCGGCGCGGGCGCTTCGACCGCCAGATCGTCATCGACCTGCCGATGATCGACGGGCGCGTGGACATCCTCAAGATCCACTCGACCAACATCAAGCTCGGCGAGGACGCCGACCTGCGGCGCATCGCGCGCGGCACCCCCGGCTTCTCCGGGGCCGACCTGGAGAACCTGCTCAACGAGGCGGCGCTGCTGGCTGCCCGCCAGGGCAAGAAGGCCGTGGACATGAAGGACCTCGAGGAGGCGCGCGACAAGGTCATGTGGGGTTCGGAACGGCGCAGCCACGTGTTCGATGACAAGGAAAGACGCCTGACGGCCTATCACGAGGCGGGTCACGCGATCGTGCAGCAGCTTGTGGAGGAGGCGGAGCCGCTGCACAAGGTGACGATCATCCCGCGCGGTATCGCCTATCTCGGTGCCACCATGTCATTGCCCGAGAAGGACTCCTACACCAAGACCCGTACCAAACTGCTCGGCGAGCTGTGCGGGGCGATGGGTGGCCGGTCTGCCGAGGAGATCGTGTTCGGCGAGATCACAACCGGCGCATCGCAGGATCTCAAGGTCTCGACCAGTATCGCCCGCCTGATGGTCTGCAACTGGGGCATGAGCGAGGAGCTCGGCCCGCAGCGTTTCGGCCAGAACCAGGAACTCATGTTCCTGGGGCGGGATATCTCGCGGCAGCAGGACTACAGTGAGGAAACGGCGCGCCGGATCGACGCCGAGGTCTCCCGCCTGCTGCGCGAGGCCCACGAGCGGGCCGTGCGCATCCTGGAGGAGAACCGGGAGAAGCTCGAGATGGTCGCCCACCGGCTGCTGGAGCTCGAGACGATCGACGGGCGCGACGTCAAGGATATTGTCGAGATCGGCCGTGTTCGCACCCCCGAGGAGCGCGACGTGATCGACAAGGAGAAGGAAGCGCAGGATAAGGCCAAGGCACCGGTGCCGGCAGGCATGACGGCTGCCGAAGCCACACAGGACGCCAAGCAGGAAGAGGACTGATGCACTGGCAGTGCCGTGAACACCGACTGAGCATCGGCGGGCAGCCGCTGATCATGGGGATACTCAATGCCACGCCCGATTCCTTCTCGGACGGCGGTCGCTATCTGTCTATTGACGCCGCGCTGGCCAGGGGACGCGAGATGCTTGCCCAGGGTGCCGATATCATCGACATCGGCGGGGAGTCCACCCGTCCGGGTTCCGAGCCGGTCGGTGAGCGGACCGAGATGGACCGGGTGCTGCCGGTGATCGAGACGCTCTGCGCCGTGCCCGGAGCGCGGGTCAGCATCGACACCGCCAAGGCGTCCGTCGCCCGCGAGGCTGTGCGGGCCGGGGCCTGCATCATCAACGACGTGACCGCGATGGAAGGCGATCCGCGGATGGCGGCGGTGGTCCGCGAGACCGGGGCGGGCGTGGTGCTGATGCACATGCGCGGGACCCCGCGCACGATGCAGGATGACCCGCGATACGCCGATGTGGCCGGGGAGGTTGCCGACTGGCTGGCTGGCCGCCTGGCCGCCGCCGTCGCGGCCGGCATCGCGCCGGAAGCGGTGGTGCTCGACCCGGGTATCGGCTTCGGCAAGACCACCGCGCACAATATCGAACTGATCGCGGGACTTGGCCGTCTCGTCCGCCTCGGGCGCCCCGTGCTGGCCGGGATGTCGCGCAAGCGCTTCATCGGTATACTCAGCGGCGTCGAGGAGGCGGCGGGGCGCCTGGCCGGCAGCCTGGCGGCGCTGGCCGCGGCCATCCTGCAGGGCGCGTCGATCCTGCGCGTGCATGACGTCGCCGCCTCCGTGCAAGCCGCGCGCGTCGCCGCCGCCGTGCGCGATGCGGCCCGCCACCATGCCGTCACACAAGGGAGGATAGCCGCATGATCGAATACATCCTTGCGATTGGCTTGGACGGGCTTTTCCAGGCCCTGGTGCTGGCTTGCGCCTTCTACTATGTATTCCTGTTCCTCCAGGGAACCCGCGGCGCGCAGGTGCTGGTGGGGATGCTGCTTGCACTGGCCATCCTGCTCGGCCTGACCTATGCGCTGAACCTGGCGGAACTGAATTGGGTGCTGCGCAACATCTCGGTCTACCTCGCCGTTGCCTTCCTGGTGATCTTCCAGCCCGAGATCCGCCGGGCACTGGCCGAGCTGGGGCGGCAACCGGTTTTCAATCCGGGCACGGACCGGCGGTCGGCGATCGACAGTATCGTGCAGGCCGTCACGCATCTCTCGACACACAAGGTGGGGGCGCTGATCGCGATCGAGCGGGAGATCGGCACCCGCGCCATCCGCGAGACGGGCATCAAGATCGATGCGCCTGTGGTATCCGAACTGCTCGCCAGTATCTTCTTCCCGCATACGCCGCTGCACGACGGAGGGGTGATCATCCAGGGAAACCGGATCATGGCAGCCAGTTGCGTGTTCCCGCTGTCTCAGCGCGTGGAACTGCACAAGAGTCTCGGAACCCGGCATCGCGCCGCTGTCGGACTCAGCGACGAGACCGACGCGGTGGTGATCATCGTCTCGGAGGAAACCGGCACGATATCGGTGAGCTACCGCGGGCGGCTGAGCCGCGGGCTGGATGGCGAGCGGCTCCGGCGCTTCCTTAACGCGCTACTCAAGGGGCAGAAGGGAGACAGCACCTTGCGGCGCATGCAGGAACAACTCGACCTGACACCGGAAGGTATCGCCAAATCCGAGAAACGGGCAGAGCAGGAGGGCGCCGATGGCAACTAAACGTGAACGGATCATCATGTTCCTCAGGGATAATCTCCGGCTCAAACTGCTGGCCCTGGCGCTGGCCACGGCCTCGATCTACGCCATCCAGCGCATCACCAACCAGCAGGAGGAGTTCGAGATCCCGATCACGGTGCAGGTTGAAAAGGGCGTCGCCGTGCTGCGGCAGGATGCGCGGACGGCCGTCATCACCTGCCGGGGATCGTTCGACGACCTGAAACGGCTCGATCCGGCGCAACTGCACTTGATTGCCGCCCCGCGTGTATCGGGCGTCGCCGGCACCGACCAGGTGCCGATCGGGCCGAAGAATATCAACGGCCCGCTGCGCGGGGTCAGCGTGATCCGTGTGCGCCCGGGAATCGTAAACCTGACATTTGATCGTGAGATCACCCGGACAATCGGCATCGCCAAGCCCGAACTGGCAGGCAAGCCGCTGCTGGGAAGGGCCGAGGTGGACTACGAGCCGAAAATCGCGTCCGTGAGCGGCCCCAAGACGCAACTGACCGACCTGAAGATCCTGCGGACCGGTCCGATTGATGTCGATGGTGCGGTGGATTCGTTCACACAGCGCATCCGCATCCTGACCGATACCGAGAGCGGGGTCTGGGCGGTGGAGCCGTCCGAGATCTCGGCACGGGTAAGCATCGTGACGGAGGCGATCAGCCGCGAGTGGAAGAGCCTGCCGGTGCTGGCGCTCCAGCAGACCGATACCAGCATGCAGGTACGATTCTCGCCCCCCCGCGTTGATCTGAGCGTCCTTGGCAGCCCGCAGGCGGTCAATCGGATCGAGCCGAACGACATCCGGATTTTCGTGGATTGCCTGGATATCCTGCAACCGGGAACCTACACGGTCCGCGCCGGGGTGCATCTGCACGACGGCGTGGAGGTCAGCACAGCCATCAATCCCCCGATGATCACAGTCACGATGCTGCAGCGGGAGACGGACAGCGGCATCCGTCCCGGAGCCCAGGATGCCCCGGTGGCCATTCCCCCCGCGAATCAACAGGAACTCCCGCCAAGCGACGGGCAATAGAGGCAGATGGCATGGCGGACGAAACTACCCAGCATGAATATCCTTCACCGGCCCGGATGGTTGCCGGCGCGTTTTTCTTCCCTCTGGCTCTACTGATCCTGCTCAGCCTGGTCTCGTATGACTGGCGGGATATCGGGATACTGAACACGCCGCCGAACACGCCGCCCGCCAACTGGATCGGGGCTGCCGGAGCCTGGACCGGGTTTGCCCTGCTGATTGCCATCGGCATCGGGGCATGGCTGGTGCCGGTGTGGTGCGTGGCGACCGGCCTGCTGCTCGTGCTGCGGCGCGGCGCGGTGCGCGCTCACAGCCTCTGGACGGCCCTCTGCCTGATCCTGCTGGCGTCCCTGCTCGACCTGCACGCGGTATTCGATGTGCAAGCCGCCGCCAACATCACCGATAACGGGGGGGTATTCGGCTGGATGATCACCCACGGGCTGCTGATCCGGTGGTTGAGTCCGATTGGCGCGGGTGCGCTGCTATGGTCGTTGTTCCTGTTCGTGTTTGTCATGGCCATCGGCTGGCAGAACTTGCGCGTGGGCTTCCGTTATTCGGCCGCGATGGCAGGCGTACTGGTCGACGTGGCGTTGCGCCGGCAATCCGAAATACGGGACAAGCACCTGCTGCTTGAGCGCGAGGAACGCGAGCTGCGCAGGAAACAGGCCCGGCTTGAGCGCGAGCTGCGCAAGAAGGAACTCGCGGAACAGATCCGCCGCCGGGCAGCCGGTCCGGCAGACGAGAATGACGAAGGCGATGACGAGGTGGAGCCGCCTGTTGAACTAGTCAAGAACCGCGTCAGTGCGCTGCTGCACCGCGAGACGAAGCCGACCCCCAGTCGGCGCACGGCCGAGACCGCTCCGCCGCCACCCGAACGCCCACCCGCACCCCCGCCGGAACCGCTGCCGCCTCCGGTCATTGATCCGGACAAGACCCGCTTCCCCGGCTATCGCCTGCCGCCGATCACGCTGCTCGATACCCTGCCGCCCGGTAACGCCAAGGGCGCGGGCAGTGACAACACCGCCACGGCGGCAACGCTGGTGGAGACGCTCAACGAGTTCGGGATCTCAGCCGAGGTGACGAGCATCAAGCAGGGGCCTGTCGTGACCCGCTACGAGCTGCTGCCCGCCCGCGGTGTGCGTGTCGAGCGCATCGCGGCACTGGCCAACAACCTGGCCTTGTCGCTCAAGGCGCACAGCCTGCGCGTACAGGCCCCCGTTCCCGGAAAAGGCGTCGTCGGGATCGAGATCCCGAACGATATCGCCAAGATGGTGGTCATCCGCGAGGTGCTCGAGAGCGACGAGTGGACGGCTGGAACGGTTCGGTTGCCGCTGGCGCTGGGCAAGGATGTCGGCGGTCGCAACGTGGTTGCCGATCTGGCCAAGATGCCGCACCTGCTGGTGGCCGGCGCGACGGGTTCGGGCAAGTCGGTCTGCATCAATGCGATCCTGGCCGGTCTGTTCATGTCCAAGACCCCGGACGAGCTGCGGTTGATCCTGGTGGACCCCAAGATCGTCGAGTTCTCGATCTACAACGACCTGCCCCATCTGGTGGTCCCGGTCATCACCGATCCGAAGAAGGTGGCGCTCAGCCTGCGCTGGGCGATCACGGAGATGGAGAACCGCTACAAGATGTTCGCGAAGGCGAAGGTCCGCAACATCGAGAGTTTCAACAACCGCCATGCGGTTGTGCAGGGCGAATTGTTCAATGAGGAGGCACAGCCGGCGGCGGAGACGAAGGCCGACGAGTTCCCCACGTCGGTGCCTTATATCGTGATTGTCATCGACGAGCTGGCCGACCTTATGCTGGCCGCCGGGGCCGAGATCGAGAACAGCATCGCGCGGCTGGCCCAGTTGTCGCGAGCGGTCGGAATCCACATGATCATCGCCACCCAACGCCCGTCGGTCAATGTCATCACCGGCACGATCAAGGCCAACTTCCCGGCACGAATCGCCTTCCAGGTGGCGCAGAAGGTCGATAGCCGCACGATCCTGGACCAGTCCGGGGCAGACAAGCTGCTGGGGCGCGGGGACATGCTCTTCCTGCCTCCCGCCACCAGCAAACTGGTGCGCGTACAGGGGGCCATGATCAGCGACCAGGAAGTCGACCGCATCATCCAGCACATCAAGGCCCAGGCGGAACCGTCGTTCGAGATGGAGATCCAGACCAGGCTCGAGAAGTCCGACAGCAACCCGGAATCGATGGATGACGGCAGCGACGACGAGCTGGTCGAGCAGGCGATCGAGATCATCCGCGAGACCCATCGCGCATCGACCTCGTCCCTGCAGCGGCGCATGCGCATCGGCTACACACGGGCCGCCCGCGTTATCGACATTCTCGAGGAGCGCGGCCTGCTCGGTCCGCCGCGCGGTTCCGAGCCGCGGGAAATCCTTATTGATTTAGATGTCGATATGGAAAATACTGTGAGTACGCCGGATGACGGCAACGAGGAGATCGACGAAAGGGATACGTAACGCATGGCTATCGGACCCACATTAAAGGACGCTCGCCTGAAGAAGCAGCTCACGACCTCCCAGGTCGCCGAGATGACGCGCGTGAAGATGCAGATTGTCGATGACCTCGAGAACGACGATTTCCATCGCATCGCGGCCCCCATCTACGGCAAGGGATTCATCAAGCTGATTGCCGCATGCCTGGATCTCGACCCGGTCCCGCTGATTGCCGATTATACGCGCACGGCCAGTGGCGTGACCGGTGACGTGACGCCAACTGTCCGGGATGTCTCCACGTCCCCCGAACCGGAAAGTGTCCCCGAGCCTTCCGCCCCGGCAGTCGAGCCCCCTTTGGCGGATCTTTTCGAGTTCGCCAGCTCGCGACGCCGGCGTATCACGCCGGAGCATTCGCGACCTTCGGTGGCGCCCCCCGCCGCGGCGCCATCCCCGGCCCATCTCAAGCCGCCGAACGTTCCGGCGGAAACTGAAAAAGGGGCAGTTCCTGTTCGGCATCATACCCGCAGCGAACACCGTAGGCTGGCTGCAACCATCCGGAAGTTCCTGCAGCGCCTGCTCGATCGCGGCGCCATGCTTGCCGAGATCCTGAAAAACCGGCTGGCCAATCTCAAATGGAGCGACCGGATGCTCAAGCCCGTGGGCATCGTGCTGGCCGGCCTGGTGGTGCTGGTGGTACTGGTTGCCGTGATCCGCTCAGTGGCCGCCCGAACCGGTCCCCGCCCCCCGGCGGATCACGAGCTGCTGCTCTTCATCCCGCCGCCGGAGCCGTACGTTGAGTAAGCCCGTACCGCCTCCCGCCACACTGTCGGTCGGATTCATCAGTCTCGGCTGCGCCAAGAACCTGGTGGATTCCCAGTTGATGGCCGGCCGGCTGATCGCCGACGGGCTCACGCTTTCGCCGGCCCCCGAGACCGCCGACATCGTGATCGTCAACACCTGCTCGTTCATCGAGGACGCGCGCTCGGAATCCATGGAGATGATCCTGTCGGCCTGCGAGCTCAAGAAGCGCGGCCCCTGCCGCGCGGTACTGGTGGCGGGTTGCCTGCCGCAACGCTACCGCGAGCGCATCGGCGATGCCCTGCCCGATGTGGATGCCTTCATCGGTCTGGACGATCTCGACCGCATCGGCGAGATTGTCCGCTCGCTGGACAAGGGCGAGCGCGGCATCATGGCCATTTCCCCGACTGCGCGGCGGCTCTTCGAACCTGCCGCCCCCGTGGTCTTCAGCAGCGGTGCCAATGCCTGGCTGAAGATCGCCGAGGGCTGCAACCACCGCTGTGCATTCTGCGCCATTCCGGCGATCCGCGGAAAACACCGCTCGCGACCGCGAGAACGTATTCTGGCGGAAGCGCTCGATCTGGTCAGCCGCGGCTTCCGCGAGCTGGACATCATCTCGCAGGACATCATGTCCTACGGTCGCGACCTGCCTGAACCCGACGACCTGCCCGCGCTCATCAGGGCACTCGGCGCACTGGAGGGCGACTTCTGGGTGCGGCTGCTTTACGGCTACCCCTCGCTGGTGACCGATGAACTGCTCGATGCCATGTCCGAGACCCCGGCGGTATGCCGCTATCTGGATGTGCCGGTGCAGCACAGCCACCCGGACATCCTTCGGGGCATGCGCCGTGGCGGTACCGCCCGCGCCGTGGCGACCATGACCCGCCGCATCCGTGAGCGTCTGCCGGAGGCCGTGATCCGCACCACATGCCTGGTCGGCTTTCCCGGCGAGACCGAGGCCCATTTCCAGCACCTGCTCGACTACTGCCGCGTTGCGCAGTTCGACCATCTCGGCGCGTTTGTCTTTTCGCCGGAGGAAGGCACCCCCGCCTTTGACATGGAAGACACCCCGCCACAGGAAGAGGCCGAGGACCGTTATGCAAGGCTGATGACCCAGCAGAAGTCCATCGTCGCCGCCAAACACCGCCAGCTCAAGGGCAAGACAGACCGCGTGCTGATCGAGCATCCGGCCGGCCATGACGGCCTCGCCCGCGGCCGCACCTGCCGGCAGGCCCCCGAGGTCGATGGCGAGACCCTCGTCCGCGGACTGCCCGCCAGCACGCAGCGCGGCGATTTTGCCGACATCATCTACACCGGTTCACGCGACTTCGACCTGCTGGCGCGTTTACACCCTTGATAACGGAGGAGGGTCCCCGGATGCGTTCCCATGATTTATTCAGGACAGCGGCTGCCGGTGCCATCGCGATGGGTTCCATGACCAGCCAGCTTCAAGCGAATGAGGCCGTTGCCAGGAAACCCAACGTGGTGATTCTATTCATTGACGATCTCGGCTACGGGGATCTGGGTTGCTTCGGCAACAAACGCTGCCCCACGCCTCACATGGACGCACTCGCGGCAAGCGGGACCAGATGCACGATGTCCTACATCACCAATCCGCCTTGTTCACCCAGCCGCTGCGCCCTGTTGACGGGAATGTACGCCCAGCGCTTCGGCAAATCCGGCATGGCGAGAGGTCTTCCGATCCCGGACGATCACCCGACCTTGGCGGAATTCATGAGGGACGCAGGCTATGTCACGGGGCAGATCGGCAAATGGGACGTGGGTTCTGCGGACCAGGGGCCGGGCAGGCGTGGTTTCATGGAAGTTGCCAGAAGCGCCCCGGGGGAACACTATGACTTGACAAGAGAGGATGGCAGTCCTGTGTACCGGACAGAACTCGAAGGGGATTACATGGTTGAGTTCGTCGAGAGGAACAGGGACAAACCGTTTTTCCTCTACTTTTCACCCCTCGCCATCCATGGTCCGCTCAAGGACACCCCGAAGGTATATGGCGATCGCGCCGGGGGAGGCGAGAAGGCTCCCCACGATGGGGCGGTCATCGCGCTTGACGACCAGGTGGGGAAGCTTCTTTCCGTCCTGAAGAAACACGGCCTTGAGAAAGACACGCTGATATTCCTCACGGGCGACAACGGGCCTAATCTCACGACGGGCGGAGGGGGATCCTCA
>CAZZBA010000002.1:18779-27070 GCA_964652765.1 uncultured Victivallales bacterium | reverse complement strand
ATCCTCAGCCCCCTACCGGGGCGGCAAGCTCGAGGGTAACAGCATCTACGACGGATGGGTTCACACACCCACCATCATTGCATGGCCGGGGCAGATTCCTTCAGGCGCAACCTACGAAGGGCTGATGTGCACGTTGGATTTTTACGCGACAGCGGCGGCGGCGGCAGGATCCCCCCTGCCCGAACGCTGTGATGGAGAAAATCTCCTGCCGTTCTTCAGAGGGGAGAAGCAAGGCGACGTTCACGAAGGCCTCTTCTGGCACAACGCGGATCCAACCGACCTCCCCCATCGCAACCTATATGCCGTGCGCTGGCAGGACTGGCGCCTGGTGAAATATCAGGAGGGGTGGCGGCTGTTCGATCTCCGCAAGGATCCCGAGGAAAGGAACAACCTGGCCAGCCAGCATCCCGACGTCGTCGGGAACATGCGCATGCAGTACGACGGTTTTGTCGCCTCTCTCCCGCCTCTCAAGCCTGGGAAGGACTACACCACGGTCGGGGGGACAACCGAAGCGGGCTGGGGCTGGATCATCGGCGACGGGAAATAGCTCATTTCATCATCGCCACATGTTCCCTTGGCAGGACAGATGTCCAGCCGTCGGCGATCATTTCCCTATCTTCACATCCAGCGGCATGGCCACGCCGGCTTTCAGCGACTGCGGGCCCGAACCTCCGAGAATCGCCTTGCCATAGCGCACCTCGACCTGGCTTTCGCGGTCAGCCGTAACCGTGGCGGCGGTCAGCTTGCCGCCGGCCCAGGCCATGTCTACGGTAAAGCCGCCCCGGCCTCTCAATCCCTTGACGGATCCCGTCTGCCAACTGGGCGGCAATGCGGGCAAGAGATTGAGATACCCCTCGTGGCTTTGGAGCAACGCCTCGGCGATGCCCGCCGTGCCGCCAAAATTGCCGTCGATCTGGAAGGGAGGATGCGTGTCGAACAAGTTGGGCAACGTGCAGCGTCCCAGCAGATCGTCAAGGTTATTCTCGACTTCCCGGCCATCCCCGAACCGTGCCTGGATATTCACCAGCCACGCCCGGCTCCAGCCCGTGTGGCCGCCACCACTGGCCAGCCGGGCCCGTATGGTCTTGCGCATGGCTTCAACCAGATCGGGGGTGTCCTTTTGCGTGATGATACAGCCGGGATGAAAACCGAAGGCATGTGAAATGTGGCGGTGGCCGGGCTCTGCATCCACATAGTCCTCGACCCATTCCTGAAGCCGACCGTCGCGCGGGCTGATCTGCAGGGGTGGCAGCTTGGCTCTCGCGGCAGCGATGGCAACCTTCAACTCGTCGTCGCCGCCGAGAACGTCGATCGCCGACAGGCAGTTGGTGAACAGATCCTGCAGTATCTCTATGTCCATGGTGGCGGAATACGTGAAGACCGACCGTTCGCCAGCCGCGTTGATGAAGCCGTTCTCCGGCGAGTGGGACGGGTTGGTCACCAGCTTGCCGGCGACCGGCGTGCCTTGCGGGGCCTCGATAAGGAAATCGAGCATGAACTCGGCGGCACCCTTCATAAGCGGCCATCCCTGTTTCTCGAGGAACGCCTGGTCTTTGGTAAATGCGTAGTGCTCCCAGACATGCTGGCAGAGCCAGGCGGCACCCATGAGCCAGAGCCCGCACATCGGGCCATTGCCCGTCGTCGCGCCGAAGATGTCGCTGACGTGGTGCAGGACCCAGCCTTTCGCATGGTAATGATCCTTCGCGGTTTTCTCGCCTGAGAAGCGGATGCTCTCCATCCAATCGAACAAGGCCGTGTGGCACTCGGATAGGTTGGTGATCTCCGCCGGCCAGTAATTCATTTGCAGATTGATGTTGGCGTGGTAATCGGCATCCCATGGAGCCTTGATGTGCTCGTTCCATACGCCTTGCAGGTTTGCCGGCATGCAACCCGGACGGCTGGATCCCATCAGCAGGTAACGGCCATACTGGAAATAGAGCGCCGCGAGCCCCTGGTCCTTCTGTCCATCCTTGACGCGCTGCAACCGGACATCCGTGGGCATCGCTTCCAGCCCGGGGTCGTCGGCCAAGCGCAGCGAGACACGATTGAAAAGGGCGGCATGGTCTTTCACGTGGTCATCAAGGAGCTGGTCCCAGCTCTTGGCGCAAGCGGCGGCAAGCACCTGGCGGCACCGGGCCAGCGGGTCGGCGGTCAGGTCTCTCGGGGCGACGAAGCTGGTGGCTCCTGCCATGCGGATATCGACGCTGGTCGCACCGCGAATCCAGAAGGAACTGCGCCGGGATTCGATGGTGCCGCCGTCGATGCGAATCCGACCCATGCAGGCAAAGCGAACGCCATCGACGCCCAACTGTCCCGTCAGGCAGAGGGTCGCCCCGTCGGCCGTATTGCTGATGACGTTCTCCTCGCGGTCCAGTCGCAGGATCATGTTGACCCCTGCCTGGTCGCCCGTGCTTATCCGAGTGGCGATGACCTGATCGACGGCCGACACGAACATCTCACGCTTCACCATCATCTTGCCTTGTTTGGCCATCACGGAAGCCACGCCTGTTTCCAGATCCAGGGCTCTCTCATATGTCCTGGCCTCATCCGGCGTGCAGTCGGCTTTCTTGTATTCGATCCGTTGCATCGCCGCGCCGTTGTCGCCGCGGAAGTGTATGCGTAAGCTGGCCAGTGGTTGGTAGGAGTCGACGCGGCGGGGAATGCCGTGCATGCGGCCATCTGCCAGTTCGGTCGCTTCCTTTGATTTGCCGGCGAAGAGCAATTCGCGGACTTTGGGCAATACAGCCAGCGCTTCCGGGTTGGAGCGGTCGAGGTATTTGCCGTCCCATACGGTCTCCTCGTTCATCTGAATCTCTTCATTTGGAACGCCACCGTAAATCATGGCCCCCAGGCGACCGTTGCCTACCGGAAGTGCCTCAACCCACGCCGTTGCCGGTTGTCGGTACCATAATCGATTCATGCTCATACGTAATCTCCAGATGTCAATAGCCAGTGAATGATGGATTCCAGCCCGATATACTGTCTATTCATGTGTTCCGTGTCGAGTGCCGAGTAATGGCGAAATATTATGCGTTGCTTTCTTTTTGTGCCAATAACATACTGTCGGCATGAAATCGAAGACTGATAGTGTGATTGAACGTGATCCCGAAACACTCGGGGGTACGCCGGTCTTCGGCGGCACACGTGTTCCTGTCCAGAACCTGATTGATTGCCTTGAGGCAGGCGATTCAATCGATCTGTTTCTCTATGACTTTCCGACGGTAAAACGGCAGCAGGTCATTGCCGTACTGGAGGAGGCCAAGGAGACTCTGCTCAAACGGGTGGCCTGACATGAGGGTCATTCTCGACGAATGCTTGCCAAGACGGCTGGTTCGTGACCTTCAGCCTTATACCGCGACGACGGTACCTCGGCAAGGATGGGCAGGAATGAAAAACGGAGCTCTGCTTCGGCTGATTATTCCCGAGTTCGATGTCTTCATCACGCTGGACAGCAATCTTGTGCATCAGCAGAACCTAACCGGCATTGATCTATGTATGATTACCCTGCATGCGCCCAACAGCCGCTACGAGACATTGCTGCCAATGGTCCCGCAGATTCTGGCTGCAATGGCGGACGCCCGGCCCGGTTCGATCATACATGTTGGCGGGTAGCCCGCAAAGCACCCGCCAGTTCATCCGCGCCCACAAGGACCGCGTCTTTGCCTTGATCCTGAATGCTGCATACCGGGCTAACATTGAGCCGCATTTTAGTTAATCCATTGTGCCACAGGTTCCGTGGAACGAAGTATCTCGCGGATTTGGCTAATAATAGGTTTTGAAACCTTTCCGCCTATGAACATCTTCTTGAACTGAATACCTCCATGTCCCGTTGGGTGGGCAAATCCTATGACAATTCGGTGAGGAAAGAGGTATGATAAAGCCGAGAATGCATCTCGTCCACATGCGAATATCGGGCACTCTTTCGGGACAATCTGCTCTTCCCTTAAAAGAAAACGACACGCGCAGTGTCGGAAAGTCTGCGGGTGACTAGAAAATGAAATCCTGTCGCTTCCTTCGGCTTTTTGGCACTTAGCAATGTCCGACCAAACAATCCCTCCTGTTATTCCAGACTGCCTCACCAGTAGGCGTGGGCCATCGAAATAGGGATGCCTGCTTATCTCACGAGTCCAATGATCAATGTGGGACTGGTATGTGCAGCCGTGCTTTAATATATAGTCTAACTCTGGGGGCTTTGCTTGGCCTGGATTCAGGCCGATAATCATGCATCCAACCTTTCCGGATTCGCATTCCTCTAATATCAGTCCACGCGGAATGATGCCGCGAGTTCCGTCTTTCAGTATGCCGGAGCATCGACTGTCGCATGATGCGATTTCGTCACCAATTGCTAATAGTTCCATTTTCATTCTGGCTAACATACAAATCACCGAACGTGTGCCGCCGCGGCACACGGTACGGTGCATTTGATGGTTGGCAATTTATCATCCGCTTTTGTTCCATGGCAAGAAATGGTGATTGATTATGGTTTCCTCCACTGCTGTGTAACGATTCACTGTGAGTGGGCCCAGTTGCCATGGGTTTTCGTCTACCCAGACAAAGACCTTCACGATTGATTTGTTGCGCAATGCACTTCTGATCTCCATACCAATTCGGCCATCTGTATTGTTATATTTCTTGTCGTTTCTGTAAGCGGTGAAACGTCGAAGTAATCCTCGGTTAGTTTTGCCGACATAAGTAATTTCACCATCTACCGATATGGCGTATACAACTTTTCGCTCTTTCTGAATGCTGGGCAAAACTTGAATCTCAAATTGATTTTCTGAAAAACATGAAAACTTGCACTCGCCAATGTGTCTGAATCCAATCTCGATAAGTTCCTCTTCTTTCATGTTTGATTTGCCAACCTCTTATTATGCGTCAAAAAACGGAGGCGCGTGGGCATTGCGTCTGCCGGTTTGCTGGTTATCAAGGGTTTGTGGATAATATCTGACGCATATCGGGGAAATCGGTGGATTGCTATGCGTCAAGGAACATCTTGCTACGGAGGCTATGCGGGGAACAGTAGCGCATAGGATGGATACCGGGCAAGCGTTTTGTGCGACTTCCCCGATTTCGACTTTACCTACTCACCCATCGGGAGCAGGATGCTCCCGCCACTTTGGATTTGAACTATTTCGACTTTCGATTTTCCCGATTTCGACTTTATTCGAAAATATCAGCCTGGGCACGGATCAGGTCGTGCAGGGTGAACAAGCGGACGACAGGGCCATCCGCCTGTTCCCGCACCAGGAAGAGGCCTACATCGGATTGTATCAGGAGCGGTTCGATCTCGGCGAGAGTCTGGCATGCAAGGCACGTTACCGCTTTTTCCATGACCGGCGGTGCCCCGGTGGCCAGCGCCTGCTCAAGCTGAATGCGCGTGACCACAGCCAGCGGCTGACCTTCGATAACCACCGGAAAGCGGCGGTAGTGATAGCGGCGCAGGACCTGGCGCAGCATGTCCGGCCGTAGATCGGTGATGACCACTGGCGTGGCTCTACCGAGCGCGGCGACCTCAATGCCTCGCCACACGGCCAGATTGCGCGGGGCCGTCACGCGATGCGGCTCGCGACCGTCCTGCCGCAGGACGCCGTCATCAAAGCTTTCGCGCAGGACAAGCCGCGCCATACTCTGGCTGACCAGAGTGCCGAGCAGCAGTGCCGGCACCATCGCGAACTGATGGGTCATTTCAAACACCATCAGTACGGACGTCACCGGCGCGCGGACGACCGCCCCAAAGCAGCAGCTCATGCCGGTTGCCGCCAGGATGAGGCGGTCCGAGGCGGTCAGCGGAATCCAGATACCCAGCACGCCAGCCGTGAAGAACCCGCACATGCCGCCAATGAAGAGCGTCGGCGAGAACACGCCGCCACAGCCGCCGGAGCCATAACTGATGATTGCCGCCGCCAGTTTACCAACCGCGAGCAGGCCTGCCACGCGCCAGCCAATACCGTCCGCCAGTGCCTCCGAGAGGTCGCTGTACCCGACCCCGAAAATACCGATCCGGCCGCAGACAAAATAGACCGTGCAGCCGATGATTCAGACGCCAATGGATCCGGCGGCAGGCAAGACCCAGCGCGGCAGCCGGCTGGATTCGCGCAGGCGCGCCCGCAGCCCCAGCGCCAGGCGCTGGAAGAGCACGGCCGCCAGCGTGGCGATCGCCGCCACAACGGGAACCGCCAGATACACGCACCAGGCTGGATCGCCGGTCTTCGGCATCATGAATGCCGGCTGGGCGCCGATCAGCGCGGTGACCACGAACGCACCGGCGACCGACGCCAGCATGACGCCGCCCAGCAGTCGGCTGTTGAAATCGCCCAGTATTTCCTCCAGCACATAACAGATGGCCGCGAGCGGGGTGTTGAACGCCGCCGCCAGGCCCGCCGCCGCACCTGCTGCCGTCGCCCGACGGCGCTTGCGCCGGTCGATGCCCAGCCAGCCGGCCGCATTCGACGCCATCCCGCCGCCGATGCAAACCGTCGGCCCTTCGGAACCCAGGCTGGTGCCACCGGCCAGCGAAATGACGCCAGCCAGGAACCGTACCACCACCGACCGGAAAGGGACTTCGCCCATATCGTTCCAGTAGCTGGCCTTGATCTGCGGGATACCGCTTCCGGCTGATCCCGGGCAGACGCGTGTCACGAGCACGCCGGCAATCAGCGAACTGACGGTGATGGCGACGAAACTGCCAGACAGGAAGCCCCACGCCCCGAGTGCCATCAGCCGCGGCCAGAGGAAGGCGTGCAGATGATGGATGGATAGTATGAAGGCGACCGCGGACAAGCCGCCGATTACTCCGTAAACGGCGGTCAGGACCGGAAGTCGCACCCGTTCCGGCAATTTCTCAATCAGTTGCTTGATCAATTATCTTTCCGGCCTGCGGCTACTCCACGTTCAACAGCCTTGGTGCCGCCAGCAGCCCCATCGGCCAGAGCTGGTATTCATCCATCCAGTTCACACCCTTCGAGCGCCAAGTGGACGGTCCCCACCAGAAACTCCCTTTTTCCTTGCCGCCTGCCTTCGCATGGTGCAACTGGCCGAACGCATTGGCCCGGTTGCCGAAAACGGTCAGGTCCAGGTGATGCTCGCCGGCTGGCACGTCAAAGGAGGCCCAGTACGGAGCGAACGCCAGCGCAACCTTGTCGCCGTCATTGAGCCGTGCCGTCACCAAGGCCCCGCCGAAATGGGCGGTCTCGACCGCCAATCGCTTGCCGGTTGATGTCAAGGCCGCGTGGTACGTCACATTGCCCGCGTAGAAGGGCAGGCCCTGATGGACCCAGTTCCCGAACGCCAGCTCGCGCACCGGTTCCGTGATCCGCGCGTAGCGGCCACGCACCTCCACCCCGAAGTCCCCGAGCAGGTACATGCACTCGATACAGGTCTTGTGGTGATAGGCGATCTCGAGCACGAGCTCGTGCTCACCGGGGCCGAACGCATCCAGCCGGATGGTCTGGATCGACTCGTCGGTGAAATAGCCGGTCGGCGTGGTGTCCTGCGCCTTACCATCGAGCAGCACTCGGGTATTGGCGAGCCCTTCAAGGGCAAGCTGCGACTGGGCGACGCTCACCTGGCTGGTGAAGCGCAGCCGTATCCGCACGGTTGCCCGCGTTACCAGCGGTTCGGTATCGCACCAGGGCTGCGCCATCTGGCCGCCACGGGCCGGCAGTCCCAACGTCTTGCCGACAAGGCCGTCCAGG
Source organism: uncultured Victivallales bacterium (assembly GCA_964652765.1). Taxonomy (GTDB): domain Bacteria; phylum Verrucomicrobiota; class Kiritimatiellia; order UBA8416; family UBA8416; genus UBA8416. The sequence goes on along the minus strand of CAZZBA010000002.1, from coordinate 19,376 downwards.
TCCAGGATCGGCAGCAGGCCCGACCACACACCGTCATCCACCTGGAAGGCGGCATAATCGAGCACCAGCACATTCGGCTCGGAAAGCGTTACGGGAACCGGCCCCTGCAGGCGACCGATCTCCTGGCCTGCCGCGACGGCCGCGACGGGCACGGCGGCGACCGACTGCACCGGCTCGAGCACGAGCATCAGCGAGCCATGCGCCTCAAGACTGCAGGGGATGCAGGTCCAGCCGTTGACAGAGGTTGCCGGCATCGGAGCGGTGGCACCCGTCACGGTATCGTGCAGTACGGGCTGCCATGTTCCCCGCACCTTCAGTTCCAGACGCGGAAAGACCCTGTTCCGGTCGGTGTTGCAGAGGAACAGGTAGCGGGTGCCATTGGTCAGGCCGGTGACGCTGGCGGTCGTGGCCGCGGACACGGCGTCCGTGAACGTGGTCCACGATGAGCCGGCGACGTCGGTCCGGAACTGGATCACGTAGTCGGTGATCGGCTTCGGCGACGTGCCGGCCGTCCACGTCAGGTTCACACGGCCGTTCCCCACGGTCCCGGTCAGGCCCGTCGGCGCGGCCGCCTGAACGAACGGCACCACCGGGCCC
>CAZZBA010000002.1:12527-18769 GCA_964652765.1 uncultured Victivallales bacterium | reverse complement strand
CAGGACGCCGGCAGCCTGGGCTCCGCGCGGGTCGACGAGACGGACATCCTGGAAAGGCGACAGCGCATCCAGCAGGGCGGTCTCGGCCAGCGGCAACCGGACGCAGCCCGCCGCCAAGGCCGCCGGGGCCGCAGACGGTTCGGCTTCCACCAGCGTCGGTACCTCGCCGGCGAACAGCACGGTGCCACCCGCCTCGGCGAACCGCTTCAGCCGCGCCAGGGTCGTGGCGCGGATCGTACGCATGTTCGGGACCACCACCACGTCGTAGGCCATCTCTCCGACACCGAACCGGGCGTCATTCGCGCCTGCGTCCTGCGTCGGCAGCAGCGATTCGCAGATGAAGTCGAAATCGGCCAGTGCATGAAGCAGCCAGCGTGTGACGTCAGCAAAGGCGGTGTCGCGCGCCTGCTGCTCGGACTCGGTCTGTTCGACGGGACCCCAGCACAGCCAGAAGCTCTCCACCGGATGGATCACGCCGATGCGCACATGCGGCCGGCCGCGGCTAAGCAGTGCGCCGACGCGCGCGAAGTGATCCTCGACCACGCGGTATTCCCGCCACCAGGGGGACTGGTACGAGATCGAGGCCGGATAGTCGCGCTTGGCCTCGCCAGCCATGGAGACCCAGGCCAGGTGATGCACACGGAAAAGCACCCCCAGCGCCGCCTGCCAATCCCCCTGGCGCTTGTGCCCGGCAAAATCGAACGACCAATTGGTCACCCCGTACAGCTCGCTCAGCACGCCCGGGCAGCCGTACTGGTGCGCCGCGCTCTGGGCCTGCTTGGCGGTGGTCAGTTCCATCCAGTCGCACAGCATGTCAATGCCCGGAATCTGGAAGCCGCGGTAATGCCGCATGGCCTCCCCGAGTGCGGCAGTCTGGCTGCGCAGGGTCGGTTCCTCCATCATGTGACCGGTCAGCGCGATCCCGTTCTTGCGGCACCAGTCGCCGACCGTGTCGGCAAACGCCTGCGCGAAGCGCTCGCAGACGTGGTCGTGATAGCGGTAACGCCAGAGGGAGGCCGCCTTGCACGGCAGTTCCCAGAAAACCTCCGGCAGGTGTTCAAGCAGATCGCCGCCATAGGCCTGTTGAAAGGTTTGCGGCAAGTCATCCGTGAAGGGGATCACCAGATTCATCCGGTCGGTGGCCTTCCCTAGCCGCTTCTTATGGGTGAACTGCGGTTCGTCCGTGAAGATGGCAGGCACGGTCTTGCCGAACTCATCGCCGACGGCGGCCTTGTAGCGCTCATGCGTCACCTCGATAAAACGCCGGATGGCGTCCGGATTGAGCGTATCGACATACGTCTGGTTATTGAACCAGGACGACGGCGTGGAGACTTCCAGATAGGCATACCAGCGCGTCGAGCCACTGGCTGGCGGCGTGGAGCGGTCAGCCCTGCGCTCATAGCCAGCCAGACAACCGGCAGCATCGAGCTTTACATCATAGATGGCCAGCAGCCGTCCATTGCCGGTGCGGCCGCCCTGGGCCATGGAATCGACGGACGGACCGCCGGATGCCGGTACATCCTCGTAGGCATCGGGGGTGAAGACCAGGTAGCGGGCGCGCCAGCGCTCGTCGCGGGTGACCAGGCCACCGGCGAAGCCGGAGGGCCAGCGATCCTCGTCGTAGAGCCAGGCCAGCATGCCCTCTTGCCTGGCCTTGTCCACGCAGCAGCGCACGGCCTTCATGTAGTCCGGTCCCATGTATTCGGTATCCAGGCCGGTGCGCGGATGGATATGGGCACCGCCGATCCCCATCTGCTTGAACACATCAAGCTGTCGGCAGAGCTGATCGGTATCCAGCTTGTTGTTCCAGCTCCAGAACGGTGCCCCGCGATACAGGTTGGGTGGATTGTTGAATGCCTCGATCGCTTGTTTTTTCATGGTTTTCCCTTGGGTTGCTTATACTTCCGTCAAGTCTTGAACAGAACGCCACCCGATGTCAAGCCGCCACCCGCGAAAATTCAAAGTTTCAGGTCTCGATTCGGCTTGCCCTTTTGATAGCGTGCATATAACGTACAGCAAATCATGAACATACTTAAAAAGATCGTGTTTTCCTTATTGGTGCTGGGAATGACCGGCGCCGCCGCGCTGGCCCAGGGGTCGTACCGTCCGGAGCCTGACGACTTCGAGACCAGTGATGCGGACGGGCCGGAAAAGCTCGACAAGAAGATCCCGCGCTTCTGGCGGCGCCCGGCGCAGCAGACGCCTGCCGAACAGCTTGCCTACGCGCAGGCGCAGGAGGCCGCAGGACACGGGAAGAAGGCCGAGCGCCATTACAACGTCCTGGTACACCGCTGGCACCAGTCGGAGGAAGCCCCGGTCGCGCAGTTCGCCTATGCGCGGCTGTTGTATGAGCGGGGACGTTATGAACGCGCCTTCCGTGAGTTCCAGTACATGGTGCAGTTCTTTTCCGGTCACTTCGATTACAACCGGGTCCTCGACTACCAGCTTCGTATCGGCAATCACATCCTCGGCAGACGCTGGGGTACCTTTGGCGTTTTTCCCGGGTTCGAATCGCCCGAACGGGCACTGCCGCTGCTCGAGGCCATTGTCGTCAACGCTCCCGCCTGGGAGAAGACCCCGGCCATCCGGCTGACCATCGCGATGGTCTACGAGAACGCCGGCGAGCACGATGCGGCCATCAAGGCCTACGAGGCCGTGATCCAGGCGCATCCTGGCCGCACCGAGGCACAGACTGCCGCCTATCGGCAGGCCATCTGCCTGGCTGATCTCTCGGAAAAGAGCCAGCGCGACGAGCGCAGCTGCCGCGACGCGCTTTCCGCACTGGCCTCCTTCCAGGCGGCCTACCCCCAGAGCGAGCACCGGGCGGATGTCCAGGCTCGGCTCGACAGCCTCAAGGTGCGGCTGGAGGAAATGCATTACCAGCGGGCGCGCTATTACGACGTGATCGAGAAACGTCCGGGCGCCGCCCTGGTCAGCTACCGTGAGTTTCTCAAGCGTTTCCCGGGATCTGACCGGGCACCCGCGATCCTGGAGCGGATCGCGGAGCTGGAGCAACACGAAGAGAAGAAGTAGAAGATCAAGGCGAAGGATTAGGTCGAAAACGAGTTGGTAACATTTCCGGGGAGTTAGAGACAAGGAAAGATCATGGCAAACACCGCTTTAAGAATAGTTTCGCACATTTCGGTTCCTGCCCTGTGCGCGGCCCTGCTGCTGAACATCGGCTGCACGGCACTGGGGTACCGTGTCGGGACGACGCTGCCGCCGGGAATCGAGGTGGTGCATGTTCCTTCTTTCGCGAACCGGACCGGTGAGCCGCGGCTGGAACTCGGCGCCACCCAGGCCACGATCGCCCAGATCCAGCGCGACGGGACACTGACCGTTGGCGATATCGACAAGGCCGATGTCGTGCTGCAGGTCGTGCTCACCGATTTCTCGCTCTCGCCGCTGCGCTACGATAGCGACACGGCCACCACTACCAGCGAGTACCGCATGACGATCCGGGCGGACGTCAAGCTGGTGCGCCAACTCGACAAGACGGTAATGGCTGCCAGCTCCGTCAAGGGCGAAACCGAATTCGTGCCGACCGGCGACCTCTCGTCGGCCAAGCGCGACGCCCTCCCGAAGGCGGAAGCGGACCTGGCGCACCAGATCGTGAAATCCGTCGTCGAATTCTGGTAGACACAAAAAACCGCCGGGGGCGCTTGACGCTCCCGGCGGTTGGTATGTGAAGCAGATCCTGTCGGCGGACTAGGCTGCCTGTAGCTTCTTGATCGCCTTGGCCGCGCGGGACTTGCCGCGATCAGCCTTGTTCGACTTGATCACACCCGCCTTGGCACCCTTGTCCAGCGTGGAGCAGAACGTGCTGTAGGCAGACTTCGCTTTTTCCGCGTCGCCCGTCTCGATCGCGTCTTCCAGATCGCGTTTGGCCGAGTTGATCCGGCTCTTCTTCGACTTGTTCAGCAGGGTGGCCGCGACGGTCTGACGCTGCCGCTTCATGGCGCTTTTTGTGTTCGGCATCTAATGGTTCTCCTTGGACGTTTCAGCTTTCTCAAGATTCATGAAAGAGGGCATATAATAGCCATACCGGTGCCCCCGTCAATGTTTTTTATTTCCGAGGCTTGTACCGCACGGGGTGTTCTGCTACCTTGCCCGGCAGCCTGGACAACGGTTCATGGCTGAAATGGAGCGAATACCGTTATGAAACACATTGGAACAATCGCGCTGGTCACCGCCTGCCTGGTCCTGGCAGGCCCTGCCGGCGCTCAGGAAAAGGAAGCACCCATGGTTAAACTTGTGACCTCCGCCGGCGACATCACTCTGGAACTCTATCCGGACAAGGCCCCCGCCACCGTCGAGAACTTCCTGCGCTACGTGGATGATGGTTTCTTCAAGGGCACCATCTTCCACCGCGTGATCCGCAACTTCATGATCCAGGGCGGCGGTTTCGGTGCCGGCCTGTCGAGGAAAAAGACGCACGAGCCAATCAAGAACGAAGCTGGCAACGGGTTGAAGAACGACCGCGGCACCATCGCCATGGCCCGTACCAGTGTGCCCGACAGCGCCACGGCGCAGTTCTTCATCAATACCGTCAACAACGCCTCGCTCAACTTCCGCGACCCCAGCCCGATGGGGATCGGGTACTGCGTGTTCGGCCGCGTGGTCGAGGGCATGGATGTCGTGGACGCGATCCAGGCCGTCCCCACCGGCAGGCGTGATGGCATGGGTGATGTCCCCGTCGAGGACGTGGTCATCAAGGATGCGATCCGGGTGGAGAAGCCTTAGACTACAGACCACAGACTGCAGACTACAGACTTTCAATTTCACTCTGACGCCGTTGTCGTCATCCCTGCAGCTGTCAGCGAGCAGTTGTTAGTTGGATTTGGATGTTGAGTCTGCAGTCTTTTGTCTGCAGTCTGCGGTCTGTCCCGAAACTTACCGTATGGCCTTCTTCACATCGGCAACGATCTCGGACAAACCCCGCGCGGACGCGATGTCGGCCAGGATACCCCTGGATTGGTAATAGGCAATCAGCGGTTCGGTCTGCTCACGATAGACAACCAGGCGGTTGGCGATCGCCTCGGCCTTGTCATCGTTGCGCTGCAGCAGTTCGTCCGGCGACATGCCGGGGGGTGGCTGCGGCACCCCGCCGGGGTTGACGTTGTAGATCCTGCCGGTGCCCCTGTGAATCCGGCGCCCCGAAAGACGCTGGATAACCAATTCGTCGGTAACCATGAAGTTGATCACCTTGTCGATCACCACACGGGCCTGCTCCAGCGCGTCGGCCTGCGGGATTGTCCGCGGGAACCCGTCGAGAATGAAACCGCCCGCGCAGTCGGGCTGGGCAATACGCTGCTTGAGCAGGTTTATCACCAGCTCGTCGGGAACCAGTTCACCTGCATCCATATAGCCTTTGGCCTTGATCCCCAGCGGCGACCCCTCCTTGACGGCAGCCCGCAAGAGGTCGCCGGTTGAAATCTGCACCACACCCAGATCCTCGGTGATGCGCTGCGCGATGGTTCCCTTGCCAGCCCCCGGAGGGCCTAGAAATATCAGACGCATGACGCTTTCCTTTCAACCAGGGTCGGTTAATGCTTGTACACCAGCGCACTGATGAGCGCCAGATCGCTGTTCTCGCGGCCTTCCGGCACATCGCTGTCGTACCGATGCTGCACCACCATGCGCAGATTGAGCTGGATGCGCTGGCTCAGCACAGCCTCGACTCCCGCCTCGCTGTTGACCAGGTAGATGGCCACGTCATCGGCCTGCGGCAGATACTCGACCGCGGCCCAGAGTTTGGCCGTTTCACTGAGGGCCTGGTCATGCCGGGCGGCCACACGGATGGCAATGCTGTCATCCTCGGTATCGTCGGCCCTTTCCTCGCGGATGAAGGCCGCACCAAGTTCAACATCCAGCTTGGCCGCCTCGGACTTGATCAGGTGGTAGCCGCCGCCTGCACCGAGGATCAGGCGCAGATCGAGATCGGCTACGCGATCGCGGAAGACGCTGTCGTCGGTGTAGAGAAAACTGCCATTAAACGAATATTTATAATTCAGCCCGCCCTTGGCATTGTCGGCCGTGGTCTGTTCGTCGCCGTCCGTCTTGCTTTCGCCGTAGTTGGTTTCCGCAATCAGGCGGGTTACATGCTTGCCCTGCGTCCGTACCGCCGTGACTCCACCGTTTGCAACCGTCGAGTCGCTGTTGCCAGAAGTCACGTTCAAGCCGGCCGAGACCGTGGTCTCCCAGACATTGGTCGCCTGCACCACAGCCGTCGAACCCAGCAG
>CAZZBA010000002.1:0-12427 GCA_964652765.1 uncultured Victivallales bacterium | reverse complement strand
GGTCTACCGCGGGGGCGCGCCGTGCGCCGGACGCTATGTGCTCTACTGGATGCAGCAGGCCCAGCGCACGCGCTGCAACCACGCCCTGGAGTGGGCGGTCGACGCGGCAGCGGCCTGCCGCCTGCCGCTGCGGGTCGCCTTCGCTCTGACCGATGGTTTTCCTGAAGCCAACGCGCGCCATTACGCGTTCATGCTCGAGGGACTGCGCGATGTGGCCAAGGCACTGCGCGAACGCGGTATCGCCTTTACCGTGCACCTGGGCGATCCGCCGGGTGTGATCGCCGCGCTGGCCGACCAAGCGGCCTTGCTGGTGGGTGATGTCGGCTATCTGAGCCTCCAGCGGCAATGGCGCGAGGCCGTCGCCGCGCGCATCCACTGCCCGTTCACCGCCGTGGAGACCGACGTCGTCGTGCCGGTTTCGCTGGTCTCGGACAAGGAAGAATACGCCGCGCGCACGATCCGCCCGAAGATCAACCGCCTGCGCGAGCGTTTCCTCGTGCCGCTGGCGCAAGCACCGTCCGATTCGATTCCACGCCTTGACAAGAAACAGGCCGATGCCGGTATTCCAGCGCTCGATGATCTGCACCTGGACCGCACGGTCGCCCCGTCGACAACCTTCCGCGGCGGTCAGGACGCGGCCGCCGCCGCGCTGGCGCTGTTCATCCGCGACAAGCTGCCCACCTACCATACCGCGCGCAACGATCCGGCCAACGGCATTTGTTCCGACATGAGCCCCTACCTGCACTTCGGCCAGGTCTCCCCGCTCGATATCGCCTTGCAGGTGCAGGCGTCCGGGGCACCTGCAGAGGCGGTGGAGGCTTATCTGGAGGAGCTGATCGTGCGCCGCGAGCTGAGCATGAACTTCGTGCATCACCAGCCTGCGTACGCGTCCTACGACGCCTTGCCCGACTGGGCACGCAAGACGCTCGACCGCCACCGGAACGATCCGCGCGAGGTCTGCTATCGCCGGGACCAGCTTGAGAGTGCCGCCACGCACGACCGCTACTGGAATGCGGCACAGAAGGAGATGGTGGCCACCGGCAAGATGCACAACTACATGCGCATGTACTGGGGCAAGAAGGTGATCGAGTGGTCGCCCTCGCCGGAGACCGCGTTCGGGACGCTGCTCTACCTGAACAACAGATACGAGCTCGACGGACGCGACGCCAACAGCTTTACCGGCGTGGCCTGGTGCTTCGGCAAGCATGACCGCCCCTGGACGGAACGCCCGATCTTCGGCATGGTGCGCTATATGGCGGCCAGCGGCCTGGAACGCAAATTCGACATCGACGCCTATGTCCGGTTGGTGGATGGGATGGTGCGGCCGAGAGAACGCTGAACGATTGAATGCCTATAACTTCGTCATTTTGTCACACTCTGGGAGCAAGTCGTTTAAGTTTTTCGGGTAAGTGTATCCGGTTAAGGGTTGCGACTAAGAAAGCGAGGAAGTGTAACAGCACTTAAACCCACTCTTAACCGCCCCCTTAACCGCCACCCTTACTCGGATACCCTTACCCGACCCGCTTCCATCGACTCCCGCCCCAGAAAAGTTACCAATTCATTTTCGCCCGGGGGCCCGGGTGGTCGGCTTATCCGTTTGCGTCTCCCGGGCCGTGAGGCCGCCGTGCGCCTGGAACTGACGGGCCATCAGGTGGTGCGCCTCCAGCACATAGGCGGTGACCTCGGCCTCCGTCGCATCCGTGACGGAGGCGGCGCCATGATACTCGCTGACCATGGTCAGCAGTACGTCGCTGGCCCAGGCGGGCTGGCGCAGGCGCAGGAAGGTCAGCAGGTCCGAGCGCGACGCGTTCCACTTGCTGCGCAAGGCAAGCCGGAAGTTGCGCACGGGATACCGGAAGCTGCTCCACTTCAGCCCCGTGGGTGCCCAGGCCGGGTCGTCCGGCGTGCCGACCCGCGGGAAGGGCATATCGCGAGTATCGGTGTCGGTCGCCGCGAAATCGGTTGCGCGCAGCATGCTGGTCACCCAGACCATGCGCTTGCCGCCGTGGGCCGTCAGCCGCCAGACCTGCACCGGCAGGGCGGCCGCCGCGGGCGGCGACTCCGCGCCGGACAGGCGGCGGTGATCCGCGAGCAGCTCGACCTGGTACTGCTTGATCCGCATGCAATCGACCATGTTGTAGCCATGCACCAGCCGCACCAGCACCGGCTCGCCGGCACCGGCGGTCCCTTCCGGGCGATGGCGGGCCTCGTAGGCGATCACCGTCGGTTCGGTCGGCGTCGCCTTCACATGCACCAGCCGCAGCACCCAGGATGGCACGGCTGGACGAAAGCCGGCAAAGTCCTCGCCACTTAGCCGCAGGTCGTCGAACGGACGGGAAGCCAGTCGCGAGGTGATCTCCCAGGACGCCACCAGCGCCACGCACAGCACCAGCAGGAGCGCCACCCACCATTCCCGCCGGGAAGAAGACGGGCTCATCGTTCCTTCTCCTGGGCGAAAAGAACCGTGCGCAGGGTGCGCAGCATGATCTGCAGATCAAGACTCGGCGACATGTTCTTGATGTAGAAGAGATCGTATTCGAGCTTGCGGCGCGCAGCCTCGACGGTATTGCCATAGGGACAGTGGATCTGGGCCCAGCCGGTCAATCCCGGCAGGGCATATTCCCGTTCACTGTAGAACGGGATCTGCTGTGCAAGCTGTTCGACAATCCCGGGCCGTTCCGGGCGCGGCCCGACCAGGCTCATCTCGCCGATCAGCACGTTCCAGAACTGAGGCAGCTCGTCGATCCGGAATTTCCGCAGCACCCGCCCCACGAGCGTGATGCGAGGGTCGTCATCGCTGGACCAGACGGCACCCGTGGCCGCCTCCGCATCCGGACGCATCGTGCGCAGCTTGTGGATCATGAAGACCTGCCCGAGACGCCCGACCCTCGCCTGCGAGTATAAGACCGGACTGCGCAGGTCGGTCAGCTTGATCAGCACTGCCGCCAGCACGATCAGCGGCAGCGAGAGGATTCCGCCCACGACCGCGGCGGCCATATCGTAGACGCGCTTCAGGCGGAGCATGGCCGGGAATCCGTCCTCGATGCCCATGCGCATGGTCTCGGTCTCGTCGATCAGGTTCAGAGGGATCCGGCCGCAATAGGTTTCCGTCACCGCCAGGGGGGTGATCACCTCGAAACCGGAAAAACGGAGTTGGCGCAGCCAGGCGTAGAGCCCGCCCAGGTCCCACATGGCCGAGCGCCCCAGCACCAGCATGTCCGCATCCAGGCTTTTCAGCGTATCCGGCAGTTCGTCCGCCGTGGACTCGACCACGGGCGCGCCCCCGATCACCAGGCCGTCCGTGGCGGGCAGCCGGCGTTCCGGCGGGCAAAGCGCGATCCAGGCCACCAGCCGGTGCCGCGGCAGGACAAAGGGATTCTCGAGATAATCGCGCAGCCGCTGGTCGGCCGGCCCGTGCCCCAGGATCACGAACCGCTTCGCCACACCGCTCACCGCGTAGATCCAGCGCACCACCACGATCCGGAGATAGAGCGAGAAGACGCTGTAGAAGACAACCGCCAGGCCGAGCACGCCGCGCCCCAGCAGGATCTTGAACCAGGCGTACGACGTGACGCTCAGGATCAGGATGGCAATGGTCATCGAGAACAGCCAGGTCACCAACATGTTGAACCGGGAAAGGCTGTACTGCACCCAGTAACTGCCCGCCATGTAGTTGGCGATCAGGATACTGCCGACAAAGACCACCCAGCCGTCGAAGCGCGCGAAGACATACTGGCCCATCTCGTCATGCCCGAAACGCATGACAACGGCCAGCAGGATGCTCAGCAGCAGGCATCCGAGGTCGAGCACCACCAACCAGGAACTTTGTAGTTTGACGTGCGAATTCATCGCGCTCTCCCCCCCCGGCGCGTCCAGTCGACCCTATTGCATCGGCATCAGCATCTTGCGGATCCAGCTACTAGCCTGGTCAAGCCGCCTGCGCAATATCGCGCCACCACGGCGGTGCCGCCGCCCGCTGCCCCCGTTCTCATCATAGTAGTAATAGTTGTAGCCGTAGGTGTAGGCATTGCTGTAGTAAGCGTAGTTCGGATATTGGTAGGCATAGTACAGGCTGCTGATCTTGTTCATCTCGATACTGTTCATGACCAGGCCCAGGATGTTGGCGTCCTTGAGCATATCCAGCGAATAGCGGATCATCGGTTTTGGTGTGAAGTTTACACGGGCCACATAAAGTACCTGGCCGATGCCCTGGCTGGCGAGAATGACGGTATCGGTCACACGCAGCACCGGCGAGGTATCCACGAAGATGTAGTCGAACTCGTCAAGCACATTGAAGAAGAACTTGGCGATGTCGACCGTCTGCAGCAGTTCCGCGCTGTCGTCGATAGCGCTGCCCGAGGGGGCGACATACAGGTTCTCGATCCGGGAGGGCTGGATCACGTCCTTCAGCGAGCCTCCCTCGCGCAGCACGTCGGTCACGCCGGGCTCGCGCTCCAGCCCTAGCGAGCGATGGATTCGACCGCGCCGCAAGTCCATGTCCACAAGCAGGACGCGCTTGCCCATCTGCGCCACCATGATCGCCATGTTCAACGCGGTCAGCGTCTTGCCTTCGCGCGAGTCCGCGCTGGTGATCATCAGGAGCTTCTCGTGCTTCTTGTTCAGCTCGGCCAGCACGCTCGTGCGCAGGGCGCGGTACGCCTCGATCGCCCCCGTGGAATGCTCCTCGGTCACGATCGGTCGGATCGCGCTCTCGAGCCCGCTGTGCGCCCAGTAGGGAATGCCGCCGAGGAACGGGATACCCAGGGAGCCTTCGACATCCTTGATCGTCTGGACCTTGTTGTCCACCACCTGCACCAGGAACGCCAGGCCGAAACCGAGCCCCAGACCGCCCGCCAGTGCCGCCATCAGGATCTTCACCGGATCCGGCCAGACCGGATTCCCGTTGGTCGTGATCTCCTCGGGGACGAAATGCTCGGCCTTGAGTTCCTCGGATACGCGCATGTCATGCAGCCGGGTGTATAGCGTGTTATAGTGGCCGGCAAAGCGCGAGACGACGGATTGCAGGCGCGCGTATTCCGCCTGGCGCTGGCTGGCCATCAGGTTCTTGGCCTGCCACTTGTACTCGGCCGTCTCGATGGCGCTGAGCTGGATGCTCAGCGACCGGTGACGGTCCTGCAGGTTGCGCAACTGCACCTCGGCCATGGCGTCGATCTGGTTCTGGATGCTGAGGATCTCGTCGCGCACGGCCCGCAGGCGCGGATGATCATCCTTGAGGACCTTGAGCAGCTCCGCCTGCTCCGCTTCAAGCCTCAGCAGCCGTACCCGCAGGTCCTGGAACCCCCGTATCGCCTCATCCTCCTTCTGCGTTTCCGGGGTTGTGACTTCGGCATCGCGTCCGGGTTCTGGCTCGCCTACGGGGCTTGTGCTTTCCCCGGCGTCGGCCTTGACCTCGCCGGTCGTCTTTGTCAGGCGTGCGACATCACTGATCACGGCGGCGTTGGCCCCCTCCAGCGCGGGGGTCTGCGCCTCGAGCAGCATCAGTTCCGTGGTCAACTGGTTGCGGCGTTCCATCAGCGCGCTCAGGTAGCGGCTTTCCATCGAGCCACGCGCCTCGACACGCGCGATATCATGCAGGCGCTGGTATTCGATCAGGTCGTTCTCCGCCGTCTGGATCTGCTGTTCCAGCCGGGCCAGCTCCTTTTCCAGCATGGACCCCGCCGAGTTGCGTGCCTGGCGCTGCACGGTCTGCCATTCCTGCTCGTGCTCCTCGATCAGCACCTTCAGGAAAGCGGCCGTGTAGTCCTTGTCACGCGCCTGCACATTGATTGCCAGCATCGGGTTCACGCCGTTGACCTGCGAGATCGAAATGCCCGGCTGCATGCGGTGGCGGCCGCCAAGCCGGTCCGCCCATTCCTCCGTCAGCCGGCCCACCACCCGCTCGTGCAACTTCGCGTTGCGCAGCATGAAGCTATGCGTATGCAACGAGGTCCACTCCGCCCCTTCGCGGCTGACCGTCAGCAGCGGGTCGCGGTAGATCATGATCCTGGTGCTGCTCTCGTATTTCTTCGGCGCCAGATGCAGGTACAGCACCGCCCCGAGCAGTGCATACAGGAAGCAGACGGCAATCAACTGCCAGCGGAAAAGGATAATGCCCAGGTAGATCCTGAAATCGATCTTGTTCTCTTCGGGGGGTACGCCGCCGCCGGGTCGTGGTGCTGCCATGGTTACACTTCCTTGTCGTCACGGTTTCAAATGCCATTGCCAACGCGCTGTCGGAACGCAACTATAACAGGAAAAGACCGCCGGTGGAACGAAAATCTAGAAAAGGCTCATCTTGCGGGCGGGCACGATCACGCGATCCCCGTGCTCGAGCATGATATCCTTGTCCGGATCGCCATCCTTGAGAATCTGGCTGGCGTCGGCGACCAGCTCGCTCTCGAGCCCCGCCTCGTCACGACGGATGATCTTGATTTTTCTTGTGTCGGCATAGGCCGGGAAACCACCCATCTTGAAGATCAGGTGCATCATGGTGGCAGGGGTTCCATCCTCAAAGCGGTACATGCCTTGGCGCTTGACCTCGCCCAGGACCAGGATGTCCTTGTCCGCCTTCTCGGCAATGGCCGCCGGCGCATCACCGGTGCCCGCGCTGGCGAAGATAAAGGCGATGTCGTTGTTCCAGAGATGCACATCCGGCACATCGGGATTGCCCTCTTCGTCCACCAGCGAGTAGATCTCGCCCGGTTCCGAAGCCGAGACCGCCCTCAGCAGCCCCCCCCGCACAATCCGCACCCGTGCGCTCTTGATCGAGGCAGTGACGTTGCCGACCCGCAGCAGCGCATCGTTGAGCGAGATGCGGTCGCCACTGCCGATCTTGATGATCCCCGGCGTTGACACCCGCCCCTGCAGTGCCACCTTGTCGTAAGAGGCCCGCAAGATCCGGACCGAGACGGTGGCCTGGTTGAAGAAACGGGTCTCCAGCACCTCCTTGATCTTGTCGGAGGCCTGCTGCTCGGTCATGTTGTGCAGGAACACCGGACCGACATAGCCGAGCTGGATGGCCGAGATCTCGTTGACCTGGTAGCTGCCGTCCAGCCCCGAATCCTCACGCACAGACACCTGTAGCACGCTGTCGGGCTGGATGGTGACGTCACCGGCCTTGACAAGCTGCGTCTCCGCTGCCACGGGTTCCGGCGGCAATCCGCCGACCGGTTCGTCTGGCGCATTCTGCCGTGTATCAGCAGCAGCCGCGCGTTCGGCCCGGAGCTGGGCCATGAACGCATCCCAGTCGACCGGCGGATCCGGCGGCGTCCGCGCGCACCCGCAAATCATGCCTAGCAGGCACACCGCGGCCCCCAGAAGACGAGGAATCCCAGCCCGTACTTTATTATCGTTCTCGCGCATATCAGGAAAACCCTTACCCGATAGAGTAGCAGAATTCTGGGACTATGCAAAAAAAATTTGCTCTCTCCAATAAAAAAATCATCCAGCTCGAAAATAATCCCGCCTACAGGCCCCCGACCGGCATCATGTCGATATCCCGGAGCAGTTCGCGGGCGCGCTGGTCGACATAGCCGGAACGGCCCGGCTCGCCGCGCAATTCGTCGAGCGAACGCCGCGCCGTCTCGACATTCCCGCTGCGGATCTGCACTTCCGCGGCATTCAACCGGATTTCGCGGGCAGCATAATCTCCCTTGTCGAGCAGTGCCAGTGCTTTTTCCATCCAGACCGCCGCCTGGATGGTATCACCGCTGCGCAGGGCCACCATCGCTGCCGTGTCCATCACCGCGAACCGGTCCCCGCCGATGTCGAGCAGTTTCGGCAGCAGCGTTTTCGCACGCCCGACGGTCTGCGGGTTCTGCGCCAGCAGGTAGACCAGGTTGTTGAGCACGCTGACCTGCTCGGGATGCATGGCGTAGGCCTCCTCCAGGATACGTACCGCCCGCTCGTTCTTCGCATCCAGCCGGGCCGCCTCGGCCGCCAGCAGCAGGGTACGCACCTGGACGCCCTTGGTGTCCTCGTCGATGACGGAGCCGAAGATCGTCAGGGCCCGCTTCATGTCGCCCTTCTGGAAATACAGGGAACCCAGCGCCTCCGCCCAGCGCGGGTCTTCGCCGCGGTTGGCCTGCAGGTACTCCAGGGCTGAAAGCAGGTCGTTATCGACCTCGCGCCGGGCCACTTTCAGGTCCACCAGCACGCGGTAGAACGGGACGGGGTCGCGCGCCTGCTCGATGCCGCGGATCGTGGCGGCGAGCGCCCGGTCGGCATCCCCCAGCAGCAGGGCCGTGCGCAGGGACAGAACATGCGCCGCCAGCAGCCCCTGTGCCCGCGGCAGTGCCGCCCGGGCCAGCCGGTCGGCCAGGGCCGGTTTGCCGCTGGCCAGCAACAGGTCGCCTGCGCGGATCAGCGTCTCTGGAGAGAACACCGTACCGGCCGCCACCGCGTCGATCCGCTCTCCGATCGCTTTCCAGCTTGCCTCGTCAGCGGCAGCGGCCCTGGTGCTCACCACCAAGTCGGCCAGGAACAGCTCGGCATCGCGCGGACACTGCCCCGCCGCCGCATGCACGGTAGCGGCATCATCGGCGGAAAGCGCCACCAGCGCCCGCCAGACAACGGCGCTGGCAGGCGTATGCTCCAGTGCCTTGCGCAAGGCAGCGGTCGCGAGACCGCTGTCCTGCTGCCGTGCCGCCAGCATCCCCAGCTCATAAAGGGCACCGGTTTGCTCCAGCGGGGTACGACCGGCCGCCTCCCAGAGTGTGATCCATTCCCCCACCTGCGCGGGGCCCGCCGCCACATAGTCCCCGGCCTGCAGCCGTTGCGCCCATTCCAGCATCCGCTGGCGCAACTCCCGTATGAACGGGCTGGTAGCCTTCCGTACATCCTCGCCCAGTTCCGTGACACGCGCCTGCAATTCGGTGGCATCCGGCGGTGGCGGCCAGCGCGGTGTCAGCGCCATCACGGCTGGCGGCAGCCACATCGGCGGATCGGCACTGACCGTTCCCGGCGGGGCGGCGATCCCGTGCACACCGCTCAACCGCTGCGCCTCGGCCAGCCGGCCGGTGGCAAACAAGAGCCCCACCGCCACCGTCGAGGTCTCTCCCGCCGGCGACTGCGACAGCACATGCAGCGCCTGCGCCTTGTGACCGAACACGTCCCATATGGCCGATTCGGCCAGGTCAAGCCGCACCGCACCTGGGAAGGCGTCGCGCGTCTCCAGCAGGACCTGCATGGCGCATACCCCCAGATTGAGGTTCATGAACGCGCTGATCCGGAGCAGCTCCGCCGTCAGATTGGGATTCGGTTCCTGCCGGGCATATTCGCAAAGCGTCTCGTACGACTGCTGCCAGGCCGACTGCTGGTCGTAAAGCAGGGCATGCTGGAACAGCACGTCTACCGCCCGTTCGGGATACACGCTGCTGATCCGGTCGAGCCGCGCATGCGCCTCGTCGAAGCGGTCCAGCATGGACAGTGTCATCGGGAAAAGCCGCATATAGCGCTCGTTCAGGGCGTTCTGCCCGTCCAGCGCCTCCAGCGCGGCCAGTCCCTGTTCCAGGTAACGCCGCGCCGCCTGACGATCGACCGCCGCCTTGCCCACGGCCTCGATCTGCGGCACCCTCCGGCGAAAGTCCGATATCGGGCGCGTCTGCGCAAACAGGTTCATGACGGGCGTAAGATCGAGCATGCGCTCGGCCGTGTCGGACGGGACCAGCAACTGGTGCTGGCGGAAGCGGGTCCAGTTGCGCCCGAAGCGCGCCGGTGCCATGAGCAGCTCCGGATCACCGGGCGAGACGCGCTCGAAGTGCAGGTGCGCCAGCCACGCCAGGTCCGCCCGCATCAGCTGCCAGGCGTAGCTCATCGCCGCCGAGAGCATGTCGGCATTCAGCCGCGCGAGGTTGGCGCGGAAGTTCCGCTCGAAATGGGCCATCCATTCGCCGCCCTGGCGGCGCGAGGCGATCTCGAACAGGGCACCCATCAGCCGCGGGTCGTCGGGCCAGGTCTTCAGCGCCTGCTCCATCACGCGCATCAGCCCGGAAAGATTGCCGACCTGCTGGTTGGCATGCAGCGCGATCAGCGCCTGGTAAAGCTCGGCATAGGGGCGGTCGTGGTCGGCTGTCGCGATCGCCTGCCATTGCTCGTGCCGGGCCAGGTACGGGTACAGCGCACGGATACGCGGCAGCATCATATGCGATCCCGCGGCGGCCAGCACATGACGAGCCGCCACGCCAGGCTGCGCGTCCATGGCGGCAAACTCCGCCTTCAGCATTGCCACCCCCGGAATCCGGTCGTTGGCCGGCGGCAGCGTGGCGACCAGCGCCCGCGCCTCGGCCAGCCGTCCGACGCGGGTCAGCGCCCAGCCTTTCATGATGACCTCGCGCAGGTCGAGCGTGCCACCCAGGCGCTCGACCTCATCCAGGCGCCCCAGGCCCTCCTCGAAGCGCGACAGGACAAACTCAGCCTGAGCCTGGAGCGACAGCAGTTCGGTATCGACCGGGAACAGCTGCCGGATCTCCTCCAGTGCCCGGAGCGAGGAAGCCGGATCCGTCTCCATCAGCCCGACCGCCACCTCGCGGATCATCTCCTTGCGATGATGCGCCCGGCTCTTGTAGGCCACCGCGAACGCCCCGAATCCGATCAGGCCGATGCCGGTCAACACGACGAGGATCATCGCCAGCCGCCGCAGCGGATGGGGGATGATGCTGGCCTTGTCCGGCCCTTCCAGTTCACGCTTGCGGATGCCTTCCCGGATATACGCGCGGCGGCGCGACCACCAGCGCCACCAGGCCGCCTCGAACTGCACCAGCACAATCGCCCCCAGCAGGAAAGCGCCAAGCGAATCATGCAGGAAGTTCTCGGCCCACTCCGGCGACATGCGCGGGGCCCAGAGCACAAGGTAGCTGATACGCGTGATGTTCAGCGCCAGCACCTGCGCCAGCCCCAGCAGGATAAAGCCGCAGGTCTCCCACCAGCGCAGGCGCAGCAGCATCCCGAGCCCCAGCGCGGAGAGGAATACCGTCACCGACGTGCGCATCCCGCTGCACGCATCCGGCACGAGGAAATTCTGGTAGCCCGTCCGCAGGACCGTCCCGTCACCCCAGACGCGCACATTGAACCCATGCAGCACCAGCTCCGAACCGTGTACCGAAAGCCGCTGCATCGTCCCCTGTAGCCAGCCGAAGACCTGACCCGGCAGGGGATGAACCCAGAAGAGGATGACGAAGGCCAGGATCAGATCCGTGCGGTATCGCGACGGCGACACCCAGAAACTACAGGCGAAAAGCAGCGTCAGCACGCCTGCCCATTCCAGCATATGCACGCGGAAGATGATCCCGCCCAGCGCCGCCAGCACACCGCCAGCCAATGCCAGCGGGAACAGCAGGTTGGGGATCGTCAGGTAATCCGCGTCCGGGCTCTTGCGACGCAGCACCATCACCGCGGCGAACAGGACGCCCAGTGTGAAGCGGATGGACGCATCCGCGTCGCCGGTCACCCGGTCCCAGTGTACGGCCAGCCAGACCGCGAAAAGCAAGATGGCCGCCATCAGGACGAAACGTTTTGCCATACTCATGTTGGTACCTTAACCTGTTGAAGATGCAATTACCAGCAAAACGAACAGCAAAACGCGCGCCACCCGCCGTCACGCAAGGGCTGATTCTTTTGGATGCGCTACCACCAACAATTCGGCTCACGACTACGGCGACGACTACGGATATCGAGGAGTTTTGCCTTCAATCGTCCCCCGTAGTCGTCGCCGTAGTCGTTTTCCGGAAGTACTATGTGAGATCGAAGCACTATCCACATGCGACAGCATCTTGCGTCAGTACATAAATCAGTCCCGCCTCACGCGCCCGCTACTGGGCGGATCGTGACGCCGTAGAAGCACAGGTGGAATATGGCACCACCCAGTACATGCCGCAGGCCGCAGGCTTCCGGCTCTGAAAGCACGAGCCGCATCCGGGCCGGCTCCGCCTCGCCGCTGCGCGCCTTGCGCGAGACCTCCAGGCAGTAGCCCGCCGCAGGAGCCTCCACGCGCCGGAACCCGATCACGGTGGTGGCGTCGGCAGTCTGGTGGAAAAGCCCTTTCTCCCCTCCCGCGCTGGCGACGCGGTCCTCCAAGACGGCCAGCATCGCGCAGACGTCGTTAATCCCCAACTTCACGGCCACCCGCGCTTTCCAATCGAACGTAGCGGCCTTGCTGTCGGCACCGCCACGGACCGCGGCGGTCTTCTGCTGGGCAAGCTCGGCAAACACGTAACCATCGTACCCGCGACGGGCGGGGCGCAGTTCAAAGCGCACCGCGCAGCCCTTGCCGGCGGCCGTGGGATGGTAGAACGCCAGCTTCCCCTCGAATGTCCGATACGCCGTCTCCTCCATCTTGACCTCCCCTTTCCTAGGTTTCTGGTTTCCCGGTTCCAATCCGAACATTGATATCCGAACGCTAACCTCACCACCGCCGCCTGTCAATACCAAG
>CAZZBA010000001.1:0-52755 GCA_964652765.1 uncultured Victivallales bacterium | reverse complement strand
AGTGACAGCATACGTTATCACCCCCTCGCCTGAACACGCTATCGTATTTGTGCCGCTGGTGGCGTCTGACTGGACCGTCAAGACCCCGTCATACAATCCGGGGGTCGCGGGAGAGAACGTGACCTGCACCTGGTAGACAGAACCGGAAGGAATGGAGGCATTGACCGCTCCCGAAAAGCCGTCCGGGTACGTGACCCCCGATACGTTCAGGGGGGCCGTTCCGTCATTATGGATATTGAAGGTGCGAACCGCGGTTTCGTTGACGCGAACCACGCCAAAATCAAGGGGCGGTTCCAACCGGATCACCCTATCTGCCCCATCTTCCGTTTGATACCGGGCTACCAGACGTGCTCCCGAATACTGGATCACACCATGCAGCATGATATACCATCGGCCGCTCTCAGGGGTATCGATTAGCAAGACACGCGGATCATCTTGCCAGGCACGGTTATCGAAGACATCCAGGGATGGTGCCGCGCCTCGACGAACGTACAGGTCGGGCTCCCCTTCCCCTCCGTTATCCAATCGCACCTCCAGGGAATGCTGACCGGCGGGCACATCGATGTAGAAGAACGTTGTGCCGCCGACGACCCCATTGAACGGACCGACCTCCACGCCATTCTGAAGCGGTATGCAGCTACTCACGCCGTTCCCGCTTACCCGTAGCCCTTCGTCGCCGGATGTCTTGTCCGAGGATACCGTCATTTGCCCCGCATACGATTGCTCCAGCAAAGGCGCGAATGCGATATCGACCCCCTGGGTTCCGCCGGACGGGATACTACCCGCCCAGTCACCTTCGAAGCCAACTGGCAGCTGGATACCCGTAACCGCCAAGGTTTCACTACCCTCGTTGCGCAGCGTTACGGTCCGGACCACACGGTCCCCCACCGGAATATTCCCGTAGGACAGCGTTCCTCCGAGTCGCAGAATCCGCGTCGGCGTAGCGGGGGGGGCATAAGTGGCCGTCAAGGTCACATTCGCATAACTGGAATAAGCTCTAACCATCACGCACCAATCGCCAGCAGCGGGGTTTTCCACTCCTACGGCCTCCTTGCTGCCAGCAAGATAGGGCCGATAGTCCCATTGACTGGTGGTGGGGAGTTGTCCGTGGCGCACGTAGAGATCTGCATCACCTCCGTTGCCTCCAGCAATCGACATATCAAGGCGCTCCTGTCCCGGTGGCACCGCCAAGACAAAGTACTGTTCATTGCCTTGCGCGGCGAACAAACCGGGAACCGGAACACCGTTTGTGAGGGAGATAACATCCGCCACCCCCCTGCCGGATAGCGGTAATGTATCGACACCGGCAGAGGCATCAGACAGCACTCGTAGCTCGCCATCGTACGAGACCGCCGCCGACGGGCTGAATTGCACGGTCACCTCTTGACTAGCACCGGGCGCCAATATTCCCGACCAGGCGGCGGTAAACCCTGCCGGTACCTCCACGCCTATGACCTCCAAAGGGGTATTGCCAATATTGCGAATCGTCATCGAGCGGGCCGCCGTGGCACCGACCGCCAAGGATCCAAACAGCAAATCGCCTTGCAGATCAAGGACCCGCGTCTCCCCGGAGGCGGAAATGGCCCCCGACACCACCAGCGAGAAGGGTTGTGTACTGCGCGTCAGGCTGCCAGAGAGCGAAACCTGAACCGTATAGGTGCCCGGCACGGCCGGATTCGCGATCAACACCTGCTCTAGAATATCCACGCGGTTTGTACCCGATATGGCGGGCTGCGACAGGGACGGTATGGTCCAGGTTCCGACAAACGGCATGACATAAGGCAGGTAGCGGACGCCGGTCGGCCCAACGACCGCGACATTCAGATCATGCACCAGCACGGGTGTGCGGCTATCGGGCGTGGTTTGCGCTGCCCCTGCAGGATCCGTCCAGCTCAACGTAGCCCGGATCGGATCGGAGCCATTCCAGGCAAATGCGTAGGAGAAAGAGGTTGCACTCGCGGTAATCTCACTTGTGATCAAGCGTGGACTTCCGGCATTCTGGACATGGTCCATGATCAGGGCGGCGGCACGTTCCACATTGATCAATCCCCACCCGTAGCTGTAATCGGGCCCCGGCGTGCCTAGGTCATCCGCCGTATGCACCAGCAGTGCCCGCAGCAAACTCGCGGGCATCAAGCGATCCGCAAATTCACGCCGGTACAACTCGATCAAGAGCGTGGCGGCCCCGACGGCAGAGGGGGTTGCCATACTGGTTCCGGAGTACGTGCTGTAGGCCGTATCGCCCTGGGACACCGAGGAATACAATTCTACGCCATTGGCAACGAGATCCGGCTTGATACGCCCGTCATCCGTGGGTCCCCAGGAAGAGAAGCTGCTCATGCCGGTGTCCGCCAGCGAACGCACCCCCCCACTGACAGCGTCGTCGACCGCCCCCACCGTGATCACGTTCTTCGCCAGCGCGGCGTAACTGATATTCTCGTAGCCGCCACGGTAGACCCCATCGCCGCCGGGGTGCACAGCCGGATCGAAATTGTAACGGAAAATGCCTAGGGAATTATCAACCCGGTCGCCAGGCGACGGGTTATCGGTACGGTCATTGCCTGCAGCCTGGAAAATACTGTAATAGGGTAGACTATAGGCCAGCGCATCCCAATCGCTTGCGCTCGAATGATACCGGCCGAAATTCTGGTCCATATCATTCGTACCCTGGCCTTGGCCAAGCCAGCGCCAGCGCGTTGCAGAGACCGGCATATAACCTGTTATCAATCCATACGAATGATTGGAAATGGGAAGACGGTCGGTATCATCCGCCGTCGCGGCACCCGCGGCGGCCATTTCCGCCAGATCGTTATTCCAGTCGAGGGAATATATCACGGCGGCAGGAGCCATGCCGCGCGCTTGCGCCTGCACGCCTGCGGCAGCAATCGTACCGGCCACATGGGTCGCGTGGTCGTCCAGTGCGGTTCCGCTATTCATCAGATTTACGCGCCCACTGAGTTCCTGATGGGTACTGCGCACGGAGCCCGCATCCCAGATCCCGACAGGCATCTGCGCACCATTCAAGGAATAAGGCGCCGCACGGAGCGCCGGAACTGCCGCAGATATCGCCGCATTGCGGTTGAGCGTCGTATAGTAGAGGGGATGATCGCCATCAAACCCCTGCAGCTCAACAACCTGCCCTTCCGGCGTTTCCATGCGAACCGGTATGCCAAGTGCATTCGCGCGGGCCTCTGCCGACGCTCGACGCTGCTCGGATCGCTCGTGCAATTGCGCAACGACTTGTGCGCGCACGGCGGGATTCTGCATATCCGCATTGGCGAGAATATCCGCCGCGCTAATTTCGGGTTCCTGAGTGCGTTTATCATCAGAGCCATTGCCGGGGATCAGTGCGGTTTTCCGTGAAGCGCTCGCCCGTTCGCGATCAGCACGGCTCCCCTCCTCAGGATCGGTCGCATCAACCGCAGCACTCTCCTGTGATTCGGTAGCTACGGGAAGCAAATGACCGCCCACACCTGACACATCTTCAGCATGGGGGGGCTCTGGCACCCCCGGTCTGGTTCTGGTTCCACCTCCGCCCGCTTCTAGCGACTGTTGAGGCTCTTCGAGTGAAACTCGATTTGTTTCAGCCGGGTCCGATGCCATGCGTAGAAATAGCGTGATCGTGCCAAGCAACAGAGCGAACAGAACAACCCAATTACTATTTCTTTTCATAGTGAGGTCCCCCTACCAATATTGAGTGAATCACATCCTGCTAAAACACTAATAATCATTCAACCTGTTTACAACCTTACACTTGATCGTTGGATTCTGCGAGCAGATTATCCGATGCTATTATTTCTCTAAACTGATAATCAGCCGATGGTTATCCCAATCCCGCTCACCTTGAGTCACGAGCAACAAATCACGTCCTTTAAATAAGGCTATCGCTAATTTCCTTTCTCCACCGGTTAGTTTGTTCTTAAGTATGACAATTGAATCTTTCCAGATTGTTCCTTGCCTCACTTTCAATCTGAGCATCGGCTGTTTATAGTCTGCTTGAACAAGGATATTTCCAGCTGCATCAGTAAGATGAATTCCATTGGTATAAGTCAACATTTGCTCAACAAGGCTTTCCCACGCAAGATCAATATACAATCCGTCAGCTTTCTGCTCTATTTTTATTCCGCGCAGCGCAAACAAATCACCAAAATGCGTTCCTATAACAGATGTAAATTCTCTTGCCGTCATTGCATCAGCATCAGACGGGCTGATACGCTTCATATTCCCCATCGAAAAATAGAGTGAACCCAGCAAACCAACCAATACAGCGGCTGCCGACAGTGTATTTCGATTCAAATTGAGGTGGTGATGCCATGATGCTTGCATCACTTTCGTTCCATGTATTGCGTTCTTTCCACGACCTAGTAACAAACGTCTTGCAGGCATTTCAATTAAAGCCCACATCAGATACGAAGCGAGTAATAAAATAACCCAGAAAATCGCCAAAGAAAGGATATTGGATTTTTGCGGAATGTTAGAAATGTTGGATTGATAGTAAATCAACAGGATTTGGTGTAACAAATAGAGCGAAAAGCTTATTTCACCCAATAGAACTAGCGTTGGATGAGACAACCAAGCAGTAATTCGACCCCGTCCGATTGCCATTATATAAATCAACAGCCCAAAAACAAGCATTGATCCACTGCTATACAACCATTTTGCTGCTGGATAACCTAGCCAGGTTCCACTTATCCAGTTTGCCAACGGACAATAATGCATGGAGATGGCAACAAGAGAAATCACCCCCACTTCATACACAGACGCTCTAAATTCACTCCATTGGACATGCGGAACATGTTTACGCCAGTAAAAAGCAACAAAAATACCAATAATAAATTCAAATATTCGAGATAACGGGTGTATATATACTAAAGCACTAGTAGTCAATCCGTCGTTGATAGAACTATATAAAGGTAAGTGCAACAACTTTGATACTAGAATTAGCGACAATACAATAATGCCAGAAGTCACTAATTTTACTGACCAGGTATTCTCCCATCGGTAAATCAGAAACGGGAAGGCTAAGTAAAAAAACATCTCTGTCGAGATACTCCAGGCAGGTGCGTTGTATGAAAAGAAATACCTTGGTAAAGGAATCCACGCACTGATCATAAAAAGATTCGCTAAGCCTCTTTTGAAACTCCAGTCTAATGACAACAACCAAAACGCAATAAGAAAGCTGACAAAAAATGCAGGCCATATCCGTGCGATACGCGCCCACCAAAAACGCCTTATCTCAGCCCACGTCTCCAGTTTTGGATAAACATACGCTAAAATAAAACCAGAAAGCACAAAGAAAAATGAAACGCCCTGATCTAATAGAAAACATGAGGTCTTACTGAGCCCAAACAATCCCCCAGAATGGTAAATTACAATCATGGCAGCGGCGAAAAATCGCAGCGAAGTCAGGGCATCAAGACGTTGCTTTCCTTGCATAATCCACTCAATCAACAATGAACAGGGTGCCTGAAAGCCTCCCGAACCCGAATCCCATGCTATCAGAATATTTATCCGACCAAGTTGTCAAAGCCACAAGAAGCACGCCGTGCCATTATGCTTGGTTTTTATGAAGGACGATCAGCGCAAACATAGCAAGCCGATTATCTAATAATTTAAACATCGTCTCCAGCCTACGGATAGGTTGATATGACCAACCAGTTGCCGAAAAGCGACAAGATACCCCACCGGAAAGCAGATAGGAGAAGGGCATCATCGGTTCTATTTTGCGAATGCTCCACTCGGGGAACTCTTTTTCGAATTTCTCGCGATCGCGTTCGAACATAATCCAGGGCAATGCACCATTCGCACCGGACAGCGGCCCCTGCACAGGAAACTCCCATTCTGTAGCTTCCGGACGAAATGGTTCACTATGCAAATGCGTATATATGAAACGTGACCAACCTGTTATCCATGGTTCAATCATAATAATCGCGCCGCCAGGACAAATACACCGAGATGATTCCCGGAAAAACGTACGCGGGCAAGGAATATGGTGCAACACGTCTGTCATGACAATCGCGCGCAGTGACGATGACTCGAAAGGCAGGGTTCCATCTGTCGGGATCGTTACATCAATCCCAGGCAAAGGTAAAACTTCTGTTGTTATGACATCAGGCATCCGCTCCTTCAGAAAGCCTGCCCCAGAGCCTAGCTCAAGGATATCTCCTGCAACATCCGGTAAGGCTGCCTCTATGAGTTCATACCATTCACAATAGAGTTTATACAAATATCGTTTTTGTTTAATAATCATCCGTCGACGTATCGTCGTTTCTGGATCATCAACATCCAGTCCGGACGTCAAGGGATGCGCTAGCCAAGACATTAACCGCTCCTGTTCCTTAAACAAATTTAATGCGCCGTGCCGCAAAGATGACCATGCGTAAAAGAATCATACCATGACGCCAGCGATGAATATTAGTATCACCATACGTTCGGTCACGATACCGGATCGGCATATCAATCATTTTTAAACCCATCTTGGCCGCTCCGAATATCAGGTCGTAATCGCCGAACGGATCAAAGTCGCCAAAATAAGAGCGGTTGGCAGCTAACTGCTCATAATCCTTGCGCCACATGACTTTCGTCCCGCAAAGCGTATCTCGAATCGGTTGCCCTAAAAGCCAGGAAAATGCATAACTGAAGAACTTGTTTCCCATCAAATTCATAAAGCGCATCGCCTTGCCTTCCATAGGATAAACAAGCCGAACACCATTTATATATTCGCCCCGTCCTTCCACAATTGCCTTGTAGAATCGAGGCAGATCTTCCGGAACAACGGTTAAATCGGCATCCAGGATCATCAGAACATCATTAGTTGCATGCTGAAATCCAACACGAACTGCATCCGCCTTGCCTTTGCCGGGTTGCTTGAACAAACGCGCATCCCACTCGGGGTGTAACGCAATCTCCTTCTCAGCTACAGCGAACGTATCATCGGTTGAATTTCCCTCCACGATAATTATCTCTGTATGCGATCCCATTCGCGGCACACGCTGAAAATACTGCTGTACATTGCCGGCTTCATTGCGCGCAGGAATAACAACCGTCACGGAAGGTGCATCATCACCGACCAAAGGAAGAGGATCTGGCAAAGGACGCGCCGAAACAAAATGCGTCAGACAAAAACACCGAAATGGCCATAATCTTGCCAGAAAGCGGTTAAAAAACGAAGTTATGAACGGAATATTGAAGGGCAACAGAAACTCAACGGATTCACGAACCGGTTCGGCACCCGCAAGATGCAGAAGGTTGCGGATGTCATGAGGTGTAAGCCAATTCGGTTCCGGCAAAGCGGATGACACGCCAGGGGCACCCGCCAACTTGAGGGGAATCTTCCACACTTGACTAAGATAATTCAGAATGATCCGCCCCCCCGGCGCACACAATTCGCAGGCCACTTCAAGGGCGCGCTGAACGTCAAACAGGGAGTTTACCAGATCCGACAAAATCACAACATCATAACGCTCATCGCTCCGATACGTCAAAACGTCCCCCTCTTCAAACGAGAGATCGGGGTGACGCTTGCGTGCAACGGCGACCATATCCGGTGAAAGATCAATACCTTTACCAAATGCCGGACGTAATCCAGCCAGCAAATTGCCTGAACCACACCCAAACTCGATTATGCGCAGACCGGGCGTAATATAGAATCGATAAAGCTTCGCCAGATATTGATGGTAATAGGAACCTCTCCGGCTACCATCTGGAATCTCGCCAGAAACTTTGTTCCAATGCGAAACTTGCTGCTGCCTGAACCGATCATATCCAGGGTCTTGTGATAGCGTCTGCTCAATCATTCAAATACCCCCCATAATTCTCTAATCATGTTTAGTACCTGTTGCAGGACCTGCAAGAGGAATCACCACACGCCGCCCACCCCAGTCCGTCATGCCTTTGTCCGGAAGAAGAAACGCACCTCCCGGTTCACAAACACCAAACGCCAGCGCATGCGCCAGTGGGGAAAGAGGAAGCATAGCCTGACCATAGCGGAGTGGACGTTCATCGCACAAAGGCTGAGACGAGCATAGCAATATTTGCGACAAAACAATGCAATTGCCATCCACATCAAGCATATGAAGGAAAATCAGCGATTTATTCTTTACTGCATTCTGACGCAGTTCCTGCCACCAGACTTCAACCTTTAATCCGGAGGGAACGCGGCTGATTGAAAGCGCATGAATCTTGAAGATGTCATCAAAGTTAATTTCAGTCAAAGCTGGCATCTTTGCATAAGCTAAAACAGCATCCGGGCTCCACCAGGTGGGTGGGTTGGCTGCCGAGAATTCCGGACGCCAAGTGTTGGCCGCGACAAACTTCTCAATAGCTTGGTTAAATGCCTTTCGGTCGGCAATCTTCAATAGCCGCAAATCATTGCTGTCAGAAACGGTTTCGACACCCGCGTCTCGTTCCAAGTGTGAGGCCCAAATTTCAAAAGCCCTAACTTCAGATTCATATGCATCATAATGCTGGCCTAACATATGTTGCGGATCATAACTATAGTCGGGATATCTATTAATCAGAATATAATCGCTTTCTAATATTTCCCCCGTGCGCACCACGAACCCGTTGACCCAATCAGTCGGTATTTTAGTTGTAAAAGTTGGCAGACCAGTGCGAGCATATTCCTCATACATACCGACGCTTTCAAATATTTGCGACGGCAACCTGCTGTTAAATGAATAAACCTGAACGTTCTCTCCATTGCTCTGGACATTCTGGAGGAACGCCTGCGCTTGTTCAACAATCTTGCGATCCTGCCCGACGCTTACATTAACACCGGACATTCTCTGCCAGGACATTGGTGGCGTATTTCCAGTTGCCAGAAGAGCACTTATATTTAAAGCTGGCAGTCCGCACAAGACCACCAACCACAAACGCAACAAACGACTTGTTTGATCCCATGCCATAAAAGCGACAGGGGTAACGCAAATCGCCCCCATGAGCATAAAAGGATAAAAATATCTTATCTGACTACTGCCACCGGCTTGTACAACGATCATGTACCATAAACCTGCGGTCCAAATAACCGCGCTACCGATCAGCAAACCCGAGGCCTGAGCCCTATGCCTACAAGCCTGTGGTTCGCCACTTGGAAGGCGGCGATATAGCAGAATGAACACCAAGGTAATCCATAACAGCAAAGCGGGCCCTGCACTCTTGTAAAACATCTGGAACAGCTCATAGCAGCTAAAGAGTAGTACTTTTCGCATTACCGCCAAAGCTTCATGTGCATAAGAAATATTATGCTTAGATAAATATTGAGATAGAACGCAAATAGTTATAGTTATACAATATGTTATACCTGTAATGATGCTACCAAATATAAAATATTTTTGCACATCTCGCTTGGGGGATTTGCTCTTAAAAAGGTGAATCCATTCAAACATAATAACAATTACCCATGCCATTGATGCCAGCCCCATAACCGCGATACCGGAGGGCTTGATTATAAGAGTAAAGGAAGAAAGCAAAACCGCCAAAAACAACCACTTCAATGATTTTGCGAAGACGCTTCGAAGAAATGCCGCCATAGCCAATGCGGCGACACCGGCATGAAAATTATCTACAAGGCCCCAGCGAGTCGGGCTTACCGGATCCTGAAACCAATCAAAATGATAATACATGGGGAGTGATGAGAATAATAGAGCGATGGCAGCCGTCCACCATTCGTTGCCCTTTTTACAGCAAGCATGAGCGCCGGCAACAATGTAAACAGCCCCCACAATACAAAGTATTGGTAGAAACACCGAGCGAAAATGGTACCCTCTGAAATCATGGGTGAATCCGAAAGGGTATGACATCAAAATAGTACCGGGAGGCCGCACGGTAGGTTGAAGATTGAAGGGATTAAATAACTGCCCATTCGACAATGCATCCCAGAAATTAATAGCTTTTTGCATATAAGAGAGAGGATCATAAATCGGTGGCTGTACACTAATATGGGCGCGCCACCAAATCATGACTCCCAAATACAGAAGCCAGCAAAGGATCAGAAGGGGGGGGATAATTGTTATAAGTTTGTGTTTTTTCACACAACTCCCACCGTCACGACGTTCGCCTTTTAAGCATGATTTCCATACCTTGCAGGAGCGGCACTCCCGGTTGCCAGTCAAGCTCTTTGCCAGCACGTGTTATATCAAGTACATTGGAAGGCACATCAAAGGCCCGGCCGGGCTTGTAATGTCGCGAAACGGGCCGCTCAAGAACGCTTTCAATCGCGTCCAGCAGGGAATTGATGTCCGTCCCCACTCCTGAACCGATATTAAAGACGGAATGTGAACCATCGTAATATACTGCACGAGCAAAAGCCTCGGCAAGGTCGTCAATGTAAAGGTAATCCCTGACAACACGCCCATCACCCCACACTTCAATCGACTCGTCCCTCAACGCCTTGCTGACAAAAGCCGTGACCACGCCCTGCCCTGTATCCACTCGCTGCCGCACACCATACGGATTGGCCACTCTCAATATGCGAGCCTTGATCCCATAAAGGTGCTGAAACATCAAAATGTATTTCTCAACCGCAAGCTTGGTTATGCCATAGGAAACGAGTGGATTTGTGGGATGATCCTCGTTGATAGGCAATGCAACCGGCTTCCCATATATGGTGCCGCCGGAAGATATGAAAACGATTTTCCCCACTTTCCTTGCCACCATTGCCTGTAGCATTTGAATCGTTGACACAACATTAGTCTGAACATCATATACGGGGTCATCATTAGAGCTTCCCGGCAACGTTGTTGACACAAGGTGAACGACAATGTCGATGCCATCAAGAACATGAGCCACGTCATGATTGCTCATCAAATCACCGGTAACCCATTCCACGCCTTCGGTCGCAGAGAAACGCCGGTACGGGACTACCCTGGGACGCTCAAATATCCGAATTGTATGACCATCTTTCAATAGACGGTCAACCACCGCTGACCCAATAAATCCTCCACCACCAAAAACTGCTATTTTCATTTGTCAACGCTCCTGATCAGCCCTGCAATAATGCACCGGAACTTGCTTGATGCAATAATGCCAACAGGTTATCCACTAATACCTGACCGCTCATATCCAATGCGAATGTCTCGAAAATCCCCATCATACTTGTCCCAAAATCTTGTCGACAAAATCCTTCACAGGATCCTCGGACTGGAAAGCCAAAACCGCCTCGCGAGCTTTCCTGCCGATCTCCGACCAATTTGCCCTCTGCCGCCATGCACGTTCCAGGGCAGCATCGACATCCTCCACAGTTGGTGCATTTGCAATAAAACCCGCCACACCATCCTGAACCAGTTCACGGTGCCCTCCAACATCGGTCAAGATGGGGACGCGTCCACAAAACATAGCGCCCAGCAATACAATCGGCACACCCTCCATACGGCTGGGCATAATGATACCATGATTCCTCTTCCAAATTTCACACACATCACGCTCGTAACCGCAAAACACGACATTATCCACAGCGCGAGTCTTTTTCATTTCCTGTAACATTTCTTTATCCGGACCGTCGCCGTAAAGATTAATATGCAATTGGCGATCTTTCCATTTGTCTTGCTTGAGGACCTCAAACAGCAAATCTTGCCCTTTGTGAATCACCATTAACCTAGCAGGACATGCCAAATAGTATCGATTGCCGATTACTTCAGGAAATGGCATGATGGCTCCGCGCTCGATGCCGGCGACTGGATTATAGTGGCGCTCAGCATTTCCGAGCTCACGTCCGATCTTTTCCTGCATTAATAAACGGTTATTCTCGCAGGTGAAAAAAACCTTGCTAGCATTAAGATAACCCTCTTTGACATTTGAATTGATCTCAACATCGGGTCTCGTTAATTGATTTACGATAACATAAGGAATCTTTTTGTTTTTGCATGTTTCACACCAATCAGAGCCTTCCCTCTCATCCCCCTGTATAATGATAACTAAATCTACACCGATCTCGTCTAATATACTAAGCCCTGTTTCCTCGTAATAAGAAATAGTCACTCCGATATTTCGCAATACACCAACCCTATGCGGCATGTTTGAACGCTTATAAACATTTAAAAACAGGGGATAGTTTTGGATCGATAATGTTTTTGCTGCTTCATACCAAAGAACGTCAGAGCCTCCGCCCTCCTGAGCACATGGATTTGTCGATACAAACAGAATTGTTGCCACTTCTTGCATATTCGCCAAAAGCCTGGCTAAATCTTCACCATATTGTTCTAGCTCGATATTATGATCTTTTTTTAGATGAAACCGTATTTTTTCAAAGCTCCTTTCCGACACCTTATGCGTTTTCATCATCATTTCAATAACCGCCATGACTTCACGAACATATTCATTCGAATTCATGCTTTTGGTTGTAATCGCCTTTTGGTGACGGCGAAAGCTGGCGAGAACTTTGTGCGAGTGGAATATTTTACCAGAGGACATCAAGCTTGCATAAAGAAACCAATCTCCGACGTATTTATAATTTTTCAACTGTTCTAGCATATCTCCGGCACATGAGTTTCTTCTGAATACACAGACTCCGGAGTTGCTTATTAAATTTCTATACAAGAATCCACGATAAATCTCGTGAGTTCCTTTGCAGACAAAAGAATGCCGCCACCGTAAATCATCAATATCATTAGCATGAAGGAGTACGCCATCATCATTAATCGAAACCCCATCGGCATCGACCAGGCGCGCGTGACAATAGGCAAGCGAAATATCGGGATCACCAAAACGAGGGACCAGCGTCATCAACAGATTGCGATCGCAATAATCGGCTGCATCAGCAATCCATACTAGCTCACCTTCAGCCATTTCGATGCCCTTCTGCCACTGCTTGAGGACACCTTGATTCGAATCGTTTTTCACGATCTTATACTTTATGCGCGAGTCAGCGAGAATGCCTTCAGCAATCAGGCAACTGTCATCAGAGGATTTATCATCAAGGAAAATTATCTCATATGGCATCAATGTCTGATTGATAATGGAATGAAGTCTTTCGGGCAGGAATTCGCTGAAATCATAGTTAGGAACAATTACTGACACTTTATGCAAAGAGTGGGCATCAAAAAACGACTGTAACCTGTCCACATATTTTTCAAAGCGGTAATCTCGCCGAATTATGTCAATTGATTTTCCCGATATCTCCTTGTATTTACTTGGATTATCCAGAAGGAAAGATACTTTCCGGGCAAAATCCTGTACGTCCTGTCTCTTTGCAACGAGGCAATCATCTATTTGCCTAAGCAGCTCAGGTGCACCGCCACATTCATCAAATGCAATAACCGGCAATCCATGCGATAAAGCATCGAGCACAGTGTTCGGGAATGGATCCGCGCGGCTTGTTAAAGCATAAAGATCCGAGCCTTCAAGATATAACCCATAATCACTCGTGAAATTGTCTATAATGATGTTGGCACTGTCAGCGATTTTCTTTACCAATTCTTTGTGCGTAGTCAGCTCATATTTGTCACACAAATAAACAAAGTAGATGTTCTTCTGGAGCGAGGACACATGAAACGCAATATCGACAAAGAGATCCAAGCCCTTTCTCACAAGGTCTTTACCACCATGCAATATGAGTCTTGCGTTTTTTGGAAGCTTGTACCTTGACAGAAGATCGGCTCTCGATTCCGCGTTTCTTTGCTTACGCTGTACTTGGAACATGCCCTGCGGTATTACTTCAACATTATACGGCAAAGCATACAATTGCCTGTGCTTTCCTAAGACATATTCTGATGAGTAGACCGCCCTTCCGCTTGCTATCTCAGATAAGCGCAGTGCTGCTGTCTTGTCCCAGCCCATGAACTCAACTGTCTCCGGCATTTCATGTATCAGTATTTGATAGACAAAACCACATTTTTCTAGATATGGGACAAACAATGCGCTACCGGTAGTGTTGCCGATTGCCTTGTTGACACCATTATCTGAAAGCTTCCTGAATATGCAATCAACGAGTGAAGCATTCTCAATTGTCCATCGGTTACTTTGATTCAGGCACAAAACTGTGCAGTATTTTTCAAATTCACCTCGGAGCTCTCCATCAACAAGGCTAATTATCAAAATATTCTTTTCCCCTACTTCTCTCAGGTGTTTTGCAATATTGAGGAGCAGCAAAGGAGCCCCAGCGCGTATGAGGTCATGCGATATTAATAAAATGTTGTTTTGCTCTTGAGGATGACCACGCGTGTGCTTCTTGAAATAACCATCAATCGTCTGAACGATAAGGCAATATTTCGCGGCATTTTCATATTCTTGCCGCGGACAAGGTGTACTTTTGTTCAAGATTCCTAAAATTTCATTTATAGTCGACTTATATCCATTGGCTTTAAGCTTCTCGCATACGTAAACCAACAATGAGGGATTCTTGATCGCCATATAAAACAGTTGGAGCATTTTCCGCGAATATGCAACGGTTCCTCGTGTTGCTCCGGATAGGCGACCACTAATCATTCTTTTCTCACTAACGTGTACATCGTCTTTGAAATGCTTCTTGCCATGTACTATTTCATTTTGATCCTTGCATGAATTGCGGCCCTCTTCCATGCCGAAACAAAGGTAATGGAACAATGGTTCAATGCCTGCATCCCTTACATCAGGATATTTTTCCAAATAACCGCTTACATCAAAAAATGCACTAGGATTGCGACCTTCGCGCCAACCATGGGATATATAATGCGACAATGCATCAATATCGGCCTTGCGAACTTCTGGATTACTCAACAGGTAATACCGATCATCAAAATACCCACTTTTTCGGAGTAAACGATATAACCTAGATAGTCTCAATATCAGCATCTGGGGCACCCTTCATTCTTTGCAGAATACGATATAACTGCCTTAGCGGTCTGGTTATTTTCCAGGAACCGCTCAAGTGAATGGAAACAAGCTCATTATCCCTTTCAAGGATTGTTAACTCAAGCCGCGCAATCTCGCCGGCCTGCCGATCAATCTCGCCAGCCTGCCGATCAATCTCGCTGACCTGCCGATCAATCTCGCCGGCCTGCGCAGCCATGGCTTCATTGAGGCTGACTATGCGCTTATTAAGATCACCCAGCCGCTGGTTTCGCCCACGAATGAGCGGAATGGCCTTGATTGCGAGATTGAGCTGATCAGTAGAGTACGTTTCCTTTGTCGCTGGCGGTTGTTCGTCATATCCGAAAGTCACAAAATCCTTGGCATACAGCAAACGAATCAACTCCGCACTTCGTTGCGAAACGAACTCGGGCAGATACGGAATCAGACTTTCATTTATGCGTCGGTCTGCAAAAGGATCCGGAATATGACCACCGAGCCGAACCGCTAGTGCCTGGCTAAGCTCATTCGCATTCTCGATTTTGACCAGCTTTGAATAGTTGATCAGATCGGGGCGAAGCAGGTCTACTTGCGGGGTCCAGTGTACATCCCAATAAGAGGGTGCCTCATTGGTTGCGAGATGCTCAAGAAACCCTTCAAATGCCGACGCGATATCATCCGCACATATAATCGGGTGATTGAAGAAATCGTAGTGGAGATAAGGCCTTATCTGGTAGGGCTCTCTTAAGAGTAACTTCGATTGCCACGCTGAGAATATCCGCTTGTACGGATTGCGGACTACTGCGAAACGAAAATATGAATCCGAAGCGAGTACCTCTGCGATCGTTTCCGGCGTCAAGTGGGTCACATTTGGCGCCACCCTGTGGAAGGTGTCGTGGATAACCAGCTCCGGGTCAGTCTCAATGCTGTCAACAAGACCGCGCAAAACCTGCGAGCACCCTTCCAAGTCTGCAAACCACCATTTCAAGGAAGTGCAGGCAACTTTCGGCGTAGCAACATAAAAGAGTTTGTATCGCTCCGAACGGTAGCTGT
Source organism: uncultured Victivallales bacterium (assembly GCA_964652765.1). GTDB lineage: Bacteria > Verrucomicrobiota > Kiritimatiellia > UBA8416 > UBA8416 > UBA8416. The sequence continues at coordinate 36,939 of CAZZBA010000001.1, read as the reverse complement.
TGTAGCGGACGTATTCAAATGATTTTTCTTTATCCAACAATGGCCTATCATGAACATCTGCCACAGGTATCTTATCAAATTCACCTTTGACATTGCCCCGCAAGACAACGACTTTACCAACGTTCATGACGATCTCAAATCGCTTCGACAAAATCAGTTCATCAATAAGCTTACGGGGTCCAAGCTCTGGGTCAGTTGCGTCATCAAACGCAATCTTGGCATTGGGGGATAAATGCGGCAACCAACAGTTGAGATCCTTCTTTACCCCATCGTAGCTATGATCTCCGTCAATCCACAAGAGCGAAATCGGCTCGCTCCATAATGGGGATAAGCACTCGCTGCTCGAATTAATCAGCGAGACGATCTCGCTGCATTCGTTATCGAGCATGGCTCGATAGAATGCAGTACGATCTTTTGGACCGAACTCTCCACCCAGAACACCGATGAAGCTCCTATGCGGATCTATCGCATAGACTGGTGCATTTACTCCATCAAGTGAACCCTTGCCCAGGAATACCGATGACCTACCCCGGTAGGAACCGATTTCTACGATACACCCACTATCCACCTCTTTCGCGAGATGGTAGAGCAGTATAGCCTCGTCAAAACCCACCATACCCTCCGTGCGATCAAAGCACGCCTTGAGAATTCCCAGTTTTGTGGCAGAAAGAGATTTAGAATAATTCGACATTTGGTGCCCTTGTTGACATATCCGCATATCCAAAGGAAATAGGACGACTTATCGGAACAACGCGAAACATGATCGCATCCAAAATACGGTGGACGCAGTTTGGTTCCTGAGACGACCAGATGCCACCGCCAACGAAATAGACACCCGGCAGAACATCCATCCTGAAACCGAAGCTGATCTTGAAGGATTTCCCGGCACTATCCAGTTCAATGAATTTTCCCTCTTCCGGATAACGCTGCCCGGTAATTACCAGACCGGAAATGGATTTTATATGGATACCAAAAAAGATCCCGGCAAAGCTGTTCAAAAAGCGACCTGACACTACAAACTGGTAGTTTCCCCCAGGTTGCAATACGTTGACAACATGCCCCTTGGCGTCGAGTATCTGTATCGAATCAATTTCAGCGCCCTGCGCTGGATAAACCGTGGTGGTCTCAGGCAAAAGGCCCGGGTCAAAAGTAGGTACAGCGGGGTCATTGGAAACAATCGTTGATTCGCCTTGACTTAAGCTTGCTGTGTTATCACCCCATTCGGATGCTATACTTCCCCCAAACTGATCGGCGGCACGGTATTCCTGCACTAATCTTTTCACATCCTCATCGGGGGCGTAAATCAGCTTTTGGTAGGCACGTATGGCATGTGGAGCTGAGCTGTACATGAGTCGCTCACCATGATCAAGAAGCAGGGTCCTATCGCATAATTCAATGATACTTGCCGGAGAATGCGACACAAAAAGAATTGATGAACCTCTACGCTTCAAGTCCTCCAAACGGGCGAAGCATTTCCGCTGGAATTTTTCATCACCCACAGCGAGGGCTTCATCGACGACGAAAATATCTGGATCAATCACAGCTTGAACGGCGAAAGCCAGGCGCACCGCCATGCCGCTAGAGTAAGTCTTAACCGGCTGCTCGATAAAGTCACCAATATCGGCAAAGGATGCAATGTCATCAAACCGATCATCGATTTCTTCCTTGGAAAGTCCTAAAACAGCGGCGTTCATGTAGACATTTTCACGCCCCGTGAAATCAGGATTGAAACCGGTTCCCAGTTCCAGAAGCGCCGCAATGCGACCGTTGGTCATTATCTGGCCGCCAGTCGGGTTTAGCGTACCGCAAATCAACTGTAGCAATGTCGATTTTCCACTGCCGTTACGCCCGACAATCCCGACCGTCTCACCGCGCCGCACGTCGAAAGACACATCTTTCAATGCCCAGAATTCACGGTAATACTGCCGCCGCCCCCAGAAGAACATCTGCTTCAACCGGTCGCGGGGCTGATCGTAGATGTGGTAGCTCTTCGAAAGATTCTCGACCTGGATGGCTATATCAGAGGACATCGGCGAACCCCCTCCGCGTCTTCTGGAACCAGGCAAATCCCAGACAAGCGACCACCAAACTCAAAACGAAGTAGATCGTCCATGAGTCCCATGCCGGGAGTTTACCCCAAACCATCACTTGCCGGCATATTTCGACATGGAACACCAGTGGATTAGCCACCGTCAAAGGCGTACGCAGGGCTTCCGGTACGGATTCTATCGGATAGAATACGGCCGAAAGGAACAACAACATCAGCGTCAACGAAGAAACCATATGCCCCACATCGCGTAAGTAAACCCCGAAAGAGGCCAGCATCCAGGATAAGCCTATTGTAAACAGTACCAGGGGCAGCAGCATAACGGGCAGCAACAGGATTGCCGGGGAGGGCAATCCAAATCCGACGAAGTAGAACAGCAGCCAGACCGAGAGACTCACCAGCATGTGGAACAGGCTCGAGCCCAGCGACACGATCGGCAGGACTTCAAGGGGGAAAACCACTTTCTTGACATAGCTCGGATTGGAGAGGACCAGCGATGGCGCACGATTCACGCACTCGGAAAACAGTTGAAAAACAAGCATACCGGCAAAGAGGATAATGGCGAACTCCATCTTCGAATCCGAACCTGCGGTCCAGCGCGCCCCGAAAATCACACCGAAGGCGAACGTGTATACACCGAGCATCAGGAGCGGGTTCACAAATGACCATAGGATGCCCAGCAAGGACCCGCGGTAGCGCCCGGCAATGTCCCGGCGCGTCAACGCAAGAATCAAATTCCGGTGGCACCACAAGCTGGCGACCAGTTCATCGGGTGTTCCTTTATAATTCTTCATAAACCAAAAAATACTCCACCGGCGGCCCCGCCCGCGCCACAGCGGCACCAATGCGGATGGGAATTTAACCAAACTGGCGCAGGCCGTGCAAGGAAATCATCATTTGCTGGATCTGCGTGGTACCTTCGATAATCTCAAGCGCCTTGGCTTCGCGCATCAGGCGCTCGGCCGGATAGTCAGCACAGCAACCGTTGCCGCCATGCACCTGCACCGCATCGACAGCGATGCGGAAGGCCGTTCCGGCGGCAAACTGCTTGGCAATCGTGGACTCGATGATCGCATCCTGTGAGCCCTCCTTGCGGGATTGGGCCGCCCGCAGGCAAAGACTGCGCGCGGCATAAAGGTTCGTCACCCCATCGGCGATCATACCGCGGATCAGTTGGTGACGGGCCAGTTTAACGCCGAACTGCTCCCGTTTCTTGGCGTAGCGCACCATTGCATTCAGTGCCGCACCGGCCAGCCCCACGCCGCTCCAGGCAATCGAATAACGCCCTTGGTCCATCGCTGAGTTAACAATGTAGGTGAAACCTTGGCCTTCGCCGCCCAGCATCTGGTCCTGAGGCACGCGCACGCCATCCAATACGATCTCACAGATGTGGCAGGCCCGCCCTGCCATCAGGCCCGTCAGCGGAATCCGCGCCACGCCCGCAGCGGCAGTCTCCACCAGGAATGCGGAAACCGTCGGCCCCTGGCGCGCGATTACCACAAGCAGATCGGCCACCCCGGAGAAGGAAATCCAACGCTTTCGCCCTCGCAGGACGTAGCCGTCACCGTCCCTACCGTAGGAGCACTCGATGCCTGCGGCGTCGGAACCGTGATCCGGCTCTGTCAATGCAAAGGCGCAAATCGTCTTGCCGGAGGCGATATCGGGGAGCCAGCGCGCCTGCTGCGCTGCGCTGCCATACGTCAGAATCGACTGTGCCGCCAGAGCCAGATGCACGGTCACCAGCCGGCTGGCCGCGCAATCGCCCTGTTCAATGGCCTCGAGAAGCAAGCCGTATGCAAGCGGATCGAGTTCCAGCCCCCCGTATGCCTCGGGCAGCGTGGCAGCCAGAAACCCCTGTTGCGCCATGCGGTCGATCAGCTCGCGCGGGAAAATCCCCGTCGCGTCATGCTTCGCCGCGTTCGGCGCGAGCTCATCTTTCGCAAACGCGCGCGCGGCGGCTACGATGCGTTCCTGACGCTCGTCTAATTGTATCTGCATACCCTCCCCCTCATTGATCTCACCAGCCCACGCGCCTTGCGACGGGCCCCATGCCGCATGCAAGGTTCCATGCTGGAACTATGACAAACTGCAAGCCGTCCAGTCGATACATTTTTCATCCGCCGCCTGTGAGCAGAGGCATGAAGCGCCATCGTCGCCGCTTGGTGCAGCGCATGTGCGACCGCTTCGGGTTATTCCGGCACGTGGGCATAATGCCAACCGCGCAGCACATGATCACAACCCTCAGCCGCCACGGCCGCCGCAAAATCCATCTTGGGGGACAACTCATAGAGCCGCCACCGCCCTGATGACTTCCATCGGCCAGGCCTGGCGCCACTCAACACCACCTCAACGTCTTCCAATTGGGATAATCCCTTGCCCGTTGCCTTGATGCAGGCTTCCTTGCAGGTCCAGTACCGAAAGAACAGCGCGCGACGCTGCACCAGCGGCGCGGACTGCAGCGCGGCATATTCATGAGGAGAAAAATAACGTTGCGCAATGGACTCCATATCCACCGTTCGAAGCATGTGTTCAACATCCACGCCGATGCGACGCTCCCGAGTAACGACGCACAGCGCCAATTCATGCGAATGGGTGATGTTAAAGGACAACGCACCGGAGGGTGCTGGCGGGCTCGCCAAAATGGGCTTGCCATTTGCCTCATAATCAAACCGGACCCGTTTCGGATCAATGCCCAGGCAGCGCCCCAGGATACAGCGCAACGCACCACGACCGGCGATGTAGCGCCGTCCAAGCTCGGGAAACCGGTAAAGGGCGGCGCGGGCCGCTTCATCCGGCGAGAGAATGGACAATAGACGTTCACGCCGGGCATCCGAAATATCCAGATCCACACGCCAGACATCGATTTCATTAGGCATCAATGGCCTGTAGGCGTTGACGGAAGACCACAGAAGATTCACCCCCGTGTTGCTGCCGGGAAACCGCCCAGCCAAACCTGACGGCACGTTTTCCTGTGTACCGATCGCTGTTCTCATAATGCGACTCCTGCGGGGGGGCTGTTTCCGGCAGTTCCGGGTTGACACCACACCCTATTTCCAGCAAAGTAACACCTAAAGTTAATCACACACAAGAATTGATTGGTGTAGAGAATTCCAATGAGCCTATCCTTCGAGGAGAGAACCGCGGCGAGCCGTTGGGCGCAAGTTACAGGGAACTCCGTTACGGAGCAATTGCTGTGGCACGCACGACAAACACCTGACAATCGCCTTTTCACGTTCCTCGTGGACGGTGAACAAGAGGGAGACAGCCTTTCCTGCGCACAGCTTGATCGCCAGGCCCGCTCAATTGCCGCCTGGTTGCAGCAGCGAGGCATGGCCGGCGAACGGGTGCTCCTTTCCTATCCACCGGGCCTCGATTTCATTCGCGGCTTCATAGGCTGCCTCTATGCCGGGGCCGTGGCTGTACCCATGTACCCGCCGCGCAAGCGGCGGCAGGACGAACGTTTGAAGCTGATCACATCTGACGCGCGTCCAAAAGCCGTCTTTTGCGTTCAGGAATATCGAGACGCGCTGGTCGAGTATCTGGGAAACGATATCGATGTCCTGGCGACGGACACATTACCCAACCTCTCGGAACTCTGGGTTAAGCCGTCGTGGAAACGGGAAGATCTGGCCGTCTTGCAGTACACCTCCGGGTCTACGGGTGCGCCGCGCGGGGTCATGGTCAGTCACGGAAACATACTGCATAACGCCTGGTATATCGATAACACGGGCATTGAAGGCGATGCGTTGATCCATGTCTCTTGGCAGCCGTTTTTTCACGATATGGGTCTGCTGGGTAGTCTTGTTTGGCCGATCTATGCGAACTTTCCCTGTTATCTGATGTCTCCCGCCGCATTCCTGCAGAAACCGATTCGCTGGCTACGGGCCATGAGCAAGTACCGGGCGACCTCCGCCCCCACCCCGAACTTCGGACTGGAACTCTGTGTCAAGGACACCTCGCCGGAAGAGCGGGAAGGATTGGATCTGAGCGCCTTGCTGCGACTCTGGAACGGGGCCGAACCGATCCGGGCCGATACACTGACCGCCTTTACCGAAACCTTTGCCCCCTATGGATTCCGTCATCAAGCGCATCTCCCATGCTACGGGATGGCCGAGACCACACTCTTGTTATCGGCCACACCGCAGGAAGAGGATCCGTTCCTGGTACCTGTGGTCACGGAAGAATTGGAACAAAACAATGTTCTGCTGCTGGAGAAACCCGATCCTGCGAACCCGCTACGCCCGAGCTCCGGGCGTATCGGCGGTGGTTTCGATGTCCGCATCGTTGCCCCGGACTCATGCACGCTCTGCCATGAACTGGAAGTCGGTGAAATCTGGATAGCTGGCCCCGGGGTTACCCAGGGATACTGGGAGCAGCCGGAGGAGACCGAGCGGACTTTTCAGGCACGGATCGCCGACACACAGGAAGGCCCATTCCTGCGCACTGGCGACATCGGATTTCTATACCGCAAGGAACTCTTTGTGACGGGGCGATTAAAGGATCTGATCATCATCCGCGGACGTAATATCTACCCGCAAGATGTGGAGCGCGTGGTCGAGACTTGCCACCCTGCCATCGAGTCCGACAGTTGTGCCGCCTTCAGCGTCGAGCTGAATGGTCAGGAAGGCTTGGCCGTTGTGGCGGAAATCAAGCGTTCGGAACGCCGAACGGTCGAAAGGGAGTCGATACTGGCCGCGATGCGCGCCGCTGTCGTCGACCGGTTCGAGGTAACCCCCTGCTGGATCGCCCTTCTGCAACCCTACCACACGCCCAAGACGTCCAGCGGGAAAATCCGTCGGTCGGCCTGTGCCCACATGTTCGCCCGGAAGGAATTTGCCCCTCTGGCCGAATGGATGCCGCCGGTTCCCAAGGGTGCCACGGTTGGCGTGCCCGAAACACGCGGGCGTTTCAATGAAACCCTGCGCGGCTGCTCCCCGGCGGAACTCAAGCGCCGCATTATCGCGCATCTGCAACACGAACTGACCGTCGCCTTGGGATTCGAAACCCCACCGCCCGCTAATCTGGGTTTCGAACGAATCGGCGTGGACTCCATGCTCGCCGTCGAACTGGCGAAGAAGCTCCAGATGTGGCTGGGTGACGATTTCGAGCTGCCTGCCACCCTACTCTTCGACCAACCTAATATCGACGCCATTGCCACCTACATCGAGCAACGCTACGCTGGGGCACAACAACAAGACGTTAGACTTTCCGCAAACGTGTCAAAAGACCATCTCAACGAACCTATCGCCATCGTTGGCATGGCCTGTCGCTTTCCCGGCGCACCCGATATCGATGCCTACTGGAGCTTGTTGCGCGAGGGACGCGACGCCATCGGTCCCATTCCTGAAGACCGCTGGGACATCGCCGCCTATTATGACGAAGATCGCCATGCTGCGGGCCGCATGTACACCCGTAGCGGCGGCTTTATTGACGGTGCCCTCGATTTCGATGCCCCCTTCTTCGATCTGTCGCCGCGCGAAGTCCTGTCCATGGACCCGCAACAGCGCATAACGCTCGAGGTCGCCTGGACAGCCCTGGAACATGCAGGCATTGCGCCCGCATCACTGGCCGGAAAGCGGGTCGGCGTCTTCATGGGCGTCTCCACTGCGGATTATCGCCAATTATTACTTTCGCAACCAAACGGACGCGACGAGTCCATGCTGCCCACAGGCACGGCCCAATGCGCCGTCGCCGGTCGGCTTTCCTATGCGCTCGGGCTGGTGGGTCCCAGTGTCGTGCTGGACACCGCCTGCAGTTCCTCGATTGTCGCCGTGCACCATGCTATGCAGGCACTGCGCCTGGGGGAATGTACCGAAGCCATTGCAGGCGGAGTGAATCTTGTGCTCAGTCCCGATGTGACCGTCGCTTTCTGCCGGGCAGGTATGCTCAGCCCCGATGGCCGCTGCAAAACGTTCTCCGTCGGCGGCGACGGGTATGGCCGTGGCGAAGGGTGCGGCATCGTGGTGCTCAAGAGACTCAGCGACGCCTTGCGGGACGGCAACCGTGTGCTATCCATCCTGCGCGGTAGCGCCGTGAATCAAGACGGACGCACAAGCGGCCTGACCGCCCCGAGCGGACCGTCGCAATCCGCGGTGATCGCCGCCGCGCTCCAAGCGGCCGAGGTGGCACCCACCGACGTACAGTACCTTGAATGCCACGGCACAGGCACACCATTGGGCGATCCGATCGAAGTACAGGCCGCCGATGCCGTTTATGCTCAGGGGCGCGCGCAGACCCAACCTCTACTGATCGGTTCCGCCAAGAGCAATCTTGGTCACCTCGAGGCCGCCGCCGGCATGGCTGGACTACTCAAGGTCGTACTGGCACTACAGCATCGCATGGTACCACCTAGCCTGCATGCCGAGGAATTGAACCCGCATATCCGGTGGAACAAACATGCCGTCAAAGTAGCCAAGTCACTGACCGAATGGCCGGCGCCCGCCGAGGGCAAACCGCGACTGGGTGCCGTCAGCGCGTTCGGCTTTGTGGGCACAAACACGCATGCCATCCTCCAGGAACCGCCGGCACCGGCGCAACAGGAGCAGACCAGCGAGCCCCGCGGCAAGAGTCCGGAATATCGCCTATTGGCCCTCTCCGCCCGCAGCGAAGATGCCCTGCGGCAGTTAGCCTCCGGTTACGCGGCATGGATGGCCGACCACAGCGACGTCGATCTCGCCCGGATCTGCTACTGTCACAATACCGGTCGCAACCAGTTCGAGGAACGCGCCACCCTCGTCGCCGGCTCAGCCCGTGAGCTTGCACAGCAGCTTGAATCGATCGCCGCCGGGGACATCATCGCGAGTGTTGAACGGGGACAGATCGCCGCCACGCCGCGGCGCGTCGGGTTCCTGTTCACAGGACAGGGTGCACAATACGGAGGCATGGGCCGCGAATTATACGATAACGAACCGGTTTTCCGCGCCAGTATCGACGCTTGCGCTACCGCCTATGCCGAATTGCAGGAAGAACAGGGCGGCCCGTCCCTGCAGGCGTTGATCTTCGATGATGCCCACGCCGCGCGGTTGAAGCAAACACTGTACGCCCAGCCCGCCATCTACGCGCTGCAAGTCGCCCTTACTGCCCAGTGGCAGGCTTGGGGCATCGAACCGGTCGCGGTTGTGGGACACAGCCTGGGAGAATACGCCGCCGCGTTCACCGTGGGTGCCTTCAGCGCCGCTGAAGGCATGAAGCTGGTGCTGCGCAGGGCGCAACTCATGGAAACCATGCCCGGCGGCGGCGCGATGGCCTCGGTCACCGCGCCCGCTGCGGATGTCGAAGCGTCCCTGGCGGATGTGCCCGATGTCTGCATCTCGGCCTATAACGGACTGAACACCGTAATCAGCGGCCCGTCGGAACGGCTCGACGCGCTGCTTGAGAAGTTCACGGCGCAGGGTCTGTACTGCATGCGTCTGCCTGCGACCAGGGCCTTTCATAGCGCCACGGTCGATCCTATCGCCGAGGACTTCCAGCAATTCGCCGACACCCTCGCCTACCAGCCCGTGCGGGAGGGCATGATCAGCACCCTTTCGGGCGACTCCGTGCCCGAAGGCACGATGCTCGACGCCCGACACTGGCGCGATCACGCGCGTCAACCCGTTCGCTTTGCCCAAGGGGTCAAGACCCTCTTTGAACATGCGCACTGCGATACGATTATCGAGATCGGTCCGAAGGCAGAGCTGATGTGGCTAGCACAAATGTGCTGGCGCCCCCTGCACGAGGTCCTATGGACACAATCGCTCGAAGCGGGGCGTAACGCGCACGCCCAGATGCTGCGCACCGCGGCAAAGCTCCACACACTCGGTGTTGATCTTGACCTGGCCGCCATGGAGGCCCCTTGGTCCGCGCAACACGCACCGCTGGTGTTGCCGACGTATCCCTTCCAGCACGTCCGCTATTGTCCTGGATTCCGCAAGGCCCCCGGCGTTTCGGACTCCGAACAATTCTTCGAAGTTGCCTGGCTCGCCGATGACGCGGCGGATCGCCATCGCAACGCATCCGGGGAATGGTTGCTGCTCACCGACAAGCGTTCACTCGCCCTTGTCGATTCGCTGCACACCGCCGGTCATACCGTCTCCTGTCTTAGCGTCGATACGCTCGCTGATTTGGAACCCGCCACGCTGAAAACAGCTATCGCCGAGGCAGCGGACCGCCCGGAAATCACCGACGTCATACTCGCATGGACGCCGCCGCTCGCGCCCACTGCAGATGCCGCCGAACTGCAACGTATCCAAACTCTCGGCGTAGAGACGGCACTCCTTGCTTCGCAAGCGCTCATCCAACGCGGCAGCGAAGGCCGAGTCTGGATTCTCACGCATGCTGCACAAGCCGTGACGACGAACGAAACCGCCGATCCGGGCCAAGCCGCCCTCTGGGGATACGCCCGCACGTTCGGCATTGAGCATCCCGATCGTTTCGGCGGCATCATCGACCTGCCTGCGGACGCGGATATCCAACCCTGCGCCGGCGCGTTGCAGCGCCTGCTGTGCGGTGCCCGAACGGGACTGCAGTTTGCGCTGCGCAGTGGCACGTATCTTACTCCGCGCCTGCGCCCATCCGAGGTGCCGCCAGCCGCCGGATTTCAGCTGGCTGAAAAAGCTGTTTACCTTATCACCGGCGGCACGGGCGCGCTCGGAGTGGATATTGCCCGTCATCTCGCGGCACATGGAGCCCGCCATCTGGTGCTGGCCAGCCGGCGCGGCGAGTCCGCGACCCCGGAGGGACTGGCGGCGGAACTTGACGCGCTGGGCTGCCGACTCACGGTGCTCAAGGCGGACGCCGCGCAGGCCGACGAGATGGACATGCTTCTCGATGCCATTAAGCGCCTCGTGCCGGACACTCCGTTGCGCGGTATCGTGCATGCTGCCGGTGTGCTCGCAGGTGAACCCACGACCTCGATGGATGTCGCCCTGTTACGCAAGGTTATGGCAGGGAAAGCTGGCGGAGCCTGGGCACTGCACCGCGCCGTCCAAGTCCGAAGTCTGGATTTGGACTTCTTTGTTCTTTTCAGTTCGGCGGCCTCACTGCTCGGGATCCGCGGGCACGCCAACTACAGTGCGGCCAACGCCTTTCTAGACGGATTGGCCCATTATCGGCACCGGGCTGGATGGCCAGCTGTGGCGATCAACTGGGGCCCCTGGGCTTCCCACGGCATGGCGATTCAAATGGAGAACGCCGAATGGGAAGCGATGGGCTCTCGCCTGATGTCTCCCGCGCTGGCGTTGGACGCCTTTGGAAGACTCGCCATGGGTTCCGCCACCCAGTGCTGTGTACAACTCCTGAATGCCCGGCGCTGGAGCGAATTGGCTACGGCGGGTATGCTGCCCCCTGTATTGGACGCGTTTATGGAGGAGATCACAAGTCGGCTCTCCCCGGGAACTGCGGCGGGCAAGGAAGTGGCGGTCCCCGCTGGTGATGGCCCGCTCGTCGTCCGGCTCCGCAACCTGGATGCGGTCAACCGATCCCAGGCCCTCCAAGACACCCTTCTGGAGGAAGTCGGCAAGATTCTCGGTTTGCCCCCCGCGAGAATCAACCCCGACATGGGCTTCTTCGACTGTGGCATGAACTCGATCATGGCCGTCGAGTTGAACAACCGCATACAGAAGCAACTCGGTTCGTCATTCGCCATTCAGCCCGTTGACATCTTCAACCACCCCACCGTGCTGCGCCTTGGAAACTATCTGCTCAACAATCTGTTCGCAGACGGAACTGGGGCGATTGAAGCGGCCCTACCCGCCCAAACGGCGACATCAACCGACATAGACGGACTAGACGCCGATGTGCTTACAACCACTTTTGATACCGCTTTCGGCACAGCCGGTGCCGAAGCGACGGCCATGGACAGCGCCCGCATGCGTGCGGCCCTGCATGCGCTAAACCGGCTCCGTACCGAACTCGAGCGCACCACCGAACCCATCGCCATCGTCGGTGTCGGCTGTCGCATCCCCGGTGCCGGAAATCCAGAGGAATTCTGGCATATCCTGGATCAGGGGCTCGATATGATCACCGAGGTTCCCCCAGACCGTTGGAGTCTTGACGAATTGTACGATCCCGATCCCGACCAGCCTGGGAAAACCTATGCGCGACACGGCGGTTTCGTCAAGGACATCGACCTGTTCGACGCCGACTTCTTCGGCATCTCGCCGCGCGAAGCCAAAAGTCTGGATCCACAGCAACGCATGGTGCTTGAAACCACTTGGCACGCTCTCGAAAATGCCAATATCCCGCCCGATTCGCTGCGCGGAACAAGCGGTGCGGTCTATATCGGCATCGGTGTGACCGATTACTCGATACGGATTGCCGCACAGGGCCGCGAACAGCTCGATGCGTACGTCGGAACGGGAAATGCCCTTGCCGCTGCAGCGGGAAGGGTCGCGTTCCGGCTCGGCTGGCACGGCCCGGCGCTGGCTATCGATACCGCCTGCAGCTCGTCCCTCGTTGCCATCCACGAGGCATGTGCCTGCCTGCGACGCGGCGAATGCGATCACGCGATCGCTGGTGGCGTGAACACTTTGCTCAGCCCGAATGTAACCATCGCTCTGTCCCGGGCGCATATGCTCAGTCCTGATGGTCGCTGCAAGACCTTTGATGCTTCCGGCAACGGTTTCGTGCGCAGCGAAGGTTGCTCCCTGCTTGTGCTTAAGCGATTGAGCGATGCCCGGCGCGATGGCAATCGCGTGCTGGCCGTGATTCGTGGATCGTCCGCAAACCAGGACGGCGACAGCAGCGGCCTGACCGTACCGAGCGGGATTGCCCAGGAGCAAGTCATTCGCGCCGCCTTGCAGAATGCAGGCGTTGTCCCCGCAGACGTGCAGTACTTGGAATGCCACGGCACCGGCACCTCGCTGGGCGACCCGATTGAGGTCCAGGCTGCCAACGCCGCGTACGCCCGTGAGCGCCCTGCCGACAAGCCGCTCCTTCTCGGGAGTGTCAAGACCAACGTCGGCCATCTGGAAACTGCGGCGGGGGCCACTGGGATCATCAAGCTTGTACTAAGCCTTCAGCACGAAACAATCCCTCGCTCGCTCCACTTCAGGAATCCCAATCCCCATATTCCATGGGACACCCTGAACGTGAAGGTTGTATCAGAACCGGTACCATGGCCAGCCAAGGGCCGGCGCCTCGGCGCGATCAGCGCATTTGGATTCACCGGCACGAATTGCCACCTGATCCTTGAAAGCGCACCCGTTAGCCCTCTCTCCGCCGGGGATCAAAGCCACCCCCCGCCCGAACGGGTCCAGCAGCTTCTTGTTCTGTCTGCACGCTCCAATCCCGCCCTTTGTGCCCTGGCCAGAAGCTATGCGGAGTGGGTAAACACCCATCCCGAAGCAGCGCTGCCGGACTTGTGCTTAACCGCCAATACCGGACGCACCCACCTGGAGGCACGCGCAGCCTTGCAGTTCGCCGACCGCGATACGCTCGTCCGGCAACTTGGCGCACTCGCTGCAGCGGATGAAGCCGCCGGCATGGTGAGCGGCAATGTTGTCCGCGACGGACGCAAACCGCGCATCGCCTTTCTCTGCACCGGCCAGGGATCACAGTGGGTTGGTATGGGACGTAACCTCTACGCCTCCGAACCCGTTTTCAGGAACGTGCTCAATCAGTGCGCGGCCGTTTTTGATTCCGTGCGCGGTGCGGATCGCCCCCTGCCGTTGCTGCAAGTCATGGGCATCGAAACCCCGCCGGATGATACCAACCCCGACCTGATCAACCAAACCGGCTACACGCAACCGGCGCTCTATGCCCTGGAGATGGCGCTCGCCGCTCTCTGGCGTGCGTGGGGTATAGTCCCGGATGCGGTGCTGGGGCATAGCGTCGGCGAATATGCGGCTGGTACCATCGCAGGCGTGTTCGATATCGAGACCGGCATGAAACTCATCACCGAACGGGCGCGATACATGCAGTCGGTACCTGCGGGCGGCTGCATGGTTGCGGTATCGGCGGACGCAGAGACCGTCGAACGGGCGATTGCCGATGACCCGCTTATCTGTATCGGCGCCTATAACGGCGCGCATACCGTGTTGAGTGGCTCGGCCGAAGCCATGGACCCACTGATCACCAGGCTGGTTGCTGAAGGGATCAAGTGCAAACAACTCAAGACCTCGCACGCGTTTCATAGCGCCCACATGGATCCGATCGTTGAACCCTTCAAACGCTACGCCGCCAGCTTCACCTTCAACCCGGCCCGCACGCGACTTGTCAGCAACGTGTCGGGTACCCTTGTAGGCGAGGATGAGCTGCTTGACGCGGCTTACTGGGCAAAGCACATCCGCCAGCCGGTCCGCTTTGCCCAAGGTATCCTGGCCTTGCGGAAACTGGGTTGTGACATTCTGCTCGAGATCGGCCCTCACCCTGTCCTGACATCAATGGGTCAACGGTGCCAATACGACGGTGCCGACGGCGAGTCGCCGAAGGAACCCTCGTGGATCGGTTCATTACGGCAGCAGAAGGATGATACGGAATCCGTACTAGCCGCCGCGGGTCAACTCTTTGTGTCTGGTGCACCCGTCCGGTTTGACGCGATCGATGCGCCATGGCGGGCAGTGCGCACGCCACTCGATCTCCCGCTCTACCCGTTCCAGCGCAAACGCTTCTGGGTCGATGAGCCGCTCCGTCAAGCGGTTGCGATACATCCATTGGCCTCACGCTCCTACCGCATCCAATGGAACCCGATCGCTACTCCCCGAATGGATACGACCGGAACCGACAATCATCAGCGTTGGCTGCTGATCGGCTCGCAACCGGCCCAGAGGCTGGGTGCCACCCTTGAAGCGTTGGGACACCGTTGCCATATTGTCAATTCATCCGCTGACGCAATCCAACTGCAATCGGCAGACTGGACCCATATCGCACATGTACGTTCCGTCGGCCTTGCCGAGCAAGCCGCCGATAGCCTGGCAGATCTGAAACACGCCCAGCAAATCGGAATTCACAACTTGCTCACACTCACGCAGCACCTATGCCAATCACAATGGTGTGGTAGACTCTGGATCATGACGCAGGCCACGCAACAGGTTGCGCCAGGCGACCGCGTTCTGCCGGATCACGCCCCCCTCTGGGGCCTTGGCAAGTGTATCGGCATGGAACGACCTGACTTCTGGGGCGGGCTTATAGACCTGCCGGCAGCACCAGATAAAGCGGTCATAGACGCTGTTGTACCAATCCTGACGACCCCCGGCCCTGAAGATCTGGTAGCCGTGCGCGCCAACCAACTCTACGCAGCCCGTCTCGTTCCCGCTCCTATGGCCCCGTCTGCTGTGCATCTTGAAGTACATGCCGATGCTGACTACCTCATCACCGGCGGTCTCGGTGGTATTGGCCTCAAAGCGGCACAGCGCCTGGCCGAACGCGGCGCCGGCCGCATCGTTCTGACAAGCCGACATGTGCCTGACGAATCGGCCCGCCGGGAAATTGAGAAGATCAGGGCTACGGGGTGCCAATTAGACGTCGTCAATGCCGATGTGGCAACTGCAGAGGGGGTTGGCTTGCTCCTACAGCAGTTCTCAGCCAACCGACCGCTGCGCGGGATCATCCATGCCGCCGGTATCGAATCGTTCGGAGACTTGGAAAAGATCACGCCGGAAGACTTGGAGAAGACGCTGGCCGCCAAGGTGTACGGGAGCTGGTTGCTTGACCGTGGCATACGTGAACGCGCAATAACACCTGATTTCTTTGTCAGCACTGCTTCCATCGCCTCGGTCTGGGGTAGTGTGATGCAGGGGGCCTATGCTGCCGCCAACGCCTATCTCGACGCCATGGCCGCTGCGCGCCGGAGCGACGGCCTGGCTGCCACAGCCATCAGTTATGGTCCATGGGCCCAGGTCGGCATGGGTGTAGCCAATGCCGAGGCCATGGAATGGATGCGCAGCCGCGGTATCAGCCCATTATCCCCCGAACTCGCCCTCGACGCCATGGAAACGGCGGCGGCTACCGGACAGACGAGCACCACCATCGTCGCCGCCGACTGGAATAAATTACGGGAGCTGGCCGAAGTCCAACGCCCCCGGCCCATCTTTAGCCAGCTCGGAGCACTTGTCGTGGCAGAGGGGCCCAGCACATCCGAAACGGCTTTTGTCACTCAGTTGCGTGCGGCCCAACCGAACGAGCGTGCGCGCATCATGCGGGACGCCATACGACAACGGCTAGCTACCGTTCTCGCGCGCGAACCCGACGAACTCCACGACGATACCGGATTCTTCAACATCGGCATGGACTCCCTCATGGCCGTTGAGTTCCGCAATGGCGTCTCGAAGCTCGTCGGCAGAAAGCTGCCCGCGACAATCGCCATGGATCACCCCGCCATCGGGACTTTTGCCTCCGCCATACTGGCCACTATTCAACTTGAAGGTGTAAAAGCGGAAACCGCCCCCGCCCTTCCACCAGAAGATCCGGAGAAACCGAATGGGACAGGCGAGGAACAGCTCTGGCCAGCGTCCATCAGCCAGTCACGCTTCTGGTTTCTCAGCCAGTGGACGCCCAACTCGCCTCAATTCAACCTGCCTACAGCCGTTCAATTGCCCGCACCGGCCTCCGAGGCGGATCTGCGAACAGTGATCGAGGCCATCTGCTCTCGCCACGACACCCTGCGTACAACGTTCCGCGAGGCGGACGATGGCACCCTCATGCAGGTCGTTCACAGGGACCTGCCACCCGCCATTCGTGTTGTCGACCTGGATGACGATTCCGAGAGGCAGGCAAGCCTTGATGAACTGAAGCAGCAAGAAGCGAGGCACTCGTTCAGCATGGCCGAGGGGCCACTCGTTCGCTTCACGCTGGTTCGACAGCAGAATCGTGTTCCACTGCTGATCATCTGCATGCACCACAGCATAGCCGACGGCGTCTCCATCCGGACCCTGGCCAACGAGTTCATGCTGATCCTTTCTGCTGTGCGCGACGGGGGGCACTCCGTCGAATTGCCCGCTGCACCTTCTTTCGGAGCCTATGCCCGTCAGGAACGCAAAAGCCTCTCCTCCATAGTAAGCAATTCCAGCACATTGGATTACTGGCGAGGAAAGCTGGCCGGCGTGCCCTCGCTTGAACTACCGACAGATCGCCTGCGACCCGAAGTCATCGACCACCTCGGGCGGGCGATCCCGATAGCCATCTCTGCCGAGACCAGCGGTCGGCTTTACGGCCTTGCGCGCGAGAATGGCATAACCCTTCACATGCTCCTGCTCGGTGCCTGGTACCTGCTTCTCGCCCGCTACGCACGTCAGTACGACTTCGCCATAGGAACCCCGGTCGCCGGACGCGACGATCCCGAATGGGAAGACGTTGTCGGCCCGACGCTCAACATGCTGCCGCTGCGCGTGACCAGCGACCCCGCGCAACCGTTCGGCGACCTGCTGCGAGCAGTTTCCGATACCGCACGTGAGGCATACGCCCGCCAGGGACTGCCTTTCGACTGGCTTGTCAGGGAATTGAACCCGGCGCGCGACACCAGCCGCACCCCCTTCTTCCAGACCGCCTTCGTTCTTCAAGTCCCTTCTCACGGCAGACAAGGCCACGACTCGGCGCATCTTGATCCCATCGTCGAGGATCTGCGGGTGCTTCTCGGTGCCTCGCAATTCGATATCGCTCTTGATCTCAACGAAAGGAACGGTGTCATTTCCGGATTCATCGAGTTCAGCACGCAGCTATTCGATCCCTGGCGCATCGAACAGATGGCGAGCCATTTGCTGCATCTTCTCCAGGAACTGCCACAAAATCTCACCACCCCCATCGGTGAGATCCCGCTCCTTTCAGATGAAGAGGCGCAGACCCTTTCATCCCGGTGGAACAATTCCGTACGGGACTACGATCTTTCCCGAGGAATTCATCATCTGATTGCCCGCCGCGCCGACCTCACTCCCTCGGCCACCGCAGTCTCCTGCGAGCAGAGCCGGCTATCCTACCGGGAGCTGATGCAGCGTGTTTCGCGACTGACCGAGCGACTCATCGAGGTGCAAGTGGCCGGGGGAACGCTTGTCGGCATCAGCATGGACCGCTCCGTAGACATGGTGGTGGCCATGCTCGCTGTGCTCGAATGCGGGGCCGCCTATGTCCCCCTCGATCCGGACTTCCCGATGCAGCGCCTCGATTACATGGTGCGCGACTCCCGGATACCCATTCTTCTGACGCAGACCCACCTCAGTGAACGATTTTCCGCACTGGGCGTGCAAATGGTCTGTACGGATCAGGAGCCGTCCGCTGCCGCAACACGCCCGCCTGCGCACAGCGCACGCGAGCACAACCCAGACTCGGTCGCCTACGTCATTTACACCTCCGGCTCCACAGGAAACCCGAAGGGCGTCGTCATCACCCACCGTGCCCTGCTGAATTTCCTGCTCTCCATCCAGGAACAGACCCGTTTCCACGCCGATGATACGCTCGTGGCCGTCACCACCCTCAGCTTCGATATTTCCAATCTGGAGATTTTTCTCCCGCTCATGGCTGGTGCCCATCTGGTTGTCGCCAACTCGCGCGAGGCGCGTGACCCGCAGATCCTTTCCGCGTTGCTCGATAGCTGCCATGCCACATTCATGCAGGCCACACCCGCCACATGGAACCTGCTTCTCGCCTCCGGATGGAACAATTCGGCCCGAGTGCGTGTCCTATGTGGCGGCGAGGCTCTCACACAGGAACTGGCCAAAGGCCTGCTTGCGGTAACCGATACCCTCTGGAATGTCTACGGACCGACGGAGACCACCATCTGGTCCTCGATCTGCCGCGTGCATGACGCAGACAGGCCCACCGTACCCCTCGGCCAGCCACTCGCCAACACGACGCTCCACATCGTCGAGGAGAACCTCCAGCCCGCACCCCTCGGCGTACCCGGCGAACTGCTGATCGGCGGCACCGGTTTGGCTCGTGGCTACCTTGACCGCCCCGAGCTGACCGCCACGAAGTTCATCCAGGACCACTTCTCCGGCAAGCCGGGTGCGCGGCTCTATCGCACAGGCGACCTGTGCCGCCGCATGCCGGACGGCACTATCGAATTCCTCGGGCGCACCGACCACCAGGTCAAGGTGCGGGGCTTCAGGATCGAACTTGGCGACGTCGAGGCCTCCTTGGGCGGATGCGCGGGGGTGCGCCACGCGGCTGCACGCACCTGGAAGGATCAGGGCGGTATCACCTATCTGGCCGGCTATATCGTCCCCGGGGGCGACGGGCACGAGGATGATCTGATACCCCGCGTGCGGCGCGCTCTCGGCGAGTCGCTACCCGCCTACATGGTACCCTCCGCCTTCGTGCTTCTCGATGCACTTCCGCTCACCCCGAACCGGAAAGTCGACCGCAACGCGCTACCTGAACCCCACACGCTCCAGACCGCCACGCGCGCATACATCCCCCCGCAGACAGCCACCGAGAAAATGCTGGTTTCCATCTGGCAGGACATCCTCCATGCTGAACGCTTAGGCATACGGGACAACTTTTTCGAGATCGGTGGCCACTCGCTGCTCATCGCCCAGATCCTGCAAAGGCTCCGCGGAAACGCCGAAACCAACCTCTCCCTGGTCGAACTGTACCATAACCCTACGATCGAAGCCCTGGCCACGATGCTTGATCAACGCCAACAGGCTGCGGGAACCAGACCAGGCAGCGCCGAAGCCAGCACCACTCCCGTACCCGATAGCGGTCCACACGGGGCCATACGCATCGTCGGCTACCGCGCCCGGCCTTTCGATCCCGACGACAAGACCGGTGTTCTCGACCTGCTCAAAGAGGTTTGGGGGGCCGACATGGCCACGAACGCCGCCGCCGTATGGGAATGGAAATACGAAACGAACCCGTTCACGCCAGCGGGTGGGGCACCCCGTTTCGTCCTCGAACACAACGGCACGATCGTCGGTTTCGATGGCGGGCTCTGCGCGCGCCTGCACTGCCACGGCAAGGAGATTCCCATTGTGTGGGGTACCGACACGACCGTGCACCCCGAGCATCGCAAGGCCTCGGCTATGCTCTTCGAGCAGATCGCCGTCGGAACCACGGTTCCAAGACTGGCTGTGCCCGCTCCCGCCGCGCTCGACATCGGACGTGCCACCGGCTCGATCCGCGAGCTTTACCAGTCCGTCGAAATGAAGGCATTCCTCGCACCGGCCTCCCTTCTGGCAGAAAGCGGACACGATTCATTACTCGCCCGTCTTGCCGGATACGCCTGCAACGGCTTGGGCCATGCTCATCACGCGCTGGTCCGTGCCGCCGTGCGAGCTGCCAATCGCGTCTCGCTCGTCGAGGTCTTCGACCCTCGTTTCACCCATCTCTGGGAGCGCGTGGCCGCAGGCGGCGACTGCGAAGCGGCCACTGTGCGTGACGAAAAATATCTTTCCTGGCGTTTCTCGGAGGTGCCCCAGAACCGCAGCTACCGCGTGTACGCCATCTGCAGGATTGACCGGCTATCCGGCTACCTGGTGACGCGCAACTACACCTGGCAGGGCTCGCCGCGCGCCATGATTGTCGACTTCCTCGTCCCGCAGGGCGACAGAGCCTCCCTGGCCGCCTTGGTGGTTCGGGCCTTGCGCGACTTCCGCAGCGACGGCGTCCGCATGGTCGGGGTTCTGCTTGCACCGGAGCAGCGGGATGCCATGCGTGTGCTGCGCGCCCTCGGGTTCCTCTATACGCGCGGCGGTCCCCATATCGTTGTCCAGCCGTTGCCGGGAGTCGAATCCCCCTTCGAGCCCGGACAGCGATGGCTGCTGGGCCGCGCCGACTCCGATATCGACATATCCTCTTAGCCGCTTATCCAAGCGCAGGCATGGGATGCACATTGGACGATTTTCAGTTCTCGGCTGATTCCACTGGTGGCGTGGTGCCCTTCCTCCGACCGCTTGCCTTTAATATGCCGCGCAATTGCCGCAACTCTTTCCAGCCCAATGCCACCTGAAGCACCGCATAGACCGCACCGCCCGACACAAAAGCCGTGAGCAGCGAGAGAACAGGATGGACTCCGCCTGGAAACGGCACCAGACCATACACGCCGCGTGAGACGATCACCATCACCAAGGTACCGAAAAGCACCCTGCCAACTGAAAGCACCACGACTCGCAGGTCTGGATTTCCACTCATCCTGCCGACGCTGCGCCACAACATCACGCTGGTCACCGTCATCACCAGTGAGGTGGCTAAAGCAATTCCACCCGAGGATAAAAGCCGGATGCCGATGGCATTCAGGACTACATTCAGCACCGCGCCAAAAAGCGAGATCTTGAGGGGCGAGATCGAATCGCGAAACGCAAAGTGCGTCGCCGTCAGAACCGGATTCAGGACCGCCGAGAAGGCACCCAGCGCATAGAACGTCAGGGCGATCGACGTAAAATGCACGGCGTCATCGGAGAACGCACCCGACGCAAATATGATCCGCACGATGTCTTCGCTGAAGGCGATTACAAAGCCGAATACCGGAATAATACACAACCCCAGCAGGCGGGTGGCCCCGGTAATGATGCGCTGGATCGTGCCGTAATCGCCTCGGGCAACAGCCCGCGAAAGCGTAGGCATCAGACTCCGGCCCATCGGAAACATCACCAAGCGCCGCAACGCCAACAGGATCCGGCTGGCATAGGCAAGATATGCCACATGGCCGGGCGCCAAGGTCGAGGCAAACGCACCGTCCACCACTACATTCACTTGCATCAATGAAGAAGCCGCCGTCCGCAACGCCATCGACTTGCCGAATACACGCACAGCGGGATGTTTCATGTTGGTCGGTGTGCGGAACACCGGATGACGCCAGCCAAAGCGCGGCAACAACATCAGCACACCCAGAACCGAACCGGTCAGCAGCCCGACAGGCAACGCATAGACGCCGAGGGTGCGGTGCCACAATAACAATGCCAGCAAGGGACAACCCGCGTTCACCAGATACGTCAACCCTGGAAGGACGAAGGCTCCGCTGACAAAACAAAGAGACGCCAGGGTTGCACTGATAAACATGAGCAGACCCAGCGGCGACAGGATACGAATCATGCGAATCAGCTCAAGATGCGCTTGCGGCGTGAATCCAGGTGCAAGCATAGACGCCAGTGGCGATGCAAACAGTAGAGAAACCGCCGAATAGATTCCCACCAGCAGCGCACCCCGTTTCATCAGCGTGGCCGCCAATACCCACGCATCATCAGGTTTCTCCGACTCTTCCAGTTCGACGAACAACGGAGTAAACGCCAGGCTTAAGTTGGTTTCCATTACCCCCAGAAATAAAACAGGGACCACCATCGCGACAAAAAAGACGTCAACCATGAACGAGGCCCCGAACCAGCGGGCGATCAGAATCGTCTGAACCATTCCCATGAGCATCATGGCAACACGCGCCAGCATGAGCACGGCCGTACCACGAACGACACCACGGACCTTCCCTTTCCGGTCATTTTCCACTAGGCGGCTCCCATTTCATGCCGACCATGGCACGCATGCGGTCGCGCACCTTGACATACCTGGGAAAGCTCCCATCCAGGCAGGCATCGATAACCCGCTTCGCAAATGCGCAATCTTGTACCGTAATCCAATCGAGGCATAGACGTCGAACGGCCAGAGGGTCCGCCCCGGGCTGCCAATACCCGGGGTCGGTTGTCACGGCGGTCAGATACCCGCACGCACGCACCTGCTCCATCACGCGGCCATCATAATCGCCGAACGGATAGCAGAAGTGCTTCACGGAAATCCCCAGCTCGCGCTCAAGCACCTGACGGGAACGAAAAACCTCGTCGCGCAGACCTGCGTCGTCCAGGCGTGTGAGCCGGGGGTGGCGGCAGCCATGACTCTGGATGTCGAGCCCCTCGTCACGCAGCCGGCGCAGCTCGTCCCAGCCATGCAGACGCAAAGCGGGCAGCCCGTATTCAGGAAACCAGTGCGCGTCACGACCCACGCAGTCCACCGGCACGTACAACGTGGCCCCGAAGCCCAGATCGCGCAGCACCGGCCACGCATGCTCGCCGAAACTCTCCAGGCCATCGTCGAATGTGAGTACAACCATCTTGCCAGACGTATCCCCTTCGCGCAGGTGCGCCGCCGCGTGCGATACCGATACACCGGCCAGGCCACGCTCAGCCAGTCGTTCCATTTCCGCCCGGAAATGGTCAGGCGCCGTGCTCAGATAAGTCCCCGAGCCATCCACAGAGTGAAAGGCCAAGACAGGCACACCACCGACCGCGCCGTCCCCACCCAACAGGCTGAAAAAGGAAAACCCAACAGATTTAAAAAGTTGTCCCATAAAAACACCTCAGCGACGTGCATGCCGCGCACGTTTCTCAATCATAACTTCCGTATATATACCGGTCAAACGACGCATCATCGCATCACGGGAGAAATTCCTCACGGCCGTTTCTCGCGCGCGTCGCCCCATTCTTCGGCGCAACAAATCATCGGACGCCAACTCGGTTATTGCCGCCGACAAAGACCTCTCTTCGCCAGGAGGTACCAGCATCCCGTCGACTCCGTGCGTAATCGTCTCGGATAGGGCCCCCACCGACGTGGTGATCAACGCCCGCCCCACTGCCATTCCTTCCCATGCCGCATAGGGCGACATCTCTGAGTTAGAACAAATTACCATGATGTCCAGCGCGGAAAGCGAAGCCGCAACATCCTTCTGGTACCCCGGAAACCGAACCCGTTCGGCAATGCCAAGCGCAAACGCCTCCGCCTCCAATGCCGCGCGTGTCAACCCGTCACCAATAAGAACGGCATACAACCGCTGATCAGCTTCCAAAACCGGCTTGATCGCCCTCAAAAACAGCCCGTAGTTCTTAACCGGAGCCATTCGGCCCAACGTTCCAGCAACCACAGCATCGGCGGGCAACCCCCATTCTCGTCGCATCCGCGCCCCCGCCTCCCGGTTGTTGCAAAGACGTTCCAGATCCACACCGTGCCTGACGGTCACGACCTTGGCACCTTTAACGCCAACGCGCGAAAGTGAGGCGCGCATGCCCTCGTTCGGCGTGATGATCCTGTCGGAGAGATGCGCCATCGCCAGATCTGTCCAAAGGACAAACTCGTCGATCCAGTTTGGTTTCTCTCTACCCAAAGGCATAACACCCCCGCTGCAACTGAAATGGAGCGTGGTCACTACCCCCACGTGCGGAACCAACAGAGCGGCGAGCCGTCCGTAAAGATCAGCCCCTGGCATATGCGTATGCATGACGTCGATCGACTCGCGCTTGAGAATACTCGCTAATTTAAAAACAATCCTGATATCTCCTCGAAAACGCTTGCGCAACAAATGGGTCTTAACCGGCATCGGTTCCCACGCCTCTCCCAGTTTGGCTAACTGATAATTGATTCCAGCAGCGCCCGCCCCCTCGATCAGGGACGCGATATGGGTTTCAACTCCGCCAAACACGTCACCCGGACCAACAAGCAAAACGTTCACGAGATCTCCTTCAAGCCAGGTATCCGCAAATCAACCGCGGCGATTGTCACATCAGGGGACGGATCATCGTAGACGCGGGCGACGATCAGAGCTAGCGCAAACGAAAACCATTTCCACTGGTTCTCCAGCATGTTCGTATTGGTCGCGCAAAACGCCATTGCCAGCAGCAATCCCAACATGATGCCGGCAACATTGCGGTCAGGAGCCGTGCGCAACTTAAGCGCGGCAGACAAAAGCGGCAGGCCACATGCAGCGTAAATCGACAAATAGACCACAAGCGCGAAAAACCCGTCCTCTGCCAGCACCTGAAGGTACGCCGAATGGGGAAAATAGGGTGCCCTCGGCGTCCGCCTGTCGAAGTAGCGCACCTGAAGACTGCTGAAATGACCGTGACCGACCCCGACCAGAGGGCTGTCCCCTGCCATGCGCAGGCACTGGCTGTAGAAACCCAAGCGGTGCTCCGTCGACTTGTCCTGCTCCCCCCCCATGCTCACCAGCCGCCCGACAGACGCGGCCGAGATGGTCACCGAGTAGATGGTCACCCCGGTGCCCGAGAGCAGCAGAACGACCAGCAGGAACGCGCGCTTACCCCGAATCCGTGCGAATACGAAGTAGACACCCATTAGTAAGAAGACGGCGAGCAAACCGGCGCGCGATCCGGTGGGCAGAACCGTCGCCCCGCAGAGCAAGAGAGTCAGGATCCCGTAGACGCGCATCAGACCGGAGCGCGCATGCTCCACGACAACCAGCGACATGGCCATTCCGAAGACAAGCATGACCGAGTAGTAGACCGCGTCACCCTCCGGTCCGATCGCCCGGAACGACCCAGCCGCGGCACTGCTGGTGGCCGCTTCTGATATCTCGCGCCCCATCTGTTCCAGAATATACGTCCCGGTGAACGCCTCGTACCAGCCCCAGAGAGCGGTGATCACTAGCGCCGGCAGCATGATCCGGGCGACTAGGTAGAGATCCTCCCTCCGGCGGATCAAGAGTAGCGCCATGGCGGCGCCGGCCATGGGATCCACCGTCCGCAGGATATAGGCGAGCCCTTTGATGGAGGAACGAACATGAATCAACCCGGGAACGAAAAGGACAAAGAGAAAACCGCACAGCAAGAAAAAAAGACCGTAGCAGCAGGCAACACGTAGCGTCTCGCCATCCTTGAGCAGGCAGACACGCAAAGCCAAGGCTGCCGCCAGAACAAGAAAGAGAACATCGCCCACAGATAACGTGCTTAGGAGACTGTTCGGGCCACCTTCGGCGGGAACAAACAGCAGCACCGTCTCGAAGAGCCGCAGCGAGGCCACAATCCCGAACCCCACGAGCGGGTTCAGGAAGAGGAGCGCGACACACAGGACACCACCGAATACGGCAACCAACAGGGGCGGGAACAAGACAATCCCGCCAGCCACGGCCATGACCATAACCGCCAGACCTAGCCAGAGCGGAACCATGAGCCACAGCGGCCAACGTGTTCTTTTCCTGCCTTCCATCACATCGCGATCCCCTCTGAAGAACACCCGCACCTCCCTACACGGGGCGGTCGCCCCAGCGGTCCAGCCACGCAGGCAGCGGGGATGAGTGACGGTTCAGTATCACCCCAAGCGTTCGTTTCACACTCGCATCCATCGCACGGAAGTGAGACGCCACCTCGGTAAGGGACTGGACCCTGCTATCCACGACGAGCACCACGCCGTCGCTACGTTCCGCCAGATAGGTCTGCAACTGTTTGCCTGCATCCGGAGCGTCGATCACCATCAGATCGAAATCCGACACCCAGTCGGCGGGCGAGCTACCGCAACGAGGCAGTGCGCCAAAGAACTCCGGCAGGCAAAGCCGTGAGAAGGCAGGGGAGACACCCTGACCGCACTCATGGGGCACCTCCAAGCGGTCGAGCGAAGGCCACGCACCAGGCTCCGGCGACCTCACCGAGAGCAGGACCGAGCGGCATCCCATGGAAGCCGCCTGAGAAACCACGTGCTCGCATATCCGAGTGCGACTCTCGCGGGCTCTGACACCGGTCATCACCACGCAGTACTTCGCCCCCTTCTCGCGCGAGGCAAGCACCAGCGTGGCCGCCAGGTCATGCCAACGGGACCCCACGTCGCAAGGATCTACCCCATGCACGATATTCCGGCGCACAAGACGTTTGAGCCACTTGCCCACGAAAGATCCGGCAGCGGGAATAACCACCAGCGGTACCATCCCGTTGCGCCGCAGATCCACAGGACCACGGATGGGATCGCGCCAGTACTCGATAAACGGAGGCAGCACAACCGATCCGCCGCATGCGAAAAGAATTGCCAGAATGGCCACGATCACCCAACTCGGCATATCGCAGCCCTTCACGTCGGAAACCCGCATGCGATCAACTACCTTCACCGACATCGGGCTGACTCCCGACATCACCGATACGCGCAGCATATCCACGTGGGATTGAAGTTCACGGCGCATGGACTGCCACCGATCCCGCTCGGAGACCAGCCGGGAATACTCCAACTGCATGCGCGTCAGCTCCCTCAAATCCCGATCCAGCAGCACGAGCTGCTCCTCGGCATGACGGAATTCGGCCTCCACTGTTGCCAGGCTCGACCGGATCTCGTGCCCAAGTCCGACCACAATCCACTGTATCCTATTCTCGACATCGGCCACCTCCGGGTGCGCCTCCGTCAATTCGCCGATCAGAGAGGCCCGATTGAGCAGCAAGTCGTGCAAGTTAGCCCGCAACTGGCGCACCACATCACTGCGAAGCAACCTCTCGGAAAGCGCGGGCATACCCTTCAACCCGGGTAATTGCGCTATCTGCCGCTCCAGTTCGCCCCGCTCTGCACGCAGGCGGTCGTGCTGCGATTGCAACGTCTCCCGTTCCACGGATTTCAGCTGGATTTGCCCCTCCGGATCAACACCCCCGTTCGTCTCTACAAAGCTTTGCAGGGCGATTTCGGCCTCTGCATGAAGCTCCAGAACACCTACCAGTTGCCGCTCCAAACCCGAGATCGCATCCAGACCTGCCGCGCGTGCGGTCAGCGTCAGTTGCTCGCGCAGCCGCTCGACCATGAATTCGGAAATCTCATTGGCCACACTGGGCTTGTCGCCCATGACCACCATTTCCAAAATGTCGGTATCGTTGACTGGCTTTGCCGCAATCCATGCGAAGAGGCCATCGTAGAAACCGCGCGCCGCCTTGTCCCGCCAGGCGGGATCCTTCTGCTCGGACTCCACGCGCAGCACCCACATGACGCCGCTGATAACACCTTCCAACACGGACGCGATGCCCGCTTGCACGCGCTCTCGCGAACCGCTCGGTTCTTCGCTCTTGCGCCGCAACCTCTCGTCCAGATGAAACGCATCCACGACGGACAACGCCATTTCCTTGCCTTCCAGAATCTGTGCCGCCTGGTACGCGTAGGCGGCATCGAGGCGTTCCTGCTTGGGCCGCATGGGATCCGCGAAGCGGGACGGCACGGGCAGCAAGGTGGGCTCGATGAGCAGATAGGTCTTCGCCTCCCACACCGGCGTGATCAGCCAAGCCATCACGAACACGCTTGTAAACAGGAAAACGAACAAGACAGCAACTGGCCAAAACCAACGGCAGTAGGTGTAAAGTAGATTGTGTACGAAGTCGTCCCGCTCGTTGAATTCCATAATATGCCTGCGCTCTCCCGTGCTAACGATCGACAACAACAGTACGTGTGGTTGCGTCCTGGCTCTGCCGGGACGAAGGTCCCTCGTCAATGTTCTGCCCCAGCCAAACCCCCGTTTCAATGTCTATGATCGGGCGCAGGATATCGCTGATGCTGCGGGCGAAACGGGCCACTTGCGATATCGAACTCTCAGGCACGTAAACCACATCCCCGCGACCCAACACGATTGTCGCCCCCGAGCCATCGCGCATGGCATTGTCCAGATCGATCTTGGTCGATTCGGCAGGCCGACCCGAACCGCCCGCCCGAATCAACAGGACAGAACCGCTCTTGGCCTCCTGCATGGGACCACCCGCGGCCGCGACCGCGTCCAGAATTGACACTTGCCCTACCAAAGGGTATACGCCGGGGGCGCGCACTTCGCCCAGCACAAAAAAGCGTTCCCCGGTAAGACGAATCAAATCAACCGCCACTTGCGGCGAGCTCACTGGCAGCGCACCACCATACTTTACCACACGCGACATCACCTGGGGGTCTCGCACGTAGCGGCGGAGTTCCTCCGCAATCCGCTCACTCGCTTGCGTTGGTGTAAGCCCGACAACCTGTACATTCCCGATCAAGGGAACGGGAAACATCCCAGCTTGAGGTATGATAGACTCGGCCTGCAACTCTGGTCGACGGAATACCTGAACCGCTAACAGATCGCCGGCTGATAGTACCCGTGAAGATTCTTCTGCAAGTCCATTGGAAATCGTTTTACGCAACTGCTCTACCGTACGGCCCGCCACATCAATATCCCCAAGAAACGGAAAGAAAATGCGCCCGTCAGGCGGAACCACAACCTGCCGATTCAACTCCGAACGACCGTAAACAGAAATGCGAATTTCATCACCAGCCGAAAGATAGATCGCACGCACATCTAAGCTTTGCTGAACAGCAGAATTTACGTAGGAATCGTCTCTGTTTGGTGAGCTGGAAACTTGCGTTTCCTCACGCAGCGTAGTGCAGCCGACTCCCCATAGTAAGAACAAGGCCAGCCCCATGAAATTGATCGACTGTGTGCGTTTCATCAACGACCAATAGTAACGCAGGAAAACAATTGTCATCACCATCATGATTATATGCCTCTTTTATTACCCAACCAGTAGTATGGCAGGGAATTAGCGTTCATTAAAAGATAAGCAGACTAGCAACAAACGCTACGAAACAGTTGCCACTGTAGACTTGAAACAATTCCCTTGCAAGGAAAAATATGAGGGCGCATTGTGCCGTTCTCATTTTTGCTTCGGTAACATTTTATCCTGGCGCAATGCGTGCTCTCGTCGCCGTTCTCGTCGAGCGATCGCCCCGTGCCGACGCACAGGCTCACGCCTTGCCGTCTTGAATATCCCCGCAGACGTGCTATGCGCCCGCGAATAAATAAATCACTTCAATAGCCTCTAGACGACTCGATCTTCGCATGCTTCATTAAAAGTAAGCCATGATCGTAAATCTCGATTCAGTAATTTCTCCAACCGAATTATCTCTGGTCGATAAAGGTTCACCAGTTCTTTTTGTACGTGCTCAGGCATCGAAACCTTGGTAACAACTTTCTTTCCTAATGCTTGCTTGATGCGTACTCTGGAACTATGTGGAACAACACTCTTAAATATGCTTTTCACAAGACTTGGGGACAGGGCATATTTTAATAGCTTCGCGCACTTGGGTTTTCCTGAGCGGTTATAGATTGCATCTGTATTAGGAATAAAGGTATTGTCCACTTCAAGAAAATCAAAAATATCGCGACACACTTCAAGGGTTTGATGCACTAAATCCTCAAACAGGATTACTTTTACCCGATTCGTCCCAAATTCGTCTAAATACGCCTTAACCTGGTCGTAGTACATACCGAATCCGACGTAATCGTAGAAGGGTTGCCAGTTCTCGTCCATACGTTTTTTAATAACTGACCCCTTAATGACCTGTTCAAAATCTAAAGGATCCTCTTGGCGACGCTGCAGAGTCCAGTATTGTGACCATGCCCGCTCGGCTGGATTACGCAGCGATATGATGAACTTAAGGCGTTTATAGTCTGCGGGATCGTTGTAAACTCGTCTGAAGTTCTGAATACTGGTTTTGTAGGTGTACAAATAAGAAGGAGACGCATCCCCCGCAATCTGATCATCGCTTGCTTCTGAATATGTCCGAATGTAATCCTCCAGCCGATGGATCACGTCAGGTAATGTGCTAGGACTCTTGTAATGAGGTTCATTATCCATAAAACTAAAGAACCAAGACTCCTTGTGTTTAGGCATGAAAATCTGGGGATGCTCCTGCAAGTAGAAATGCAGGGATGTCGTACCGGCCTTTGGCGCACCGGCGATAAAAAAATCAGGCAAGGTCACGGAACCCTGAGAGCCAATCGATATTCTCACACCTTGTCCTCCTAACATAATTTTAATAATCAGAACTCACATAATTAATAAAATATGTGTCGTTCATATACCGAATCCAGATTGCCAAGTCAATAGACTTTGGAACCGTGGCGCAGTTAGTTTGACCGGTTAGTTTGTCAAATCGGCTCGATTACCTGAAATTTGCGCAGCGTGCTTGACGCAGCATGCAGGTTTTGGGTACTATAATACTTTGTTTGTGCATAACACTTGAATTGAAGCGCATAAGGAATGAGGCCATGCCAGAGCCATCGCAAGAAGAACATCACGATAAGATCGTAGCCGAATTGCAGGCTATTCACAAGCATGGCTTTGCGAACACGTTCTATCGTCGAACGGGCAAACGAATCCTGGATCTCATGTTGGGAGTGCCGCTGCTTATCCTAGGCACGCCAATCATTGGTATTGCATGGATCCTGATCCGCCTCACCTCATCGGGCCCCGGGTTTTTCTATCAGAATCGCGTGGGCCTTCACGGACGGCTCTTTCTTTGCTACAAGTTACGATCCATGTACATTGACCAGGACCAGCGCATTGATATGGACGCTGTGCAACGCAGTGAAGCGGAAGGTGTTCTCGTGAAGATGGCGAACGATCCCCGCGTGACCCGCGTTGGACACCTGATCCGCAAGGCCAGCATTGATGAATTGCCGCAGCTATGGAACGTGGTCAAGGGAGATATGAGTCTCGTCGGCCCCCGCCCACTCGTTCCCCACATGGTGGCTCTTTATCCAGACCTCAATGCGTTGCGATGCCTCGTGAAGCCAGGCATAACCGGCGAATGGCAAGTAATGGCTCGTGACGACAACCGCTCTCTCAGTGGAATGATCAAACACGATTTTCGCTATATCGACAACTGTAACCTATGGAACGATCTGCGCTTGTTGTCTCGGACCATTCCGGTAGTGTCCTCGGCGCAGGGAGCGCAATGACCTCATGACTATCGTCGCACTACTTATCTTCTGGGGCTCTGTCATTTGGGTTCTCTGCGTGTACCTGCTGTATCCGGCGCTACTCCTGATACTGGGAGCCTGCAGACGAATTCCCCAAAAATCCGACGATCTGGCAGACAGCGCGCTGCCCTCGGTAATCATGCTGATCCCTGCTTATAATGAGCAAGAGGTTATCGCCAGCAAGCTGGAGAATGCGCTGGCACAAGATTATCCCATGGGTAAACTGCAGATCGTGGTCATTTCCGACTGCAGCACTGATAAAACCGACGCCATCGCCGCTGGATTTGCCGATCGCGGCGTACGGTTCCAGCGCAATACGGAGCAGAAAGGCAAAATCCGAACCCTGTCCGATCTGGGTGCCAAGGCCGAGGCTGATATCATCTTGATCACCGATGCCAATGCCATTTTTGATGTTAATGCAATCCGGATGCTGGTGGCCCCTTTTCGCGATCCGCACGTGGGCATCGTCAATGGCAATCGCCGTCTGGTCCCCAGCGCATCCATGGCCGGCGAAGGGGAAGGCGTCTACTGGCGCTATGAAACCCTGCTGAAAAAAGCCGAGTCCGATGTCTTTTCCAATGCCTTCATAACGGGTGCCATGACGGCG
This sequence comes from uncultured Victivallales bacterium, assembly GCA_964652765.1. Taxonomy (GTDB): domain Bacteria; phylum Verrucomicrobiota; class Kiritimatiellia; order UBA8416; family UBA8416; genus UBA8416. The sequence goes on along the minus strand of CAZZBA010000001.1, from coordinate 4,920 downwards.
ATTCGGAAAGAACTTTTTCTCCCCTTACCCGGTTATCTTGAGTTCGATCACGTATTGCCGTTGCATGTAGTCAATCAGGGATGCCGGGTGGTCTTCGCAGAGAGCGCCCGGTTCGAGGAAGACACCGCACCGCATGCCGGTGCTGAGTGGCGGGTAAGGGTACGAAACGCCGTACGGGGATTTACCATGGTGCTGGAAATGCGGAGGTACCTTAACATATCACGCCATTTCGGCTTCGTACTGCACGTCTGGCTGCGCAAGGTGCTTCGATGGCTCATTGGCGTGCCGGCACTGGCGGCTCTCGGCGCCAACGCTATACTGGTGACTGTCCATCCATTCTACATGCTGTTGTTCCTAGGACAAATCGCCTTCTACGCCGCGGCCGCCGCAGGATGGGCGCTGGAACGCAGCGGCCGGACTCGCCCACTACTGGCCCTTCCATTCTATTTTTGCCTGGTGAATGCTGCTTCGCTCGTCGGATTATGGCGCGCGCTGCGCGGACAGCGCCTCGCTGTTTGGAAAACCGGACGTGCCTGAAAGAGCGTGGCATTCTTATGACCTCTCCGATTTCCATTCTGCATCTGCTTGACGGACGATATCATTGCGGCGCCAGCATGGTGACACGGATGCTGATCCAATCGCAGCAAAAGGCTGGCGACGACGTCCAGCTCGCCTGCCTTTACAAGGGGGCTGTGGCTGCCGCTGCGCGGGACGAAGGCATGGCACCCATCGTGCTGCCAGCATCCGGCACGGCATGGAGGCGCTTACTTGCGCTGCAACGCCACATGACGGCCAGCGATTGTGCCCTATCCACGTCCCGCTCCGAGTGTTCCCCCGTATTTCTGATCGAAGCCATGGCCTTGGCACGTCCGGTGTTAGCCGCAGACGTGGAGGATGTTGCCGCCCTGGTACATGATAACGAACATGGTTTCATCTTCCCGGTCGGATCAATCGACGGGCTTGTTGAGAATCTAATATTGCTGGCACGGAACCCCGCGCTTGGAGAACGGATTGACAGGGCTGCACGGGAACGTATTCAGGCACTATTCAATGCAGAGCGCACAATCAGCCAAATTCGGTCATTTTACGGGGAATTTCACCATGTCAAGCCGGTGATTATCCAATGAGCAATCGCAACGTCACAATTCTATACTCGCTTGGCTTCATGCCCTACGACGGCTGGTACCGGCGGGTGCTGCTCCAGGCTATCGCCTTGCGAGAGGAAGGCTGTCGCGTGACCGTTCTGGCCTGGGATCGCTCCTGTTCGCTTCCAGAACGCGAGACGGTCTGCGGTATTGAAATCATCCGGTTCCGAATCCCAGGGGGCGTCAGCCGCGGACCGGCCAATGCTCCCAACCATCTCAAATTCAACGGGGCCGTTTACCGGTATCTCCAGCGACATCCGTCCGATGTCGTACATGCCGTGAACGTTGCCATGTTGCCGGTAGCACTCCTGGCCGCGCGGCGCGGGCGCGCCCGTGCCGTCGCTGATATCTGCGAGCCCGATAATTTCCTGGGGTTCTGGCCGGCCCGCTACAACCGCATGACGCGCATGGTGGACTGGATTGAGAAAAAATGCGCTGGCCGCTTTGATCAGGTATTCGTGCATAATGCCCACCAGATGGAATCCTTTCGCGCCGCCGGGGTGCAGCGGATAGCCCAGGTAGGCTCATACCCAGGCCGGGCTCTGTTGCGAGCTGAACCCCGGCAATTTACCGGAAACCGATTGATCATCGGGCGCCTTGGAACCGCATATGCCGGGAATGGTTACGAAGAGGTCGTCGCCGGTTTCCGCGCACTCTGCACCCGCCGTGCGGCAGCGGGTGACCCTTGCTCCTTCCGCCTGCGCATCGCCGGCAAGGTATTCGACGGCTATGCCGCCCCCTTCAAACGCCTTCTGGCCCCCATCCTTGACCTGGTCGATATTACGGGCGCATACGATGTGGAAGACCTGCCCGGGCTATACGAAACTCTCGACGTCTCGCTGCTGCTTTACGGCAAGGAGGCTTTCGGGCACGTAACACCAACCAAACTTTTCGAGTCGATGGCTTGCGGCGTGCCTGTCGTCGTGAGCGCGACCGGGGACATGCCCGACATCGTACGGGACGCCAACTGCGGCGTCGTGGTAGACGCCACCGACCCGGAAGATATTGCCAATGGACTGGAGCACATCACGACTGACCGAGCCCGCATGGCGGAAATGTCCGCCAACGGATTGCGCGTCGCACGCAACAGCTATACCTGGGAAGCCGTACGCGAGTCTTTCCTACAGCCCTACCGCCGCTTACTCCAGGATATACCCTAGCGGTTTACGCGTACCTTCTCGATAAAAACCGGCTCTTCCGTCAGGGGTATCCGCGTCGTTGGCACTTGGATGGAGGGGCGAACAACCGGCGCCCCTCTTCTATCCAACTGACTGATGAGATAGGTAATGCGCACCTCGCCCGTGCCCAACTCCCGGCTGGCGTCAATCTCGCCCCCGACTTTCGCTCCCCAGGCAATGTACACATCGTCTTTGTGGTCAAAGCTAAAGCGATACACGTCTCCCCGCAGCCGTTTCACATCCTTGAAATAGTCGATCTTCTGAACCAGCAATTTGGCCGTGTAATACGATGGCTTGAGGTCAAATTTCTCTGTGAGTAGTCCGGCATACCGCCACTCCGGCATGAAGTAGCGAGGTATATCGACCAAAGGCGCAAACTTCAGCCGCGCCACACCCGCCGCGAAACTCCATGCGGCCTTTTTCACGAGCCACTCAGGTTGCGCCTTGTTGTAGCGCTGTATCGCCGCCGCATCCCCCTCCTTAAGTGCCTTATAAATCCGCCGATCCTCGGGGGTACCCCGAACACCTGCTATCGGGAAATAGGCCGAATGCATATCGTCAATCCACAGCGGTCGCTGGTAGCCCCCCTTCTCCATGACACCCTGATACCAACGAATCCCACGCTCAGTCTCATCATACGACCGGCCTTTGTAATGATGGATCGTCAAGATATCAAAGGGCGGGGCGTCACCAAGCAGAACGGACAGGATCACATGGAATTTCTGGGAGGCATGAAAGACAAGCTGTGGCGTAATGTTTTCGGGCAGATTGAGCTCCCGCCGGACCCATTCGATATCGATCCGAGGATGTTTTTCATGGACATGCCGCAAGATAGATTCCGGTGCCTTTAGGGTATCGAGCCCCAGATTAAATCCTGCCGCCATCAACTTGACATCCGATCCATGACGTGCATTGTATTCCCGCACCGCGTCATAGGCCAAACGCAACGCCTCCACATAGCCTTCCCCGCTAACCCATACGTTCTCGGGCTCATTTCCCATCTGGATGTAGCGCACATTGGGGAAAGTCGAAAGAAGATACGCAATGAAATTCTTCCAGTCCTGACGATGTGCAGGATTCAGTTTCACAAAGCCCGAAACCTGCTTTCCACTCATGGGCGACTCCACCATAATACTATCGCTATACTCAAATGCCCAGTGGCCAAAAGAGGATTCGATTACCAAGGAAAGATCGACACCTGTAGCGGCGAAATCCGATAGGAATTTCCTTTCTTGCGGGGGAAGATCATCAACGCCCCGGTAGTTAGGCTTTCCGTTGACCGGGGCAGATGGCTCAATCTGGACCCATTGCAAATGCATTTCTGCCAGCCCGACGTTAAGCTCGGCTATAGGCTTGACAACTTGTGGCTGACGCCACACTTGGTCCACGGCAAAGCGCCTTTTTGCGTCAGGTCCGGGACTTTCAGCAGCAGGCATGTGCGCACTCCCCCCCAGATCACCAGAGCCACCACCGCCGCCCGGTCGCGGCGCACGTGTACCCAATGCCAATGTCGTGGCCTGGGCGGTACAATCGTTCACGCTCGCCAAACCAAACGCCACAAATATAAACAGATTCACCAAGACTGATTGCTTCATTCTTCGCATCTCCTGATATTGCATAACATGGATACCTTTCTACGGAATCATATGGAAGATGTCGATCAAAATCAGGTCTGCCGATTGCTAGATTGGTAGACTTACCCCTTTTTCTCGCTGAACTCGAAGCGGGGGAACAATATCTGTAATTGAACTTGACGACCTGCCAGAAACTCTGCTGGGAGACCGTGCTACGTGTGGGCAGCAGCATCGTCTCCGACGCAGTGCCCCCCCCTTAATGGGTGCGCATGTGGCCGATCCAGAGTTTGTTTATCACGGCTCCGCTGGACTCGTGCACGATATCCAACCGGTACCACTGGTTCCAGGCCGGAACGCCAAGCACATAGGTCGAACCGCCCCTGATCCCCGTCAAGGTCTGGATGAGGCTATTGTCGCTCCGACTGTAAAGCCGCAGGGTCAGCGCATCTTCCGTTTGCGGAAGCACGATGTGTTCCTCCGGCAGCCCCATGGGCATTTCGGCATCGGCATCGACCGTCTCAACCGCTTCCCCAGGCACTTCCGCAACCCTGCCCAGCCAACCGCCGTAAGCGAGCACATCCATCTCCTCGCCGAGGTGGTGGCTCATGACGCTCAGCCAATAGCGCTGGCCGAACGGCAGGGGAGGGATCACGAGTTCCCGCGGCGACAACGTCGGTTCCAGCACCTGAGTGAAGGTGTTTGCCGCCGGATCATGCACCATCGCGGACACCACCTCGTCGACCTCATAGGACAGGCCAAAAGTCACCGCGCCCGGCAATTCGGTTGCCTGCCCGGCGTCTGCAATAATGGATGACGACATGCTCTCCGTGCTGGCCTTGCTTTGCGGAATGCTGCTTGCCGGGGCATTCGCTGATGGCGATGCATAGGCATACCAGGCAATCCCTTTATAGCTCCAAGTACCCGACATATCGGCAATCCAATTGTTCTTCTCCGCCTCCGAGATCGTAAATAAGGGCTTTTTCAACCGCGGAGACCAGAAGCGATACACAGGCAGCGTACCCG